>JBMOGO010000046.1:0-24767 GCA_049318305.1 Polymorphobacter sp.
CGCCAACGCCGGCCGCCGTGTTGGTGCCCAGCGTCACCGTCCCGGTGTTGATGCCGAGGTTGGTGAAGCTGTTGGCGCCGTTCAGGACGAGGTTGCCGCCGCCGACCTGCGAGATCGAACCCGCACCGCCAACCGAGCCATTGAGCGTCTGCACTTCACCGGTGCGGACATTGACCAGGCCATTGGCCGTGGTTTCGACGTTGTTTGCCAGCGTTATCGCAGCGCCGCCCGACTGAAGCGTCGCATTGTTGTTCAGCGCGATGCTGCCGATGCCCGCCGCCGTGTTCGAGCCGACCTGAACCATGCCGGCATTGATGCCGAGGTTGGTGAAGCTGTTGTTGCCGTTGAGCACCAGCGTCCCAGGACCGACCTGCGAGATCGAACCCGCACCGCCAACCGAGCCATTGAGCGTCAGCACTTCACCGGTGCGGACATTGACCAGGCCATTGGCCGTGGTTTCGACGTTGTTTGCCAGCGTTATCGCAGCGCCGCCCGACTGAAGCGTCGCATTGTTGTTCAGCGCGATGCTGCCGATGCCCGCCGCCGTGTTCGAGCCGACCTGAACCATGCCGGCATTGATGCCGAGGTTGGTGAAGCTGTTGTTGCCGTTGAGCACCAGCGTCCCAGGACCGACCTGCGAGATCGAACCCGCCCCAGCGATATTGCCATTGAGCGTGAACACGTTGCCGACACCGCCGGCGTTCACGATCCCGTTGCCGGTCGTGACGACGAAGTTGGTCAGCACCAGGTTATTGGCGCCAGCCGCCAGCGTGGCGTTGTTGTTGATTGCAATGCTGCCGATACCGGCCGCCGTGTTGGTACCAACCGTCACTGTGCCCTGATTGATGCCAAGGTTGGTGAAGCTGTTATTACCGTTGAGGACGAGATTGCCGGTGCCGACCTGGCTGATCGAGCCGGCGCCATCGATGGTGCCGCCCAGCGTGAAGATGCCGGGACCAGAATTGACGATACCGTTGCCGAAGGTCGTGATGTTGTTGCCGATCACCACGCCGCTGATAGCGGCAGCCAGAGTCGCGTTGCTCTGCAACAAGACCTGACCGGTGCCGAGTGCAGTGTTGCTGCCAACGGCCAACGTACCGATCTGGACGTCGGTACCGCCGGCATAGCTGTTGTCGCCGCTCAGCGTGATGGTGCCACCACCCTGCTTGACGATCGAACCCGCGCCGGAAATCGGCGCCGAGATCGATGCACCGATGCCGGTCGAAGCGAACAGGACGCCGGCGCCCGGCGTGGCGAGGCCGCCCGTGCCGGCAACCAGGTTGTAGCCATCAACAGTGAACTGCAGGGCTTCGAACGACTGGGTATCGTTGATCGTGACGGTGCCGCCCACACCCTGGAACACACCGATCGTGCTCTGCCAGTTGGTGTTGAGCGCGCTCGGCGGTGCGCCGGTCCAGTTCGTCGACAAGGCAGTCCATGTGCCCGTGCCACCGCTGATGACACCATTGCCAACGCCATCAGCGCCATCCCAATACAGCAGGACACTCGGCGACTGGGTAACGATCAGGTTGACCTGGCCGGCGACGAGGCCAGCCTGAATGATGCCGGTCTGACCGTTCGGCAGCGCCGAGCCAAAGCTCAGGATGTTATCCGTCAGATTGCCGGAGTATTGGAAGATTTCGTAAATCCCGGTGGTGAAATTGCCACCGGCGGACTGGGTCACGTTGAGCAGACCGTCGAGCACGAGATCGCCATTGACGATGACGAGATCATTGAAGGCGCCGCCAATCGTGTTGGGCGCCCCGAACTCGAAGTTTACGTTCGAAGTGTTGTTGAGCGTCAGCGACCCGACAGTGAGCGTGCCGACCGAATTGCCCGGCGTCAGATTGCCGCCATTTTCGATGGTAACGGCCCCGGCGATGCTGCCAGTGCCCGACAATGTCGAACCGTTGCGCACGATGACCGACCCGGCGGCGTTGGTGAGCGCGCCATTGACGTTCAAATTGCCAACCGCGACATCAACCACGCCACCAAAGGTGTTCGCCGCATTGGCCAGCGTCAGCTTGTCCGATCCGACCTTGAAGAAGTTGCCGCCGCCCGAAAGTACACCGGTCAACGTCAGATCATCGGCGCCACCGGCCCAGCCGAACGAGGCCGAAGCGATGTTGTTGGCAATCGACAGGGCGCCGCCGCTGCGGTTGATAACGCCACCGCTATTGAGGACAACGTCACCCGAACCCAACGATGTGGCGGTGCCGATCGAAACCGTCGCCTGGGTGATGGTCGTGCCGCCGGAATAGGTGTTGGCGACGCTGAGCGTCAGATTGCCCGGCGCGTTGGCATCGGTCACCAGGCTACCGGCGCCGGAGATGATGCCCGACAGCGTGACGTCGTTGCCATCAGTAATGAGCAGGCCTGTCGCCGCGGCGAGCGCTGGCGAGCCGCCGACGGTGCCACCGAGGCCGACCGTCAACACGCCATTGGTGACGATGTTGTTGGCAACCGCGATGGTCTGGCCGCCGCTGGTGCCGACCCGCAGGGTCGTGCCATCAGCTGCGGTCAGCGTACCGCTGCCGAGGTTGTTGCCGCCAGCCACCGTGATGGTGCCCGCGTTGAGACTGGTGCCACCGGTATAGGTGTTGGCGCCCGTCAGGACGAGCGTGCCGGCACCGGTCTTGGCCAGCGTATTGCCAGTAACGATACCACCAAGCGTCAGCGTGTTGCCGTTGGTATCGACCGTGCCCGTGCCGGTGATGCCAACCGCATTGGCCAGCGTCAGGCCAGCCGCGCCCGACAACAGCGTCGTGCCATCGGCCATCGCCAGTGCGCCGGTGCCCAGTGCCGTGTTGTTGCCGACCTGGATGGTGCCGGCGTTGAGGTTGGTGCCACCCGTGTAGGTGTTAGCGCCGTTCAGAACGAGAGTCCCGGCGCTGATCTTGGTCAGCGAACCGACATTTTCGATCCGGCCATTGACCGTCAGGGTGAAACCGCGCGTGTCGATCGTGCCGTTGCCGGCCAGGACGATCGAAGACGCCAACACACGCCCCTCGTTGGCCGCGGCCAGCGTAGTGCCCGCTGCCATGGTCAGCACCGGGCCAAGCGCCAGGTCGCTGCCAACCGTAACAGTGCCACCGACCAGATTGGTGCCGTTAGTTGTAAGGTTGGTGCCGAACAGCACCAGCTCACCGCCGCCGCTCTTGCGCAGACGGCGCGAAGTGGCGCTGCTGATGTCGCCGGTCAGGGTCATGACGAGCCCGGTATCCACGTTCACCGACCCGACACCACCAAACGGCGCCGAAAGCTCGATATTATTAGCCAGCGTCAGACCGGTCACACCGGCATTGAGGATGTTGTTGTTGCCGATCGAGACAAGGCCGGTGCCGAGGGCCAGATTGTTGGCCACCGTCACTGTGCCTGCATTGATGGTTGTACCGCCGGTGAAGCTGTTGGCGTTGGTGACGATCAGGGTGCCGCCGCCAGTCTTGTTCAGCGTACCGCCGCTGATCACACCGCCAAGTGTCAGGATGTTGTCATTGGTGTTGAACGTACCAGTTCCGGTGATGGCGACGCCATTCGCCAGCGAAAGGCCCGCAGCGCCCGCACGCAGCGTTGTGCCATCGGCCATGGCGAGCGCGCCGGTGCCGAGTGCGGCGCTGTTGCCGATGAAGATCGTCTCGGCATTCAGATTGGTGCCGCCCGTGTAGGTGTTGGCATTGTTGAGTTGAAGCACGCCCGCGCCGACCTTCGTCAACGTGCTGCCACTGATAACCCCCGCCAGAGTCAGGATGTTGCCATTGGTGTCAACCGTACCAGTGCCCGTGATGTCAATGGCATTGGCCAGATTGGCAGTCGTCGTTGCCTGCAAGGTCGTGCCATCGGCCATCGCCAGCGCGCCGGTGCCGAGCGCAGTGTTGCTCGCGACGCCCAGCGTCCCGCTGGTCAGCGCCGTGCCGCCCGAATAATTGTTGTTGCCGCCGAGCACGAGCGTACCCGTGCCTTGCTTCGCCAGCGCGCCGGCACCCGTCAACGGGCTGTTGATCGTCGCGGTGATGCCGGGATCGGTAATGACGAATGTGCCCGTGCTCACCGGCACGGTCAGGCCGCCGCCGGTGAGGACATAACCATCGGTCTGGAACTGCAGGCCCTGCGCCGTATAGTTCTGCGCCAGGGTTACGGTGCCGGCGGTGCCGCCGAAGACACCGATGCTGTTATCAACCCAGGTCGTGTTGATCTGGCTTGGCGCCGCACCCGTCCAGTTGAAGCCCGCTGCTGTCCAGGTATTGGTGCCGCCATCGTTGCCGGCATTGGCGCCGGTGTCGGCGCCATCCCAGAACAAGAAGTTGGTGCCTGGCGCGCCAACGACAAGGTTGATCTGGCTCTGGCCGACATTGTTCTGGATGATGCCGGAAAAGCCGTTCGGCAGCGAGTCGATGGTCAGGCCGTTGTTGGTCAACGTGCCATAGGTGAACAGGTTGTAGAGCCCGAGGCCGAAAGTCCCACCCGCCGACTGGCTGACGGTGAGCCGGCCATCAAGGGTCAACGCGCCGGTGACCACAACGCGGTCGTTGAGCGGCCCGCCGATCGTGTTGGCGGCGCCCAGATCGAACAGCACGTTCGACGCGTCGGACAGACTGAGGTTGCCGATCGTCAGCGTACCCGGCGTCGCGCCGACACCTGCAGACAGATTCCCGGCGTTGGCCACATTGACCGTGCCGGCAATCGTGCCGGTGCCGGCGATGGTGGCGTCACCACGCACATTGACGACTGCGGCAGCCGAAGTCAGCGCGCCGGTGACACTCAGCGTGCCCTGGTTGACCTGCAAGATGCCGGAATTGGTGTTGGCCGCATTGGCAAGGGTAAGCGTACCCGCGCCAGACTTGTTGAGACCACCCGCACCCGACAGGGCGCCGGTCACTGTCAGGTCATTGGCACCACCGATGGCGATGCTGCTCGCCGCCGGGCTGGCAGCGCCAGCGATATTGACGTCATTGACGATCGACAAGGCGCCGCCGCTGTTGTTCTGCACAGCGCTGAAGTTATTGAGCGTGACCGAACCGGTTCCCAACGCATTATTGTTACCAATGAACACAGCTGCGTTCGAAAGCGTGGTTCCGCCGGCATAGCTGTTCACGGCATTCAGGTTCAAAACACCGGCGTTGGCGTTCGTGAAACCGCCAGGACCGCTGATTGCCCGATTGATGGTCAGAGTGGTGCCATTCGACGTCACGACACCTGAGTCGGTGTTGATCGAGAAGCTGCCGCCGACGAGATCAAGCGTCGTGTTGCCGGCACCAAGTACGACGCCATTCACACCCGCAAAGGTCAGCGCCTGGTTAAGGCCGATCCCGGCGACCAGCCGGGTTCCGCCGGTCGTCGTCAGCGTACCCGCACCGATGGCACCGTTGACGACACGCAGCGTGCCTTCGTTCAAATTGGTGCCGCCAGTGTGGAAACCAGCCTGGTTAAGCGTCAACTGGCCTAGGCCTACCTTCGTCAGCGTACCGCTGGGCAGGTTTTCGATCACGACTCCGTTGATTGTCGAGTCAAAACCGGCTGTATCGACAGTGCCGGTCACACCGGACTGGATCGAAAGCGCCTTGCCCAAGGTCAAGGGCGCTGCCAAGCGCAAGGTCGAATTCGCTGCGAAAACGACCACTGGGGCGGTGCCAAGCGATGCCGGGTTCGAGACCTGCAGCGTGCCGCCCTGAAGAACCGTAGGGCCCTGGTAGGTGTTGGCTCCGGGGCCGAGAATGAGCGTCCCGCCGAAGCCCTTCACCAAAGCCGAACTGGGCCCACCGGAGATCAGGCCGTTAGAAGTCAGCGTCTCACCGGTATCGACGAAAAGCCCGCCGAAATTACCCTGCAGCGAAACGCTGCGCGACGTGGCAAAAGTTCCAAAGGCCGACAATACGCCACCGTTGAGCACGATCCCGTTGGCGCTATTTCCGAGGCCTGAATCAGCCTCTATGGCAAGGCCGGCATTCATCACCGTTGTCGTGCCAGTGTAGGTATTTACACCAAGCAGTACAACGCCTTGGTTGGGAAGCGCAGCCGCTCCCAGCACCGTAAGCGCCGAATTGCCCGAAACAACGCCATCGACGGTCAGTAAGGCACCATTCTGGTCGAACGTTACCCCGCCATTGATTGCGATGGGAACAGTCAACGTCTGGTTGCCCAAGGTGCGGAGCGTCGTCCCAGCCCCGAAGCTAGCGCCGGTCGTCCCGAGCGCCGTGTCGCTGTCGACCACAGTCACACCCGTTCCAGCGCCCGACGTGTAGATGCCGGTGAACGTATTGGCGCCGCCAAGTACCAGCGTGCCGGCGCCCGTCTTTGTCAGGCCATTGGTGCCGGCAATGACGCTGTTGATCGTCGTGGTGCCGGCATTGTCGATGTTCAGAACGCCGCCGTTTGCGGTGATCGAGCCACCCGTCAGCGTATAGCCAGCGGTATCGAAACGCAGGTTCGTATAAGCCTGTGTTCCATCGACGGTCACCGTCCCGGCAACGCCGGCGAACACGCCTTCGGTATTGGCCCAGGCTAACTGCGCGGCGCCGGTCATGTTGGTCCAGTTCGTCGCCGCTGCGGTCCAGACACCGTCGCCGCCATTGACGACGCTGTTGCCGAACGGCCCCGTGCCATCCCAGAATCGCACGCCACTGAAGGTCACCAGCAGCGAAGTCGTAAGACCGTACTCAACGGAATAGTCGAAACCGCCCGGAGCCGGATTCACGGTGAAGCCGCCACCTATGATATTCGCGAACCCGCTGGCGGACAGGAACGGATAGAGTCCGGGCGTGATGGCGCCAGGGAAGTTGACGCTGAGAATTGCGCCATCACCGACGTTGTATTGCGTGGTGACAATGGCATCGTTGACGCCACCGCCAAGAACACCAACCGTGGACAGGTCGAGGTTGAAGATCGACCCGGTCTGCAGATCAAGGGTGCCGAATGTTAGCGTCCCGAAGCCTGCGCCACCGGGCGAGATGTTGCCGCCGCTGAGAATCGTTACGGTGTTGGCCGCCGCGACCGAACCGGTGCCACCCAGCGTCGCACCCGACGCAACGGCTACATTGCTCGTCAGGCTGCCATTGATGTCCAATTGGCCGGCGGTCACGGTGGTCGGGCCGGTGTAAGTGTTAGCGCCCGTCAGAGTCAGCGTGCCCGCGCCGATTTTTTCAACGCCGCCAATCAGCGCATTGGACTGGTTGGAAATGACCCCGCCAAGCGTGAGATTGAAGCTGCGCGTATCGACCTGTGCGTTCGAGCGCGTGCGAATGAGGTTGTTGACAGTGAGATCGGGCGCATAGGCGGCAAGCCCGCCGGTGCCACTCACCTCAATTGCGGTCGCGCCCGCAGCAAGCGCGTTACCAAGACCAAGGAAACCCGTCTGCACCAGCGTATTGCCGGCGTAGGTATTGGCATTTGTCAGAACGAGGGCGCCACCACCGGTCTTTAGGAACAAGCCGCCTGCGCCGGACACAACACCGTCAAACTGGATAAAATTGCCGGCGTTCGGAAGCTCGAAATTGAGCAACTGCCCAACTGAAACATCGTTGGCGAGCGCCACCGAGATATTGCCGAGTGTGCTGAGCGTGACCTGCGCAGCGCCAGTTGTCAGCGCGCCGGTGCCGAGCGAACCATTGCCGCCGAGAACCAACTGGCCACCGATAAGCTCGAAGCCGCCAGTGAACGTATTGGCGACATTGGCGAGCGTGAGATTGCCATTGCCGACCTTGCGCAGACCACCATTGCCCGAAATCACGCCAGCCAGCATCGGGTCGACACCGCCGGCTTGAGATTCAAGCGTGGCATCCAGGATGATATCGTTCGACAGCGTCACATTGCTGATCGCAGCCTCAATCGCCGAGACACCGGAAACGGTGATGGCGCCAGTCCCGAATGACGCGTTGTTGCCATAACGCGTGAGGCCGGTCGCTAGCTCGGTGCCTCCCGTATAGGTGCTCGCGCCGACGAACGTCTGGTCACCGGCGCCGGATTTCACGACGCGCGTCGCACCGTTGATCGCGCCGCTGAACGAGTGGGCAACAGCCGAATTGATCGTGAGCGTCGCGAGCCCACCGGTATTGTTGATCTGGCCGGAACCGGTCAACCCGTTGACCGTCTGGTTGAAGCCTGCAAGGTCGAGCGCGCCGCCACCGACGTTCAAGAGCGAGTTGGCCGAAAGAATGTTGTTCGCGCCAGCGATCAGGATGCCACCGCTCAGCGTCGTGTTTCCGGAGAAGGTGTTCAGGCCCGAACCCGTCAGCGTCAGATTGGTGATGCCAAGCTTCGTCAGCGAGAACTGGCCCAGGCTATCGGTCAGTGCGCCGCCGAACGTGAGGCCGCCGGCAAGCGGCGTCAGCCGCAACGTGCCGTTGGTTACCTCGGTGAAACCGGCGAGGTCAGACAGGTTAACCGTCGCACCGCCGAGGTCCAGAACCTGCGCGCTTGCCGGAGCGAGCGCCGTGCCGGCAAGCATCAAACCCGTTACGGAAACGCCGAGCCACAACGACCGCAGCATCACGCCACCAGTCATCGTGGAGCGGCGAAGATTCTTACCAACGAGCATGATTTACCCCAAAGCATAACGCGCGTTTGCCTGTTAACGCGCTGACAGTATTACCGGAACACGCATCAAACGCAAGTCAGACCGTGTGTTTTTTACGGCCATTTCAGCCGTAGCTTTAAGCTACGTTCAGGCCAGCGAAAGGTTGCAGCATCGCCGAAACCTATGATGCAGCGGCTTGGCGCATGATCCTAACAAAGCTGAACAAATCCCGAACGGCCGCGCGCCGGCACCCTAGGCACCGGCGAGCGGCCAGGCGTTCGGCGTTACTGCCCGTCGTGCCCCTCTAATCGAACCAGCGGGCGTCTCTACAACCGACGGTATACATCCAGAACGGTTCACGGGCAGATGTCGAAATCGCCCACCACCGGATAACGCCGCAAACAGCTTTTGGGCGCGGCGGCGAACATCCGTCCGCGGCTCCAGCGCGCCATTTCAGGTCAGCGCTTTTTGGGTTTGCCGCGTGGCTGACCCTCGAACGGGTTCTTGCCGCCGCGAAAGCTCAACCGGATCGGTACGCCCTCGAAATCAAGATCGTCGCGCAGGCTGTTGACCAGGTAGCGGCCATAGCTGGCGGGCAAATCTTCGGTGCGATTGCCGAAGATGATAAAGCTGGGCGGCCGCGCTGCCACCTGCGTGACATAGCGCAGCTTGATGCGGGTGCCACCTGCCGCGGGTGGCGGGTTGCGATCCAGCGCGGCTTCGAACCAGCGGTTGAGCTGTGATGTCGAGACCCGGCGCGACCATTTCGTGCGCGCTTCGGTCACCGCCTTCATCAGCAGGTCGAGGCCCTTGCCGGTCTGCCCCGACAGCGCCACCAGCGGGACGCCGCGGATCTGCGACAAGCCATCGTCAAGCGCCTTGCGCACACCCTGGAACAAAGACGACTGATCGCGCGCCACGTCCCATTTGTTGAGCGCGATGACCAGCGCCCGGCCTTCGGACAGCACCAGGTCGGCGATGCGCAGGTCCTGGCTTTCGAGCCCCAGCGTGGAATCGAGCAGCAGGACCACCACCTCTGCGAAATCGATCGCCAGTTTGGTATCGGCCGCCGACATGCGCTCCAGCTTGTCGCTGACCTTGGCGCGCTTGCGCAGCCCGGCGGTATCGACCAGCCGCACCGGCAAGCCGTGATAATCCCACGGAATCGCAATCGAATCCCGCGTGATGCCCGCTTCGGGGCCGACGACCAGCCTGGCTTCACCCAGCAGCGTGTTGATCAGCGTCGATTTGCCGGCGTTGGGCCGGCCGACGATCGCCATTTTGAGCGGGCCGTCCGGCGCGTCGACTTCGGTGACGCCTTCAGCTGGAAAATCGTCGCTTTCCTCTGCCGGCGCATCGACGAAGGGCAGCAGCGCTTCAAACAGATCCGCCATGCCTTCGCCGTGTTCGGCGGAAATCTGGATCGGATCGCCAAGCCCCAGCGCATAGCTTTCGGCGACCCCCAATTCGCCGGCGCGGCCCTCGGCCTTGTTGGCAACCAGGATCAACGGCGTGCCGCGCTTGCGCAGCCAGTCGGCGAAGTGCTTGTCGAGCGGCGTCACGCCGGCGCGCGCGTCAAAAACCAGCAGCGCCACCACGGCATCACCCACGGCGGCATCGGTCTGCTGGCGCATCCGACCGGCCAGCGAGGCCGCGTCGGCATCCTCAAAACCAGCGGTATCGACAACGGTGAAGGTCAGGTCATGGAGGTGCGCCATGCCTTCGCGCCGGTCGCGCGTGACGCCCGGCGTATCGTCGACCAGCGCCAGCTTGCGGCCGACAAGGCGATTGAAAAGCGTGGATTTGCCGACGTTGGGCCGTCCAACGATGGCGACCCGGGGCAGTGTTTCAAGGTTGGACATGGCGCGCCCCTAGCAGAGCCAGCCGCATCCGGCCATGCTTCCGGTTCAGCGATATGCTGTCAGCTTGCCGTCATCGGTGAGCAGATAGGCGATATTGTCCGCAACAATCGGCGCCTGAAAGGCCGGCGAAGACAGTTTCCGGGTGGCGATCAGCTTGCCGGTGTACGGGTTGATCGTAACAAGCTGCTTGTTCGATCCAGCCACCAAAAGCTTGTCCGACGCCAACACTGGCCCAGACCAGCGGATGGGATCGGTCTTCTTCTTTTCCTTCTTGAAGTGCTGCAGTTGCAGCACCCAGCGGACTTTGCCATCGCCGCGGGTGAGGCAGACGACTTCGCCCTCGATGGTCACGACATAGACGAACTCGCCGGCCGCCCAGGGTGTCGAGGTGCCGGCAAAATTGCGTTCCCAGACTCGTTGTCCGGTGGCGAGTTCCAGCGCCGCCATGCGGCCGCCATGGCCGATCGCATAGACACGGCCGCGGTCGATGACCGGCGAGGCATCGATATCGGACAGCGCCGCCATTGCCGTCGAACGGCCGGTGCGCGCCAGTGCGTCGGACCACACCGTCCGGCCGTTTTCGGCCCGCAGCGCGTTCAATTCACCGCTTGAGAACCCCACGACGACGGTTTCCAGCGCCACGGCCGGCGAACCGGCACCAAGCAGCCCGGCAACCTCGACGGTGCCGGTGACGTTCCACAGCGCCTCGCCTTTTTCGGCGCTCATCGCGAACAGCTGATTGTCCTGGGTCAGCACGAAAATGCGATTGCCGGCGACAGTGGGCGCGCCGCGCAGCGGAGTCCCGACCTTCTGGCGCCACAATTCGGTGCCGGTCGCCGCGTCGAAGGCGGCGACAATGCCATAGCCGGTTGTGGCGAAGATGCGGCCGTCGCCGCCGCCGACACCGCCGCCGAACGCCGCGTTGCTGTTCTTTTTCTCCAACTCGATCTTGGCGCTCCAGACGGTACTGCCGGTCTTGGCATCGAACGCCCGCACGGTGCCGACGGTGTCCATGGTGAACACGCGGCCACCCATGACGACCGGCCCGGCGTTCAACCGCCGTGTCGCCGAACTGCCGGAACCGATCGACGCCGACCAGAGCTGCGTCATCGTATCGCCGAGCGCCAGATGGCCATTGGATTTCGACGCCGACCCACCCGATTGCGCCCATTCCGCATTGGCTTCCGGTGCCGGCAAGACGACGGCGAGGTCCTGAAGTTCGGGTTCGGCAACGGCGCGGGTTTCAAAGTTGAGCACCGGGATGCGTTCGCCAACGGTCGGTGTCTTGGGACCCTTGCCACCCTTGAACACACCACAGCTCGACACTGCCAGCGCGGCGACGAGAATGAAACTCAGGTTACGCTTGTGCAAGGTCAGGCCCTTATGATGCAGGAGTCGGCGGCGCAGCAGCAGGAGCAGTCGAAGCAGCTTGGGCAGCGGCATTCGGCAGGTTGAGCGTTGCGGCATCGACACCCAGCGCGATCGCCAGTTGTGCCGCGCGGCCGCGCAGGCTGGCCGGTAGCGCCGCGTCGCGGACGAGCGCGGTCAGCAGGGTCTTGGCCTGCGCCGTCTCGCCTGCCTTGAGGTGCGCGAGCGCCGTCATCTCGCCGGCAACGCCGAACCACGGGTTGCCCGGCACGCTGAGGTCCTTGAGCCGCGTCACAACGGTCGCGGGGGGCAGGCTGTCATAGGCCAGCCGCACCGATTTGATGAGCGCAGCGTCACGCAGCGGCTGCGGCTGCGACGCGTCGGCGGCCACGGCGTCGAGCAGGCGGATCGCCTTGGCATTGTCGTTGGCGGTGGCGGCATCTGCGGCCTGCATCATCTGGGCGAGCGGCCGGTAACCGCCCGGGCCGTCCTTGGCGAGCGTATCAAGCAACGGCCGCGCGGTCGCAGCGTCGCCGACTTCCAGCTTGTCGACAGCCTGGTCGAGCTTTTCACCCGCCTCCCCCGCCTTGCGCAGCTGATCGGCCTGCCACCACAACACGCCGGCGACCGCGGCAAGAAACAGCACGACCACAGCGATGGCGAGCTTGCCGAAACGCTGCCACAGCGACGCCACCTGGTCCCGGCGCACACCTTCATCGACTTCCCGCAGAAAGGCTTCATCGGGGGTTTGCGGGGTTACGGCCAAGGTCGAAGAACTCCTTCACGGGCGGTTTCGCCCTGCGGCCCTTGCATGGCAAAGGCTTTCCGGCGCGTGAATGCCCGATGCGTCATCAGAGATAAAGTTGTTTCTCGGTCGGGAAGCGGCGTTCCCGCACCGCGCCGGCATAGCTCGCAGCCGCGGCGTCGATGCGGACTGCCAGATCATCGAAGCGTTCGACGAAGCGCGGCACGCGTTCGAACATGCCCAGCATGTCGTCGACGACCAGGACCTGGCCATCGCACGCCGCCGACGCGCCGATGCCGATCGTCGGACATTTGACGGTTTCGGTGATGCGCCGGGCCAGCGATTCCACCACGCCTTCGACCACCAGCGCGAACGCCCCGGCATCGGCAACCGCCACGGCATCGGCGAGAATAGCGGCCGCTTCTGCCTCGCTGCGGCCGCGGGCGCCATACCCACCCAGCGCGTTGACCGCCTGCGGCGTCAGCCCGACATGGGCGACCACCGGAATGCCGCGCCGGCCAAGGAAGTGGATGGTCTCCGCCATTGCCGTTCCGCCTTCCAGCTTGACTGCGGCGGCGCCGGTTTCCTTCATCACCCGCGCAGCGTTGGCAAAGGCCTGTTGCGGCGATTCCTCATAGGCGCCGAACGGCAGATCGACGACGACGACGGAGCGGTAAGACCCGCGCACCACCGCCGCGCCGTGTGCGATCATCATCTCCAGCGTCACCTTGACGGTCGTATCCAGCCCGTAAATCACCTGGCCCAGCGAATCGCCGACCAGCAGCATGTCGCAATGCTTGTCGAGAAGCTGCGCCATGCGCGCCGTATAGGCGGTAAGCATCACGATGGGTTCGGCGTTCTTGCGCTTGGCAATGGCCGGCACTGTCAGGCGGCGCAGCGGTTCCGGCACCGGATGGGCGCGGCTGGTGGCGGTATCCAGGGTGAACGTCGTGGACATGGCGCGGTGCCTCCAAACGGCTCGATCGACAATCAGTTTCGGGTGCGGGGCGACCCGGGGCGCCTCCCCTAGCGCATAGCATGGCGTTTCGGCGAGTCCTGCGCCGCTGCGGTGCAGCAGAGCGGTTTACATCAAGCCGGTTTGCGATATGAACGCCGGCACAGCGACCACCCGTTACAACCGATGCGATTTCAGGGGGATTGGCCATGTTCAGCACCATCCTCGCCCCGGCGACATGATGACCGACGCATCGGTGCTTTCCGGGCTGCGCCTTGGCCGCACCATCGGGCCGGCCGACGTCCGCCACCAGGGCAATATCTTCAATATCCTGCGGCTGCTGTTCGCATCGTCGGTGATTTTTTCCCACGCCTATGAACTGACCGGCAATCCCGACCCCAGCGACGCGGTGCTGCCATTCTCGGTCAGCCGGTTCGCGGTGCTGCTGTTCTTCACGTTGAGCGGTTTTCTGGTCACCAACAGCCTGGAAATGCGCGGTGTTCTCCAGTTCGCCCAGGCGCGTGCATTGCGCATGCTGCCGGGCCTGTGGGTGATGCTGGTCGTCACGGCGGTCATCGCCACCATCGGCTTTGGCACCTTGCCGCTGGCGGCGATGCCCGGCAACGCCAGCCTGTGGCAGTATCTGCTGCGCAACGCCTTTCTGCTCGGGCATTACTACTCGATCGACGGCGTTTTTGTCGCCAACCCGATCCCGACCGCCATCAATGGTTCGCTGTGGACAATCCCGCGCGAGGTCCATTGCTACATCGCGCTCGCCATCATCGGCGCGACCGGGCTGCTGGCCCGGCGGCATCTGCTGCTGGTCGGCTATGGGCTCGGCATCGCCGCGCATATGCTGTTGCCGCTCGACATCATCCCGCAACTGGCGCCGCTGCGGCCGCTGGCGATCTCGTTCTTCGCCGGCGTGCTGCTGTACCTGTACCGGGAACGCGTGTTCCTGTCGTGGCCGCTGGCGGTGCTGGTGGTGTTGCTCGCCATGGCTGCCGAGGCCGGGCCGTGGCGCGAACTGGCGGCGCAACTGTCGGCCGCCTATGTCGCGCTGGTTGCCGCCATATTGGTGCCGGGGACCTGGAAGCGCTTCAGCCACGCTCTGCCCGACTACAGCTTCGGCATCTACATCTATGCCTTTCCGGTGCAGCAGGCGATGATCGCGACCGGTATCGGCGCGACTCCGTTCGCTAACATGGCCTCGACGCTGGTGTTCACCGTGCCATTGGCAGCGCTGTCGTGGCACCTGATCGAAAAGCCGGCACTCGCCCTAAAGGGTCGCGGCCGGCGCAATGCCACCCTGCCCGCCTGACATCGCCAGTATCGTTGCCCATTCCGCGTCGGTGATCGGCAGCACCGACAGCCGGAATTGCCGAAACATCGCCATTCCCGCCAGTTTCGGTTCGGCTTTCATCGCTGCCAGCGACACCGGCGCCAGCGGTCGCACCGGCGCCACGGTGACGGCGGGGAAACGCGCCTTGGGGTCGCTGGGGTCGATGAAGTGCTCGCCGACGACTTTGGCAATGCCGACGACGGCCAGGCCCTCGTTGCTGTGGTAGAAGAACAGCTCTTCGCCCAGCTTCATCGACCGCAGATAGATCGCGGCCTGGTTGTTACGCACCCCGTCCCACGTCGTCGATCCGTCGCGGACGAGCATGTCCCACGAATATTTGAACGGTTCCGACTTCACCAGCCAGTGCATTGCGTGCCTTTCGAAAGCAGTAGATCGCCCGCTTTTGTCTGCACCGCGAGCGACAGGCAAGGGGCGTGACGGCCTTCCCACCGGTCGCAGACGTCGCTAACCCGGCGCTGTGACATCAAGCACCACCCGCGGCGTCTACTGGATGATCCTGTCGTGCATCGCCTTTGCATCGATGTGGGTGATGATCCGCTATGCCTCGCGGTCACTGCACGCCTTTGAAATCGTGTTCTTCCGCAATGCCATCGGCACCGTGGTGCTGCTGCCGATGCTGATCGCCAACCCCGGCCTGTTGCGGCTGGACCGGATCACCACGCATCTGCGGCGCGCCACATCGGGGTTCATTGCCACCATGGGCACCTTTTATGCCGTGGCGCATGCGCCATTGGCGACGGCGCTGAGCATCAATTATACGGCGCCGCTGTTCGCGACAGCGGGCGCGGTGCTGTTTCTGGGGGAAACCATCCGGGCGCGGCGCGTGGTGGCGCTGGTCATCGGCTTTATCGGGATGCTGATCGTGGTGCGTCCGGGGGCGTTGCCGATGACACCGGGGGTGATCGCAGCGATGATTTCGGCGGTTTCGACGGCGTTTTCCATTGTCGCGATCCGCTCGCTGGTCACGTCCGACGACAGCCGCGCGGTGGCGGCCTGGACCTTCATCCTGACCACCATCCCCAGCCTGATCGTTGCGCTGTTCGTCTGGACCTGGCCGCCGGTTGCGTTGTGGCCGCTACTGGGGTTGATCGGAACCGCGGCGGCAATCGGCCAATTGTCATTGTCTCGGGCCTTTGCACTGGCCGAAGCGTCGGCGATCCTGCCCTATGATTTCGTGCGCTTCGGGCTGATCGCCACCGCCGGCATCCTGTTGTTCGGCGAACGCGTCGACGCGCTGACCATCATCGGCGGTGCCATCATCCTGATGACAACGATCTATCTTGCCGTTCGCGAGGCGCAGGTGGCGCGGCAGGCGCGCGCCGCCAGCCTGCCCGAAAATCCGAGTTGAGCGACGCGGTTTATGGTTGCCGTGCGCAGAAAGCCTTCGCATAAGCGGCCAAAGTTCTGGGGAGAGAGAGAATGAAGCTTGCAGGTTGTTCGGCCGTGGTCACTGGCGGCGCATCGGGCCTGGGTGAAGCCACCGCCCGCGCGCTGGCCGCCGAGGGCGTCAAGGTCGCCATCTTCGACATGAACGCCGAAAAAGGCGAAGCGGTCGCAGCCGACATCGGCGGCGTGTTCTGCAACGTCAACGTCACCAGCGACGAATCGGTGGAGGCCGGCTTTGCCAAGGCGCGCGCCGCCATTGGCCAGGAACGCATCCTGATCAACTGCGCCGGCACCGGCAACGCCGCCAAGACCGCCAGCCGCAGCCGCGAAACCGGCGAAATCAAGCATTTCCCGCTCGATGCCTTCAACATGATCATCCAGATCAACCTCGTTGGCACCTTCCGCTGCATCGCCAAGTCGGCAGCCGGCATGTTGACGCTCGATGCCATGGAAGACGGCGAGCGCGGCGCCATCGTCAACACGGCGTCGGTGGCGGCGGAAGACGGCCAGATGGGCCAGGCCGCATACAGCGCATCCAAGGGCGGTGTGGTCGGCATGACCCTGCCGATTGCCCGCGACCTGATGAGCGAGGGCATTCGCGTCAACACCATCCTGCCCGGCATCTTCAACACGCCGCTGATGAACAACGCGCCGCAGAATGTGAAGGATGCGCTCGCCGCGTCGGTGCCGTTCCCGAAGCGTCTGGGCAACCCTTCGGAATATGCGTCGCTCGCGGTCGAGATGTGCCGGAACAGCTATTTCAACGGCGAGGATGTGCGCATCGACGGCGCGATCCGGATGGCGCCACGCTGAGCGCGGCCGGCGAGGCGGTGCGGCCTTTCCGCACCGAACTCGTCCGACGTCAGCATGGGCTTTGCCCATGCCCTTGCTGCGAATTTCCTGCCCCACCGCTTCACATTCCCCCCGATTGACTCCCCCCGCCAACCCCATAACATCGGCTCCCCAACAATCGGGGAGACGCGCCGTGGCGCACAAGTTCGAGATCTACAAGGACAAGGCCGGCGAGTTTCGCGTCCGCTTCAAATACAACAGCGAGACCATGTTCTCGACCGAGGGCTATGCCTCCAAGGCGTCTGCCGTCAACGCGATCGAATCGATCAAGAAAAACGGCCCTGGCGCGCCGACCGACGACACCACGGCCTGATGTTTCCAGCCGCGCGCCGCTCCGGCGCGCGGCTGGAAGTTGACAAAGTTGACGCGTTTGGCGGTTTTTACCGGTCTCGCTCGCGGCGAGGTTTCCGGGCTGTAAGTTGAAAAAGTTGACAGGAATCGTCGGTTTTCTCAACTGCCCCCCCCTCCCTGCCCGGCTGACGCCGCACTACCCTCCCCGCAAGACGAGGGGTCGGTCCGACTCTTCAAACCTCGGGCATTATAACCAAATCGGCACAAAATGCAAGGCTTAGTCCGCCGCGTCGATCGCGCGCGCTAAGGCAAAATCCTTTGCCGACAGGCCGCCGGCGTCGTGCGTCGTCAGCCGCACCTCGACCTTGTTGTAAACGTTCGACCATTCCGGGTGGTGGTCGGCCTTTTCAGCGAGCAGCGCGACCCGCGCCATGAAGGCAAAAGCGTGCGTGAAATCGGCGAATTTATAGCTGCGGTCGATGCCATCGCCGTTCAGCGTCCAGCCCGGCACCTTGGGCAGCGCGGCGGTGATTTCGGCGTCGGTGAACTTTTTGGTCATTGCGGGTCCTCGCATTCAGGCGTCGCCCGTCCTATCTGCCGGGGATGAACCGCCGTCAAACCCTCCCCCCGTCGATCGCCGATTTCGAGACGCTGGCCCAGGCCGCTGTCGAGCGGCTGCCCGAACTCTTCCGCAATCATCTGGCGACGGTACTGCTGCGCATCGAGGATTTCCCCGATGCCGAGGTGATGGCGGCGATGGAGCTTGAATCCGAATGGGACATTCTCGGGCTTTACCAGGGCCGCCATGTCGGGATGAAGGGCGATGAGCCGTCCGGCGCGCTGCCCGACATGATCTTCCTCTATCGCCGGCCGCTGCTCGAGGAATGGTGCGAGGGCGAGGATTCGCTGGAGGACCTTGTCACCCATGTGCTGGTGCACGAGGTCGGGCATCATTTCGGGTTGAGTGATGACGCGATGGACGCGATCGAGGCGGGGGCATAGCGACGCTATGCGCCGACAGGCGAAAGCTCGGTCGGCGAGACGGGGCGACCTTCACGCCCCGGACTCGTCCGACGTCTGCATGGGCTTTGCCAATGCTCTTGCTTTCTGGATCTGTTCGACGCCAACGAACCCCTCACCTGGCTCGCACGAGCGCAACCTCCTCCACAGGTCTAGAGGTGGCGAGAAGCAAGCAAGGGGCATGGGCAAAGCCCATGCTGACGTCAGACGAGATCGGCCAGCGAAGCTGTCCGCCTCGCTGGCCGGTCTTGCGCCTGTCGGCGCGCTGCTTGCAGCGCGCTCGCGGCGCTGCGACAAGGGGCATGGGCAAAGCCCATGCTGACGTCAGACGAGATCGGCCAGCGAAGCTGTCCGCCTCGCTGGCCGGTCTTGCGCGAGTCCGCGGGTAGCTGCGCTACCCGCTGGCCGCGCTGCGACTAAAAGTTTACCCGGCCGGTCACGCCGAAATACCGATCCGCCTCACGCGGGATCAGATAGCGCAGCGACCCGCCCGGACCACCGTTGGTGATCTGCGCCGGGAAGCTTTCATCGAACAGGTTCTTGACGACGAACTGCAGACGGAAGCGGTCGTCCTTTTCAACGAGGCCGAACTGCAGGTCGACAAGGCTGTACGCCTTGATCGTGCCCTGGGCGCGGACGGCGGGGTTGGCGTCGAACAGCGACAACTGGCTCGACTGGGTCGATGCCTGGGTACCGAAAGTGAAATCGAACGAACCACCGGTGCGCCAGCGGTAGTCGGCACCCAGCGAGCCCTTCCACTTCGGCGCAAAGGCCAGCGGCGTACCGGCCGGGATGACCGCAGCGCCGGGAGGTGCGTTGAAGCGATCGACGCGGGCATCGGTATACGCGACGCCGCCCGAGAAGGTCAGGTCGGTCACCGGGCGCCAGACGAAATCAAGCTCGCCGCCGCGGGTGGAGATATCACCGGCGTTGGTGAAGCGCGTGATGATGACACCGGCCACCAGGTCGGGGTTATTCGCCTGGAAGTTCTTGTACTTGGCGTAATAGCCGGCGAGGTTGATGATCAGCGAACCGTCGAACAGCACGTTCTTCAGGCCGATTTCATAGCTGTCGGCGGTTTCCGGGTCGATGACGTTGGTGCCATTGGCGTTGAGGTTGAAAAAGACGTTGTAAGCCGGGCCCTTGTAGCCGCGTGAGTAGGTGCCATAGGCCATGATGTCGTCATTGACATCGAACTGCAGGCCGGCCTTGCCCGACAGATTGTCGGCATCGGTCTTGGCGCGGAACGGGACGCCGTTGGTTGCCAGCGGGTCGCCGTTGATGTTCGTCGGGGTCGAAGTGGCGAACACGCCGGCATCGAAGTTGCGGTTGACACCCGGAATGCCGCCGATGTTCGGGGTGGCGACGCGGCTATGGAACACCGACAGATTGTCGATGGTGTAGCGCAGGCCGAAGATACCGCGGAAGCGATCGGTGAAGTTGACGGTGCCCTGTCCGAACACGGCGACGTTGTCGAAAACCGACCCGAAATTCGCCGTTCCGGAAAATGTCGACGTGGCGGGCGCGCCAACGCTGCCGCAGGGCACCAGCGCCACCGGCGTCGGCGCCGGGTTGCAGCTGGTGACGGCGCGGGTGAAGGTCCGCTCGCTTTCGGCGCGGGAATAAAAGGCGCCGACAACATAGCTGAGGAAGCGGTCGGCCGGCGACGTCAGCCGCAGTTCCTGGCTGAAAGTGTTGCCGGTCTGCGGGCCATCATCGTGCAGCTGCGCAATGCCGGCAACCGGCTGGCCGATCCAGTCGCCATCGCGGATTTCCTGGTTCTTGTAGTTGCGATAGGCGGTGATCGACGTCAGCGTCATGTCGCCGAGTTCGGCATCAAGCTGTGCCGACAGGCCCCAGCTGGTTTCCTTGGTACGGGTGATCAGGTTCTGGCGGATGGTGCGGGTTTCATCGCCCCCGAAGTTGATGCCGGCCAGCGCCAGGGCGCCGACACCGGTGGGTTGCGTACCGATGACTTCGGCGCAGCAATCGTCATCGGCCTTGCGCCAGTCGGCGGTCACCGTCAGCTTGACGGTGCTGCTGACGTCGGCTTCGAGCAGGCCGCGAACGCCATAGCGCTCATAACCATTGACGCGGCGGTTCACGTTCGGCGCATCGTTGAAGATGTTGCCGTCATAAGTGCCGTAAAAGCCGGTAACGCGGGTACGGACATTATCGCCGATCGGCAGGTCGAGCGCACCGCGAACGCGATATTCGGTGCCATTGTCGAAGAAGACGCTGCCTTCGGCGAAGCCGCCGATGTCGTCGCCGGGGCGCTTCGACACGATGTTGACGACACCGGCCGACGAGTTCTTGCCGAACAGCGTGCCCTGCGGGCCGCGCAGCACTTCGATGCGTTCGATGTCGACGAGATCGGAGAAGGCTTCACCGGCGCGGGCGAGCACGACGCCGTCGAGCACGGTGGACACCGAAGGTTCCCCGGCGATGGAGAATGTCGCGGTGCCGACGCCGCGCAGATACAGCGACTGGTTGATGGTCGTGCCGGATTTGCGGAAGTTGAGGCTGGGCACGAGATACTGCGCGCCTTCAAGGTTCACCGCGCCCTGGCGGGCCAGCGCATCGCCGCTGACCACCGAGACGGCGAGCGGCACGTCCTGCAGGCGTTCAGAGCGCTTTTGCGCCGTGACGACGATTTCAAGGCTGTCTTCGGCAACGGCTTCGGCAGCAGCGGGCGCCGGGGTCTGCGCAGCGGCTGGCGCGGCGGCGATGACGGCGAACAGCGCGGCGGAACCGAGAAGGGTCGTGCGGATCATGGTTGCTCCCAAGGTGCGCAGCAAAAGGCCACTGGTTTACTGGGAATTGCCCCAGTATTGTTAAAGTGTGCAAGAAAGACTTTCTTGCCGGGCGTCAATCGGGGCTGGGTGAAAGCGTTGGCGGCTGTTGCGATGGCGCAACAGTTTTTTGGCGCATTTGTACGGTAATGCGCCCGGCAATGGTTTTTTACAGCCCGAGTTCCGCCATCGTCACCACCCGGTGTTCGCGGGCGCTGGTTTCCGCCGCCAGACCCATCGCCACGGCGCGCAGGCCGTCATCGGCGGTGACCAGCACCGGCCCCTCCCCGCGCACCGCCGCCGTGAAGGCCTGGTGCTGGAAGAATGTCGAGCCGTGGTGCTGCCCCGCTGCCAGCGCCGCCGCCGGGGTTTCGACATGGGCGCGCGTCGGCATCTTGGGGTTCATGAAGCCGGTGCGCGGCGAATGGACGATATCGCCGGCCGGGATGAACACATCGAGCCGGGCTGCGTCGCCGACCGCGGTGATCTCTTCCTGCTGCTCGGCGCCATCGGCGAACATGCACAGGTCGAGCATGGCGCGGACGCCATTCGCGAAATCGATGGTGGTGAAGCTGTTGTCGATGATGTCGGGCTTTTTCCCGCCGTAACGCTCGTCCTGATGGTTGACGTCCATCGCGCCGGAACAATGCACGCGCACCGGCTCGGCGCCGACGATATGGCGCATCAGGTCGAAGAAATGGCAGCATTTTTCGACCATGGTGCCGCCGGTGTTGACCGAAAAGCGGTTCCAGTCGCCGACCTTGACGAGGAAGGGAAAGCGATGCTCGCGGATCGACAGCATCTGCAGCTTGCCCGCCCGCCCGGCATGGAGTTGCCGGACATATTCGGCGACCGGCGGCATGAAGCGATATTCCATGCCGGTCCAGAACACCGCGTCATAGCCGGCAGCGGCGGTCGCCACGGCGCGGGCATCGGCGATGGTCGTTGCCAGCGGCTTTTCGCACAGGATGTGCAGCCGCGCGTCCATCAGCGGCTTCAGAACGTCGACATGGGTGAAGTTCGGCGAGGCAACTACCACGGCATCGCAGAGCCCGGAGGCCGCCAGCGCCGCCGCATCGGGAAAGCGCGCCACGTCCGTGCCGACCGCGGCCGCCGCCCGGTCGAGCGACGCTGCCACCGGATCGGCGAGCGCCGTCACCACGGCATTCGGCGTCAGCGCGATATTGGCGATATGCTCGATCGCCATCATGCCTGACCCGACAATGCCCCAACGGATGGTTTCGCTGCTTTTCATTTCGGCCGGCTCCGGGCATTGGGGGGACATGGATCAGATCGCCCTTTCCCCCGAACGCCGTGCTCTCGGCAAGTCCCACCTGCAGGTTTCGCCGCTGGCGTGGGGGATGTGGCGCTTTGCCGGTGATGATGTGGCGGCGGCGCGCACAAAGGTGGATGCGGCGCTGGCGGCGGGAATCAACTTCTTCGACACCGCCGACATTTATGGCCCCGACAATGACGAGCCGTTCGGCGCGTCGGAACTGCTGCTCGGCCGGGTGTTCGCGGAAAGCCCCGGCTTGCGCGACCAGATCGTGCTCGCCTCCAAGGGCGGTATCCGCATGGGCGTGCCCTATGATTCGTCGCCGACCTATCTGCGCGAGGCGGTCGAAGCCTCGCTCACCCGGCTCGGCGTCGAACAGATCGACCTGTGGCAGATCCATCGCCCCGACATGCTGACCCACCCGGCGGACGTCGCCCGGACGCTCGACACGCTGGTGGCGGAGGGCAAGATCGGCGCCGTCGGTGTGTCGAACCACACGCCGGGGCAGACCAGCGCGCTGGCGCGCTACCTGCGCTGCGGCGTGGTCTCGACCCAGCCGGAATTCTCCCCGCTGGCGACGGCGCCGCTGTTCGACGGCACGCTCGATCGCGCCATGAAGCATGGGGTGGCGGTCATGGCCTGGTCGCCGCTCGGCCAGGGCCGCATCGGCGCTGGCGACCCGCGGCCGGGGCGGATGCAGGCCGCGGACCCGCGCGCCGAGGCGGTGAAGGCGGCGCTGGCGGCGCAGGGCGCGGCGCATGGCGTCGGCATGGTGGCGGCGGCCTATGCCTGGATCATGGCGCACCCGGCCGGCATCATCCCGATCGTGGGTACGCAGAATCCCGCAAGGATCGCCGAGAGCGCCGACGCCTATAAGGTCAAGTGGACGCGCGCCGAATGGTATGCGGTGCTGACCGCGTCGCTGGGGGAGAATCTGCCATGAGCGGTTGCGAAGTCAGCTGGTTTTCGGCGCTGTGCGACGATGATTACGAGTTTCTGGGCCAGCCCGATGCGGCGCTGAAATCGAGCTGGGAGCATTGCCGCAATATCGTGCTGACGGCCGAAAAGGGCGGGTTCGACAATATCCTGCTGCCGTCGGGCTATGCGCTGGGTATCGACACGACGGTGTTCGCCGGGGCGATTGCAGCGATCACGCGGCGGATCCGGCTGTTGATGGCGGTGCGGGTGGGGGAAACCTGGCCGCCGCAGCTGGCGCGGCAGATCGCGACGCTCGACCGCATCCTCGAGGGCAGGCTGACCGTCAACATCATCTCGTCGGACATGCCGGGGGAAACGATGGCCTCCGCACCGCGCTATGCGCGCACTGTCGAGGTGATGCAGATCCTGAAGACCATCCTCAATGGCCAGCCGCTCGACCACCAGGGCGAGCATTACAAGTTGAAGCTCGACCCGCCCGGCGTCACCACCATGTCGGGCAAATGCCCGCCGCTGTATTTCGGCGGCTTGAGCGAGGATGCGCGGGAGGCATCGGCCAAGGCGGCGGACGTTTACCTGATGTGGCCCGACACGCTGCCGGCGGTGAAGGCCATCGTCGACGACATGACGGCGCGGGCGACGAAGCATGGCCGCACGCTGAAATTCGGTTACCGTGTCCATGTCGTGGTGCGCGAGACGGAAAGCGCGGCGCGGGCAGCGGCGGACCGCCTGCTCAGCCACCTCGATGCAGCGACCGGCGATGCCATCCGGGCGAAATCGCTCGATGCGACTTCGGTCGGCGTGAAGCGCCAGGCCGAGCTGCGTGATGCGGCCAGTGACGGTTACGTCGAGGACAATCTGTGGACCGGCATCGGCCGCGCCCGCTCCGGCTGCGGCGCCGCCATCGTCGGCGATCCGGACCAGGTGCTGGCCAAGTTGCAGGCCTATCAGGCGCTCGGCATGGAGGCGTTCATCCTGTCGGGTTACCCGCATGCCGCGGAGGCCGACCTATTCGCGCGGCATGTGCTGCCGAAGTTGGCGCACGGGCCGCTGGTGATTTAGCTCAGATTGTGGCGCTGACTATCCGCGATACGCCAGAATCGCCTGGGCCTTACGCCGCAGGTAAGACACGCTTTCGCGGCTGAGCTTGCCGCCGTCCCTGGCTTCCAGCACCAGGGCTTCGTCGCGCAGGGCGATGGCGCGGGTGAGTTTGACCTTTGCAGCCGCCCGTGATTCGGCGCGCGGGAACGGGTCGCGGCCTTCGACCATGCTGCGTTCGGTGCTGTAGTTCGGCATGTTCATCGTAGGCTGGGGATTGGTGAACGACTGGGCGCCGGCGACGGCGGGAACCAGCAGACTAGCAACCACGAGCAGCTTCTTCACGGCACGTTCCTTTCGGGCGGAATCCGAAA
>JBMOGO010000047.1:0-24539 GCA_049318305.1 Polymorphobacter sp.
GGGGTTGACGCTGGTGTTGGGCTCCTTGCCGAACAATTCCTTCACGAACTGGCGGACGCGCGGCATGCGCGTCATGCCGCCGACGAGGATGACCTCGTCGATGTCGCTGGCCTTGACGCCGGCTTCCTTGATCGCATCGAGGCACGGCTTGCGGGTGCGCTCGATCAGGTCGATGACCAGCTTTTCGAGGTCGGTGCGGCTGATCGCCTTGACCAAGTGCTTCGGCCCGGTGGCATCGGCGGTGATGAACGGCAAATTGACTTCGGTGGTCGCCGACGACGACAGCTCGATCTTGGCCTTTTCGGCGCCTTCCTTGAGGCGCTGCAGGGCCAGCTTGTCCTTGGTCAGGTCGATGCCTTCGGCCTTCTTGAAGTCCGCCGACAGGAATTCGACCAGCTTGGCGTCGAAATCTTCACCGCCGAGGAAGGTGTCACCCGACGTCGACTTCACTTCGAACACGCCATCGCCGAGTTCGAGCACCGACACGTCGAAGGTGCCGCCGCCGAGATCGTACACGGCGATCGTCTTGGCTTCGGTCTTCTTGTCGAGGCCATAGGCCAGCGCCGCCGCCGTCGGCTCGTTGATGATGCGCAGCACTTCGAGGCCTGCAATCTTGCCGGCGTCCTTGGTCGCCTGGCGCTGGGCGTCGTTGAAATAGGCCGGCACGGTGATGACGGCCTGCGTCACGGTTTCGCCCAGATACGCCTCGGCGGTTTCCTTCATCTTCTGCAGGATGAAGGCGGAAATCTGCGACGGCGAATAATCTTCGTTACCGGCCTTGACCCAGGCGTCGCCGTTCGGGCCCTTGGTGATCTTGTACGGCACCAGCGCCGCGTCCTTCTGCGTCATCGGATCATTGAAGGTGCGGCCGATCAGGCGCTTCACCGCGAACACGGTGTTTTCCGGGTTGGTCACCGCCTGGCGCTTGGCCGGCTGGCCGACCAGCCGCTCGCCGTCCTTGGTAAACGCCACCTGCGACGGCGTCGTGCGCGCGCCTTCGGCGTTTTCCACGACCTTGGGGGTCGAACCTTCCATGACGGCAACGCACGAATTGGTGGTGCCGAGATCGATACCGATGACTTTTGCCATGATGTTTCGTTCCGTCCTTTGCAAATGGGCCCGTGCGGCGGCACCCCGAAGCAGTGCCGCCCATCGTCCTGTGGTGTGTCAGATAAGCGACAGTTTCGGCTGTTCAAGAGCGTGGCGGATATAGAAACCGAAAGGCAGCGCGGCAACCCGCTGCATGACAACACCGGCGGCGGTGGTTATGGGCTCGGCTTCCCAGCCAAGGACTCGCCTTATGCGTCGCCTGACCATCGCCATCGCCCTGCTGCTCGCCGCTCCTGCCGCCGCCGCACCGCCGCCGGTGAAGGAAGCCTGGGACCGCAGCAAACCGCGGGTCAGCGCCGCGCAGGTCCGCCTCAACCCGGTGCCCGGGCGGCCGTCCGCTGGCTATCTGACCATCGAAGGCGGCGGCCAGCCCGACCGATTGGTTACCGCGACCAGCACCGCACCTGGGGTGCGCATCGAACTTCACAGCATGTCGATGACCGGTGACGTGATGAAGATGGCCAAGCTCGACGCGCTGCCGGTGCCGGCCGGTGGCACCGTGGCACTGGCGCCGGGCGGCAACCATCTGATGATCTTTGGCCTGACCGGCACGCCGGCGAGCCTGCCGCTGACCCTGGGGTTCGGCAGCGGTGCCAGAGTGACGGTGACCGCCGATGTGAAGCCGGTGGGCATGGACCCGCATGCCGGCCATTGATGCCGATCGCCCGGAGGTCCGCGGCCTGACGACGGGCGAACGGGCGCTGGCGGAATCGGTGTTCGGCCGTGATATCGCGCTCGATCCGGTGACGATCCGCCGCCAGAAATACTGGATGTTTCACCCCTGGTGGGTGACGATGGCGCCCGACGGGCACATCTGGTGCCACCCCAACGGTTTCAACTGGAGTGCCGATTTCGCTGCCGAGCCCCCGGGGATGCGGGCGCATTTCATCCATGAAATGGTGCATGTCTGGCAGTGCCAGCACGGCCGCAACCTGCTGATCGCCCGGCCACCGCTGGCGCGGTATCGCTATGACCTGGTGCCGGGCAAACCGTTCGCGCGCTATGGCATCGAGCAACAGGCGTGCATCGTTGCCGATGCCTATCTGCTGCGCGAGGGGCGTGACATGCCCGGCAAGCCAGCACTAGCCCGCTATGCCGGGGTCATCCCCTTCGGCCGCTGGCTGTGACGGCGTCGGCGGCTTGTCGCCATCCTTTGGCTTGGGTTCCCGCAGCGACCAGAATTGCTGCGCAATGAAGCCGCCAACGACCAGAAACGTCATCGCCATCTCGATCAGCCCGTAATATTTCGGGTTCATCATCGCCTCCTGTGCGGCCAACGCTTCAGGCGGCCATAATGCCCTGCGCCCGCGCAAAGTCCAGAATCAGCGCGGCATGGCCAGCTGGGTCTTCTTCATGCGCCAGATGGCCGAGCCCGGGCAGGATGCGCACCTGTGCCTGTGGCAGCCGGCGCGCGACGCTGTGCGCCGTCTTGGCGGGGATGGTCTTGTCGCCCTCCCCATGCGCCAGCAGAATCGGCAGGTTAAGCGTTGGCAGCGCCCGCTCCAGCGGTTCCAGGTCCCAGTTCGCCATCAACGCCAGCGCGCCGCCGATATGGCCCGATGTGCGCAGCAGCCGCTCGTACAGCGCCAGCCCGCGCGCATCGATCCGCGAACCCGTCGAGCGGTGCAGGAACGACGCCACCTCGCCCGGCACCCGCGCCCGCATCGCGAACAATTCGGGCATCAGCGGGTTGACGAAGATCACCCGTGCCAGCGCCGGGAACAGCTTCCCCGCCATACCGGGAAACGGCAGCAGCGCGCCCCCCAGGCTGATGATCGCCTGCGGCCGCGCCTGGCCCAGCTGCGCCCCCGGTAACGCCATCGTCAGGGCGACCGCCGCGCCCGCCGAATGGCCCAGCGTCAGCACCGGCGGCAGATCGAGCGCCGTCACCAGCGCCGCCAATGCCGCCCCCACTCCCGCCGGTGTCGGCCGCGCCATTGCCTGGGTAAAGCCGTGCCCTGGCAAATCCGGCGCTACCACGGTGAAATGCGGCGCTAGCAGCGGCATCAGGTCACGCCAGCTGTGCGTCCCCGACGCCGTGCCGTGCAGCAGCCACAGCACCGGGCCGGAGCCCATCACCTGCACATGCCAGTTCAATCCGCCAGCGGACACGAAGCGGCTGGCCTCGGCATTGGGCCATTGCCGGCCCTCGATTTTCCAATTCGGCGCGCTCATCGGGCTTTGCCCGCAACGATCATGATGCTGCCCCCACCACGGCGACCACGGCGCGCGCATCCAGCCGCGGCAAGGCCACAAAGCGCGCCCCCATTGCCGCCGCCAGCGCCGCGCCTTCGGGCCGCGGCCGCGCGCTGCAATCGATGAACACCGACGCAACGCCGCTGCCGCCGAACGCCCGCGCACTCGCCAGCGCCGCCTCCTGCGGTGAAAGGGTCGCTGTGCCGCCGACATTGGCGCGGCCATCGGTGAGCACCACGACCAACGGCGTGCGCCCGCGCGCCCGCTCCGCCTCCGCCACCCGCCGCGCCAGGTCGATGCCCGCCGCCATCGGCGTGCCGCCGCCGCCGGCCAGTGCCGCCAACTGCCGCTTGGCGCGCGCCAGCGACCGGGTGGGCGGCAGGCTGATCTCTGCCCCGTCGCCGCGAAACGCCACCAGCGCGACTTCGGCGCGTTTCACATAGGCCTGCGCCAGCAACAGCTCCACAGCTCCTTTGGCCTCCGCCAGACGCGCAAATGCGGCGGACCCAGACGCGTCGACGGCAAACACCGTCGTTGCCTCGGCGCGCGCCACGAACCGCCGGATGCGCAAATCGTCATGGCGGATCGACAGCCGGCCATCATCGCGCTGCGGTCGCAGTTTCTGCCACGGCGCCGCCGCCTTGATGGTTTCGATCAGCGCCAGCCGCGCGCCGCGCCCCGGCGCCCCGGCGCGCACCCCGGCGGGCCGGCCCGAGGTCAGCGAGCGCAGCTTGGCGCCGCTGCTGCCGCCGCCCGGCGATTTGGACAGCGTACCGTTCGCCAGCGCATCGAGCAGCCCCGGCGGCAGCGCTGTCTGCGCCGCATCGAGCACCACGTCGCTCGGGTCCTGCTGGCTCTGCTCGGGCGAATCGGAGTCGCTCTCCGGCGCGTCATCGCTCGGCGGCGGCGGCTCGTTGGGCTGTTCGTCGGATTCCTCCGGCGGTGGCGGTGCTTCGCCGGGCGGCAGGCGGGTCGCGCGCGGCCCCAGCACCATGGCCGCCGCCGCCTCCAGGTCAGCCGCTGCGACATGATCGCGCCCGGCGAGCGCCGCATGGGTGCGCGCCACCCTTTGCGCCTGGATCGGCGCGCGAATCGACGCGATGCCGAGCGCGGCGGCCGCTGTCGCCAGCGCCGTCGCCGGGTCGTCGATGGCGGCGCCGGGGTCGTCATCGGCAAAGTCCGGCGGGAAATCGCCCTCACCGGTCAGCAGCGCCGCCATCGGCAGGCGCACCTCGGTCAGGTCGATATGGATCGCCAGCCGGTCGCACAGCGCCGCCGCCACCCGTTCCGGGGTTTCGGCCGCCGCATCGCCTTCATCGAACAGCACCAGCAAAGGGCCGTCATCATCCAGCGCACTGCACAGCCGCGCCGCCAGCGATTGCGTCAGCCGTTCCGCCATCGGCACCAGCAGCACCCCATCCGCAACTTCCGCGAGCAACCCCGGCCGGCTGACCGGGCGCCCGGCTGCCAGCGTCGTGGTCAGGTCGAGGCCGCCATCAAGCGCCTCCGCATCGGCGCTGGCCGGCAGGCGGCGCACGCTGGCGACCATGGCCAGCGCTGCCGCCCAGGCATCGCGCACCGGGCCGGGCCGGGCGCGCAACAGGATGCCGCCGATGCCGGCAGGCCGTTCCGACAGGATCTCGATCGCGGCAAGCGCGAGCGACCAGCGGGCGGCGCTGGCGGCGACTCCGGTTTCGGGCGACCAGATGTCGGTGGCCCCGGCATCGGTCATGCCGGGATCAGTTCGGCAACCGCGCGGTTGATGCGCACTGTCGATCCGGTGTCGTCCAGCACATTGCGGCGCAGCCGATGGCGCAGCGCCAACGCCGCCACCGCCCCGACATGGCCCGGCGCCACCGCCTTCTTGCCAGCCAGCGCCGCCGTCGCACGCGCGGCGCGGAGCAGCGTCAATTCCCCGCGCAAGCCATCGGCGCCGACCGCCTGGCACAGCCGAGAGCCCAATTCGAGCATCGCGTCCGACACCGTCACATCGGGCAGTTTCTTGCGGGCCTTGGCGATGCCGGCCAGCGTTGCCGCCTCCTGCGGTGCATAGGTTTCGGCGAACCCCTGCGGGTCGCGGTCGAAACGGTCGCAGCGCTTGACGATCTCGATGCGGTCGGCAAGCTCGGTCGGGGTGCGCACATCGACCGACAGGCCGAAGCGATCGAGCAGCTGCGGCCGCAATTCGCCTTCCTCCGGATTGCCCGAGCCGACCAGGATGAAGCGCGCCGCGTGGCGAATGCTCAGCCCCTCGCGCTCGACCAGATTCTGCCCGGATACCGCGACGTCGAGCAGCAGGTCGACGAGATGATCCTCGAGCAAGTTGATTTCATCGATATACAGAAAGCCGCGATTGGCTTTGGCGAGCAGGCCGGGCTCGAAGCGCTTCTCACCCGTCGCCAGCGCGCGTTCCAGATCGAGCGCGCCGACCACCCGGTCTTCGGTGGCACCCAGCGGCAGATCGACGAACGGCACCGGCACTTCGGCGACGTGCTTGCCGGCGGTCTTGCGGCAATCATCGGGGCACGGCGCCGTATCCGCCGGCGCACAGCCATAACGGCAGCCGGCCACGATCTTCATCGGCGGCAGCAGCGCCGCCAGCGCGCGCACGGCGGTCGATTTGCCGGTGCCGCGATCGCCGAACACCATCACCCCGCCCAGCCGCGGTTCGACGGCGGCCATCAACAGCGCCTGCTTCATTTCGGATTGGCCGACGATTGCGGAAAACGGGAACGGAGTTGCCATGGTGTCCATCTAGCATGACAGTTGCGCGCGGCAAGCGATGGTCAGCAGCAGAGCCTCTGGCGCGCAGGGCCGGGGGCCCCTGTACCCGGTTGTTGGTGCGACCCTTTGACCTTGCGCTTCGGCCCCGTCATGAAAGGCCATGTTTTCTGCGCTGCGCCCCTTGCTGTTCGCCCTTGACCCCGAAGCCGCGCACAATCTGACGCTGGCGGCGCTGCGCACCGGGCTGGTTCCGGCAGCGCCCGCCGATGATCCGATCCTGCGCACCCGTCTCGCCGGGCTCGATCTGCCCAACCCGATCGGGCTGGCCGCCGGGTTCGACAAGGATGTCATGGTGCCCGATGCCATGCTGCGGCTCGGCTTCGGCTTTGTCGAATGCGGCTCCGTCACGCCGCGCCCGCAGGACGGTAACCCGAAACCGCGCATCTTCCGGCTGGTCGAGGACCAGGCCGTCATCAACCGGCTTGGGTTCAACAATCGCGGGCTGGAACATGCCGTGGTGCGGCTGAAGGCCCGCGCAGGGCGTCCCGGCATCGTCGGCATCAACCTGGGCGCCAACAAGGACGCCGACGATCGCACCGCCGATTATGTCACCGGGATGCGCGCTGCCGCGGCGCTCGCCAGCTATGTCACCGTGAACATCTCGTCACCCAATACGCCGGGCCTGCGCGCCTTGCAGGATGCGGCAGCGCTGACCGACCTGATCGCACGGGTGGTCGCGGCGCGCGGATCGATCGCCGTGCCGATTTTTGTCAAGATCGCGCCCGATCTGGAAAAAGCTGACTTTTCAATGATCTCCCGCGCAGCAATCGATGGCAGCATCGATGGACTGATCGTGTCGAACACCACCATCTCGCGGCCCATGCTGCGCAGCAATTTTGCGGCCGAAACCGGCGGCCTGTCGGGTGCTCCACTGAAACCGCTGGCGCTGGCGGCGCTACAAGGCTTTGCTGCGGCTACCGGCGGGCAACTGCCACTGGTCGCTGCCGGCGGTATCGCGTCAGGCGCCGATGCCTATGCCCGCATTCGCGCCGGGGCGAGCGCCGTGCAGCTCTATTCGGCGCTGGTCTATGAAGGACCTGGCCTTGTCGGCCGCATCAAGGCCGAACTCGCGGCGCTGCTGCGCCAGGACGGGTTTGCCAGTATCGCGGAGGCCGTTGGTGCCGGTTGAATATGGCGCGCTTGCCGACGCGGAGATTGCCGCGGCGGCAACGCTCTGGGCCGATGCCGGGCTGGTGCGGCCGTGGAATGACCCGCACGCCGATGCCCGGCGCGCGTTGGCGGGGCCAGCATCGACGATCATCGCGGCACGGTGTGCGGATCGGCTCGTCGGTACGGTGATGACCGGGCACGATGGTCATCGCGGCTGGGCCTATTATCTGGCGGTCGCCGCCGATTACCAGCGGCAAGGCATTGCCTTCACGCTGATGACAGCGGCGGAAGACTGGTGCGCGGCGCGGGGAATGCCGCGACTCAACCTGATGGTGCGGGCGGGCAACGCTGGCGTGCTCGGCTTTTATGCGGCGCAGGGTTATCGACAGTCGGATGTCCTGGTGCTGCAGAAGAACCTGCCGGCGGCCACAAACGCCAAGGTGGCTCGTTGAAACGCGCGGATGGCGACTTGTCGCGCGCCGCCGTCCCGTTATGGTCGCGGCCTATGATAAAGTCTTCACACGTTTTCGCCCTGTTGCTGCTGACCAGCACTGCCACTCTTGCTGCAAAGGAGGCGTCGGCACCTGCCGGTTTTGCCAACGCTGTCTCCTCCGCCGATCCGCGCGGCACCGACGCCGGCATCGCCATGCTCAAACAGGGCGGTAACGCCATGGACGCCATTGCCGCGACGCTGCTGGCATTGAGCGTCGTCGAGCCGCAATCGTCGGGCATCGGCGGCGGCGGGCTGCTCGTCTATCAACCCGCCGGCGGCAAGGCGCCGCTGACCTTCGATGGCCGCGAGAAGGCCCCGGGCGCCGCGACGCCGGCCTATTTCACCAACCCCGATGGCAAGTCGCAATCGCGCCGCGAGGCGGTGCCGGGCGGCAAGAGTGTCGGCGTGCCGGGCAATGTCGCCATGCTGGCGCTGGCGCACAAACAGCTCGGCAAGCTGCCCTGGGCGACGCTGTTCCAGCCGGCGATTGCGCTGGCGCGCGGCGGTTATGTCATCACCCCGCGCATGGCGCGCGGCATCTCCGGCAGTGCGGAAACCCTGAAACGCACGCCCGAAGCTGCGGCGCTGTTCCTCAACCCCGATGGCACGCCCAAGGCCGCCGGCACGCGCATCGTCAACGAAGCGCTGGCGCAGACGCTCGACGCCATCGCCAAGGGCGGCGCCAAGGCCTTTTACACCGGCCCGGTCGCCGAAAGCATCGTAACCCGCGTCCGCACCGCGCCGACCAACCCATCGGTGATGACCGTTGCCGACCTCGCCGCCTATCAGGCCAAACAGCGTCCGCCGGTCTGCGTCGCCTATCGCGTCTACAAGGTTTGCGGCATGGGGCCGCCGTCCGCCGGCGGCATCGCCGTGCTCGCCATCCTGAAACAGCTCGAAGGCTTTGATCTTGGCAAGCTGGGCGCTGCCAATCCGGTCACCTGGCACCTGATTGCAGAGAGCGAGCGGCTGGCCTTTGCCGACCGCGCCGCCTTTGGCGGCGACAGCGATTTTGTCAACGTGCCGGTCAACGGGCTGACCGACCCGGCCTATCTGAAAGCCCGCGGCGCCCTCATCCGCGCCGATGCCAGCATGGCGCGCGCCGACGCCGGCAGCCCCAAGGGTGCCGAAAAGCGCACCCCGGCGCCGGGCGGCGAAGTGCCGTCGACCACCCATTTCGCCGCTGTCGATGCCGCCGGCAATGTCGCCTCGCTGACCTCCACCGTCGAAGGCGGCTTTGGCAGCTCGCTGGTTTCGGGCGGCATGATCCTCAACAACGAACTCACGGATTTCAGCTTCGAACCTTCCGCCGGCGGTGCTCCCGTCGCCAACCGGGTGGAAGGCGGCAAGCGCCCGCGCTCATCGATGTCGCCCAGCATCGTCTACGATTCGAAGGGTCGCGCCATCCTGGCTGTCGGAGCGGCGGGCGGCATGACCATCCCGGCTCAGGTCGCCAAGGCGATCATCGGCGTGCTCGATTTCAAGCTGCCGGTGCAGGATGCCATCGCCCTGCCGACGATCTATGTCAGCGACGATCTCGTCATCGTCGAAAAGGGCACGGTTGCCGAAGCGATGGTGCCGACGCTCGAAAAACTCGGGCACCGCGTCACCGCTGTGCCCTTGCCGCTGAAGGCCAATGGGCTGGAACGGATTGCCTCTGGCTGGCGCGGCGGCTTCGATCCGCGTAGCGAAGGCAATGCTGCGGGTTATTGAGGATATCCGGCATGAGTCTTCCGAAACTTCCGCCACTGGTGCCCGCCAAGATGGCAGCGCGCATCGATGCCTGGCCCAACCTGGTCACCATGTTCCTCGATCGCGCCGATGAACATGGCGAACGCCCGATGCTGTCCAAGAAGGTCGATGGCGAGTGGCGGACCCAAAGCTGGGCCCAGTGCCGCGACACGGTCGCCAGCCTGTCGGCCGCGCTGCTGGCGCTCGGCGTCAAAAAGGGCGACCGGGTCATGCTGGTCAGCGAAAACCGCCCGGAATGGTGCCTCGCCGACCTGGCGATCATGGCGGCCGGCGGCATCACCGTGCCGGCCTATACGACCAACACCCAGGCTGATCATGCGCATATCCTGGGCAATTCCGGCGCGCGGGCCGTCATCGTCTCCAACCCCAAGCTGGCGGCGACACTGTTGCCCGCCGTTGCCGAAAGCGACAATTGCCGCATCGTCATCGGCATCGACGCGCTGAAGGATTCCCAGCGCGGCGACATCGCCATCCATCAATGGGATCGCATCATCGAAGCGCGCGTGGCCGATATCGTGACCGACCGCGCCGCAGTGCGCGCCCGCGCGGTGATGCAGCGCCACGATCTTGCCTGCATCATCTATACCAGTGGCACCGGCGGCAGCCCGCGCAGCGTGCGGCAGCATCACGGCGCCATCATGCGCAATATCGCCGGCGCCAATGCCGTCATCGAACAGGATTTCTTTCCCGGCGAACCGGTTGGCGAACTGTTCCTCAGCTTCCTGCCGCTGTCCCACGCCTATGAACACACCGCCGGCCAGTACATGCCGATCGGCATGGGCGGGCAGATCTACTATGCCGAGGGCCTGGAGAAGCTCGCCGCCAATATCGAGGAGGCGCGGCCGACCTTCATGGTCGTGGTGCCGCGCCTGTTCGAAGTGCTGCGCACCCGCATCGCCAAGCAGATCGAAAAACAGGGCGGCGTCGCTGTCACCCTGCTCAACCAGGCGCTGCGGCTGGCGCGCAAGGAGGCCAAGGGCGAAACGCTCAACCTCGCCGAACGCGCCCTTGATGCCGTGCTCGAACGCACCATCCGCAAATCGATCCGCACCAAGTTCGGCGGCCGGCTGAAGGGCATGGTGGCCGGCGGCGCGCCGCTCAACCCCGAAGTCGGCATATTCTTCGCCGCCATCGGCATCGCCATCCTGCAAGGCTATGGCCAGACCGAGGCCGGGCCGGTGATTTCGTGCAACCGCCCGCGCGCCCGGTTGAAGATGCACACCGTCGGGCCGCCACTCGCCGGGGTCGAGGTGAAGATCGCTGCCGATGGCGAAATCCTGGTCCGCGGCGAACTGGTCATGGACGGATACTGGGCGAACGATGTCGAAAGCCACCGCGTGCTGCAGGATGGCTGGCTGTACACCGGCGACATCGGCCATATCGACAAGGACGGCCATCTGGTCATCACCGACCGCAAGAAGGACATCATCATCAACGACAAGGGGGACAATGTCGCCCCGCAACGCGTCGAAGGCATGCTGACCCTGCAGGACGAGATTGCCCAGGCGATGGTCTATGGTGACAAGCGGCCCTACCTCGTCGGCGTCGTGGTGCCCGAAGCCGAATGGGCGCTGGCCTGGGCGCGTGACAAGGGTATGCCCGCCGACCTGCACAAGCTGGCGCACGAGCCCGAATTCCAGCGCGCCATGATGGCGGCGGTGGACCGCGTCAACAGCCGGCTGTCGGTGATCGAAAAGGTCCGCCGCGTCATTGTCGCCGATGAAGCCTTCAGCACCGAAAACCAGCAGATGACGCCGAGCCTCAAAATCCGCCGTCACGTCCTCAAGCAAATCTACGGCGCCCGGCTCGACAAGCTCTACGCCGGCTGATCGGGCGGCATGGACGATTCTTTACCGGCGCGCCGGCGCGGGCTTGCTGCGCTGCGTCGCTGGCTCGCCTCGCCAACCGGCAAGCGCGTGCAACAGGCGATCAGCATCGGCCTGTCGGCGATCATCCTGGTTATCCTGTTCCGCGCCGTCGCCGCCATCGGCTGGCGGCAAATCATCGCCGTGGTGCCGACAGGGCCGCTGTTCTGGCTGTTGTTCCTCGGATCCTATCTGCTGCAACCGCTGACCGACTGGCTGATCTACCGGCCGTGGTGGGGGCTGGATTGGCGCGCCAACGCGATCTTCCTGAAAAAGCGCGTGATGAACGAGGCGCTGTTCAGCTATTCGGGTGACACCTATCTGATGGTGCGCGCCACCGGGATTTTGGGCCTGCCGTTCGACCCGGCGGCGCCTACCGCACAATTACAAGGGCGCGGTGACGGGCCGGGGGTCGATCCGCGCACCCACCCGCTGGCCGCGGTCAAGGATGTCGCCATTACCTCCGGACTGGCCGGCAATCTGACGACATTGCTGATGCTGGTGCTGGCATTGGCGCTGGGCGGCGATGCCGTGCTGGACGCCAGCATCGATCCCGATGTGCTGCGCCGCATTGTCATCGGCTTTGCCATCATTGTCGCGCTCAGCGTGGCGATCCTGTTCTTTCGCGGCAAGGTGATGAGCCTGTCGGTGCGCAACAACCTGCGCGCCTTCTGGTGGCATTTGTTTCGCGTGTTGACGGCGCACGCGCTGATCGTCGCCACCTGGGTCGTCGCGCTGCCAGCAATTCCGGTGTCGACATGGGTGCTGCTCGGCGCGCTGCGCATGGTCATCGGGCGGATGCCGCTGCCCAGCAAGGAACTGCTGTTCGCCGCCATCACCGTCTCGCTGGCCGGGCCGGCGTCGGTCGCGGTGGCCGCGCTGATGGCGGCGCAGGGGGCACTCTACCTGCTCTGCCATGTGCTGGCCTGGTTCGCGGCGACAGCCATCGAAGCAAGCGGGCCGGGGCGTTAGAGCCTCCGGCGGGCAGGGCCTTGGGCCCTGCACCCATTTTGGGGTCTCGCTCTACGTCTATCGATTGCACCATGCATCGATCGCGGCCAGGTGCTGCGCTTGATCGGCTGGTGGCAGGAACGACCCGGTGAAGCTGTTGCGCGCCAACTGCACGATTTCGGCGCGCGTCAGGTCCAGCGCATCCGCCACGGCAATGAAATTGGCGTTCACATAACCGCCAAAATACGCCGGATCGTCGGAATTGACCGTCGCGTTGAGTCCCAGCGCCAGCATCTTTCGCAGCGGATGCGCCCCGAGATCGGCAACGACGCACAGCTTGAAATTCGACAGCGGGCACACCGTCAGGCAGATGCCCGATCGCGCCAACCGGGCGATCAGCCCCGCATCCTCCAGCGCGCGATTACCATGGTCGATCCGGTCGACGTGCAGCACATCGAGCGCCTCCACCACATAGGCCGGCGGGCCTTCCTCCCCGGCGTGCGCCACCAGTCTCAGCCCCAGCGCGCGCGCCCGGGCGAAAACGCGCGCAAACTTGGCCGGCGGATGGCCGCTTTCCGATGAATCGAGCCCGACCCCATCGATCTGCGCCAGAAACGGCAGCGCTTCATCCAATGTCGCTTCCGCCTCCGCCTCACTCAGGTGCCGCAGGAAGCACAGGATCAACCGCGACGTCAGCCCCTGCGCCCGCGCCGCGGCCAGCGCCCGGGTGATGCCGCCGATGACTGTGGCGAACGCGACGCCGCGCGCCGTATGGCCCTGCGGATCAAAGAAAATCTCTACATGGCGCACATTATCCGCCGCCGCGCGCGCCAGATAGGCCGCGGTCAGGTCGAAGAAATCCTGCTCGGTCAGCAGCACCGCCATGCCTTGGTAATAAATGTCCAGAAAGTCCTGCAGATTCGAAAACTCATACGCCGCGCGCACGTCCGCCACCGTGGCAAAGGGGATCGCAACGCCATTGCGCTGCGCCAGCGCGAACAGCATCTCCGGCTCCAATGAGCCTTCGATATGCAGGTGCAATTCCGCCTTGGGCAGGCCGGCAATGAAGGCGCCGCGGTCGGCAGCGCGGGCGAAACCGGTCATGCGGGGTCCTTCAGAATGGCATCGGCATCGGGCTTGTGCCGGCGGATTTCGGCGATGGTCAGCCCGGTGATTTCGTGCGGAAATACCAGCCAGGCATCGGTCTTGTGCACCCAGAAATCCGGCTGCAACGCCGTGCGGTTGCGCGCCGGCTTCCAGTACACCGTGGCGATGCGCACTTCGCGCGGCGCATTGGCGCGGCACCGCAGCCGCAATTCACGCAGGAACGCGTCGATACTGCGCCCCGAATCGAACACATCGTCGATGATCAGCAAGCGATCCTCGGGGTTCAGCGTGTCGATCAGGTGCCCCAGCGCGAACACCCGGACCTCGGGCGCCTGTTCGTCGATGCCGGTGTAGGACGAAGTGCGGATGGCGATATGGTCGCAAGCCTGGCCATGGTATTCGAGCAGTTCCTGCACCGCGATGCCGACGGGCGCCCCGCCGCGCCAGATGCCGACCAGGTGCGTCGGCGCAAACCCGCTGTCCAGCACCTGCCAGCCGAGCCGGAAGGAGTCGGCAAGCAGGTCGTTGGCGGTGATATAATGCTTGTCGTCGTCCATGCTTGTCCTTCGTCGCTACCGCCCCCTCACTCCGCCTTCAACGGCCGCCCCAGCAACCCCGCCACCGTTTCCGCCAGCGGCGCGCCCTCCAGCAACGCCGCCACTGCCGCGGCAATCGGCATGTCCACGCCTGCGGCACGCGCCGCCGCAACCAGCACCGGCGTCGTTGCTGCACCCTCGGCCACCGTGCGAGCACCGGCGAGCAGGTCCGCCGCCGCCGCGCCGCGCCCGATGCCCAGACCCAAAGCAAAGTTGCGGCTGCTCGCCGATGAGCAGGTCAGCACCAGGTCACCCAGCCCCGACAGGCCGGCGAGCGTTTCCGCCCGTGCGCCGCGCGCCAGCCCGAAGCGCGTCATTTCGGCGAACCCCCGCGCAATCAGCGCCGCCCGGGCGTTGAGCCCCAGCCCGGCGCCCTCCACCACGCCGCAGGCGATCGCCAGCACGTTCTTCACGGCGCCGCCGATTTCTGCCCCGGTCACATCGTCCGACAAATATGGCCGGAACGCCGGGCGCGCCAGCCGCGCCACCAGCGTTTCGCCCAGCGCCTCGTCGGCGCACGCCAGCGTCACCGCCGTCGGCAGGCCGCGCGCTACTTCGCCGGCGAAGGTCGGGCCCGACAGCACCGCCACCGGCAGATCCGCCCCCGACACGTCGGCAACAACCTCGGCCATCAGCAGCAGCGACCCGGCCTCGATCCCCTTCGCGCACAGCACCAGCGTCGGCCGGTGTGCCAGCGGGCTGGCCGCCAGCACCCGCCGCAGATGCTGCGCCGGCGCCACCACCAGCCAGGTCGCCACCGCCGCCAGCTCGGCCATGTCACCGGTGGCATGGATGCGCGGCGACAGCGTCACGCCGGGCAGGAAATCGCGGTTCTCGTGCGCGTTGTTGATATCGGCGACCACGCCGGCCTCGCGCGCCCACAGCAGCACATGTTCGGTCTGCGCCATCACCTGCGCCAGCGCCGTGCCCCACGCACCGCCGCCGATCACCCCGATCGTCATGCCCGCACGCTCATGCCCGCACCCCTGCGCCGCGCACCGCTTCCGCCCCCGGATCGAGCGGCCAGCGTGGCCGCGCCGGGGCATCCATGCCATCGACCAGCCCCAGCGCCGCACGCTCGGCATCCCCCAGCGCCAGCCGTTCGCACCCGGCCCAGGCGATCATCGCGGCATTGTCGGTGCACAGCCACAGCGGCGGCGCGACGAACTTCAACCCCCGTGCCGTCGCCAGCGCCGCCAGCGCCGCGCGGATATGGCCGTTCGATGCGACACCGCCCGCCACCACCAGCGCCGTGGCTTGCGGGAACGCTGCCAGCGCCCGCGCCGTCCGGTCGATCAGGCAATCGGTCGCCGCCGCCTGGAACCCTGCCGCCAGGTCATCACGGTCCGCCGCGGTCTTGGCGGGCAGTGCCGCCCATTGCCGCAGCACCGCCGACTTCAGCCCGGCGAACGAGAAATGCGGCTCGGCACTGCCCAGCAGCGGCCTTGGCAGCGCAAAGCGCCGCGCATCGCCGGCCAGCGCGGCGCGCTCCACCGCCGGGCCACCGGGGAAACCGAGCCCCAGGATCTTCGCGGTCTTGTCGAATGCCTCGCCGATGGCATCGTCGATGGTCGTCGCCAGCCGGCGATAGCGGCCAACGCCTGCCACCCCCAGCAGCTGGCAATGCCCGCCCGACACCAGCAGCAACAAGTACGGAAACTGCAAGTCCGCATCGGCCAGCCGCGGCGACAATGCATGACCCTCCAGATGGTTGATCGCCAGCAGCGGTTTGCCGGCGCCGAACGCCAGCGCCTTGCCGGTCACCAGCCCGACCATCACCCCGCCGATCAGCCCCGGCCCCGCCGTCGCCGCCACCGCATCGACATCGGCAAGCGCAACCCCGCCCGCCGCCAGCACTTCGGCGACCATCGGGGTCAGCCGCTCGGCATGCGCCCGCGCTGCCAGTTCCGGCACCACGCCGCCAAACGGCCGGTGCGCCTCATCCTGCGAGGCAATCCGCTGCGCGACGATGCTGCGGTCACCGCGCACCAGCGCGACCGCAGTTTCATCGCACGACGATTCGATGCCAAGGAGGAGGGTGGGTTGCATCCGCCACCCATAGCCGCCGCTCAGCCGGGGGTCGACTCCGCGCCCCATTTCGCCCGGTACACCACCAGGATCGACATGCTGCCATAGGCCGCCATGCCGACCGCGATCAGCGCAAACAGCGTCCACACCGGTGCCGCCGCCTGCACCAGCAACGTGCCGCCAACCGCCACGATGACCAGTCGCAACGCCCCGGCGAGCAGCATCGGCGCCACCTTGCCTGCCGCCAGGGCCGAGAAAAACAGGCTCATCCCCGCGCCGAAAAAGCCATAGACCGGCCCGGCCCAGTGAAAATACTGCGCCGCCGCCGCCGCCGTTCCGGCATTGTCGGTGAACATCGCCGTCCATAACCCCGGCACCAGCGCCAGCATGACGCCGATCGCCGCCATCGCCACCGCCGCCAGCCGCGCCGCCATCCACGTTGCCGCCCGCGCGCGCGCCACCAGGCCGGCGCCGATGGCGGTGCCGACCAGTGGTACCGACGCGACGCCGATGGCAAAGCTGAGCGGCGTCAGCAGGAATTCCAGCCGCGTACCGATGCCGAAGCCGGCCAGGACCGTCGGGCCGAACCCCGCCACCAGCCGGTTGAGGATGATGATCGTCGCAATGCTCATCACCGGTGACACCGCCGCCGTCGCGCCGGTGCGCAGAATCGCGCTGAAATGTCGCCGCTCCGGCCGCACCGATGCCAGCGGCAGGCCGATGCGCGCCCGCCCCGACCGCAGATAGACCAGCAGCACCAGCGCGCCGGCGGTGAAGGCCACCACCTGCCCGGCCGCAACACCGGCCATGCCCAGCCGCGGCGCCGGCCCCAGGCCGAGCCCGAACACCCCGCCGATGACCACCTGCAATACCGCGGTCAGCAACAACACTGCCGAAGGCACCGCCATATTGCCCGCCCCGCGCAGCACCGCCGCGAGCAGATTGACCAGCCAGGCCCCGGTCGCGCCAATGAAGGCAACGCGCGCGAACAGCACCGCCTGTTCCAGCGCCGGCCCCTTGGCACCCAATAACCCGAACAAAACAGGCGCCAGCGGCAGCACCAGCGCCGTCGTCACCAGCCCTGCCGCCACGCCGATCCACAGCGCATGCACCGCCAGGGTTTCGGCCAGCCGCACATCGCCCGCCCCCAGCGCCCGCGCCACCACCGCCGACACCGCGCTGCCCATCGCGCCGGCCGACAGCATCGCCTGCAACATCACGATCGGGAAGACCACCGCCATCCCCGCCAGCGCCGGCACACCGAGCTGCCCGACATAGGCCGTTTCGGCGATGGCAGCGACTGAGCCGGCCACCATCGCCCCCATGTTGGGCAGGGCAAAGCGCACCAGCAGCGGCAAGATCGGCCCGGCCAGTAGCGGATTGCCCGTTGCCGCCCCGTCAGTCCGCGTCGTTTCGGTCATGGTCGCCAAGTCGCGCCCCTTTCATGCACCTCCTTGCCGTCCCGCGGCGGCCAAGTCGATGCACAACGAGTTGCGGGCGACCAAGCGCCGCTAGGCGGTAACCGGCCGGAACGTCGCCGCCCGCCGCCGCCGCATCACCCCGCCGGTCAGGCCGAAGCCGGTGATGAGCAGCGCCCAGCTCGCCGGTTCGGGGACGCCGCCCGCAGCCGGACCAAAGGCCAGTTGGCTGAACGGCGCATTGGGCTCGATCTGCTCCCGGCCGATAAATGCTATGCGGTCGCCCAGCGGGTTGCGCACGTAGAGCTCGGCATAGGTGACAGAAGTGCTGGAGGGCGCGACGCCGGGCAGGAACGGCCCCGAAAACGTTGCGATATCCGTCGTCGTGAAGGTCAACCGCGTCGCATAGGAGTCGTTTGCCGATCCCATCGTCATCTGGAATTGGGCACAACCTCCAACGATATTGAGCGGCGAGCATTGCGTTTCGCGGGTATAGTTTACAAACACACGCTGTGTGGTGAAGCTGAAATAATCACTGGTCAGGCTGAATGTACCGGTGCCCAGTGCCGGCCCATCCGGCGTTTGCGAGCCATAGTGAACGTTGCTGAATGTCGGCGATATGATGTTGGTATAGCTTAAGGCATCAAGATCATAGGTCAGCACAGCGCTGAACGGATTGTTGCCGAACCCCAGATTCGGGATCGCTCGGAAGAACCCGCTCATCTGCATCGTAACCACCGTCGCCCGCGCCGGTGTCAGGGCCGTGCCCAGAACCAGCGCCGCTGCCGCCAAGCGCGCGAACCTGCCCGTCATCTGCTTTCTCCCCTTGCTGCTCATTTCAGCCGCGCCAGACATCCACGGTTCGCGCCGCAGCGCCCATCCCGGATTGTAGGGTATTGTTGCGCCTTTCAGTCGGCGGCGAGCACGTCCACGACAAGCTCTGCATGGGTCATCGCCATCAGGCGGCCGGCGTCGGCGACCTTTTGCCAGCCTGCGTCGGGCAGCGCCTGCCGCCAATAGGCCAGCACGAAATCCGGATCGTACAAAGTGTCGTGCGCGCCGACGAGGAAGTGCCAGCGCCGGGTGCCGGCCAGCGGCTGCGCCCGGCCCATCGTCGCATGCGCCATCTGTTCGTTCACATAGCCTTCGAAGCGCCCGGTGGCGAACGACCGCAGCGACCGCACATAATCCTCCAATATGTCGGGCTCGGCGATGCCGGCTTCATCGGGCGGACTGCCCTCCAGCGCGCGCGGCACCAGCCGGTAGGGCTTGTCGTCGACCAGCTGGCTGGCCAGCAACCGCGCCATCAGCCGCACCAACACCGGCCGCCGGATATAGGCTTCCTTTACCGCGCCCAGCGGGCCGTGCCGGCGCGGATCGGATTGCGAATCGGGGTCCGGATTGACGATCACCACCCGGCCCAACAGGTCCGGCACTCGCCGGCCCAGCGCCAGCACATGGTGCGCCGCGCCGCGCGCCACCACATCCAGCCTGTCGATCCGCGCCTGCCGCGCCACCATCGCGACATCATCGACCGCCGCATCGAACGGGTTGTGCGCCCCCGCCTCGCAGCCGGCGATCGTATCGGTCAGCCCAAAACCCGGCCGATCGATGGCGATCGGCCGGAAGCCGCGCGCCTGCAATGCCCGCACCAGCCGCCGCGACACGAACCGCGTCGTCATACTGCTGTGCGTTACCAGCACTGGCCGCCCGCTGGCCGGGCCATAATCGCTCCAGGCGATGCGGGAGCCATCGGCGCGCAGCGCAAAACGCAGCGGTTCGCGCCGGCTGTCGATAAAACCCAGCGAGCCGCCGGTGGCGCGGATCACCCATTGCATCGCGTTGGTTTCCGCCAGCACCCGCGCCAGTGCCGCCGCGCTTTCCACCCCCAGCGTCACATACAGCCGGTCCAGCTCCTTTTTCGCCACCGCCTCGGATAAGCCCAGCGCGGTTGCCGCCTCCCCGCGCGACAGGCCATCGGCGACCAGCGCGCCGATCGCCGCCTGGCGCGGTGTAATCGCCCAGATATCGGCAAGCAGGCTGGCATCATCCGCGCCGCCATCCGGCAACACGCCAAAGCCGGTGGCCGCCAGCCGCGACACCAGCGCCGGCAGGCGCGCCACCCCGGCGCGCTTCATCGCCCCGGCAACCGCCTCGCGCGCCGTCTGATAGGCGACGCCCGTCGCAGCGGCAGCGGCGCGGATCGACCCGCTACGCACCACCGCCATCGTCACGCGGGTTTCCAGCCCGGAAAATCCAAAGGCCCGGCACGCGGATTCCAGCGAGTGGCTGCCGATGCTGCCCAGGCTGGTGACCACCAGTACCGTCGCCGGATGCGCCAGCATGGCCGCCGCCAGCACCGCCGGCACTTGCCAGCCGCCGGTGCGCGCCACCGGCGCACAGGCGATGATGGCAGGGTCGTCCCGTCCATCGGCGGCGGGCACGGCGATGGAGGCAAGGATCGGAGCCGCCGCACGGGCCGCAGCCTGCACCAGTTGCGGATCGATATGGCGCGCCGCGCCCGACGCCAGGAACGCCGGCGTCGCCGCCAGCACCGCGCCATCGGCCGCATAAACCGCGGCGCTGACGGTTTGCGCATCGAACAGCGGAAACATCGCCGCCGACCCCGCGTCGGGCGGCACCGTCAATCCGGCATCAAGCGATTGCGGGTTGTCGCGCGCCGCCTCCAGCATGCGCCCCGGTTCATCCAGCCAGGGGGCGAGCAGGCTGAAATCTGCAAAACGCGACATGAAAACAGGACCCCGGCGCCCGACCGCAGATTAACGCCGCGTAATGTCTATCCCGCCGCCGCCGGCGGTGCAAACGCCGCCGCTCACCCGCCGACGCGCACCACCCGCCGCCCGAAACTGGCGCCGGTGAACAGCCCGCAGAACGCCGCCGGCAGGCTGTCCAGCCCGTCGAACACCTCCTCGCGATATTTGACCGACCCGGCCTTGATCAGCGCCGCCAGCTCGGCTTGCGCGCCGGCGAATTGCGGCAGATCGTCGAACACCACCATGCCTTCCATGCGCAGCCGCTTGCCGATGAATTCGCGGGTGTTGCGCAGGCCCGGCACCTGGTCGTGCGGCGTATTGTAATCCGCCACCTGCCCTGACACGACGATGCGGCCGCGCAGCTTCATCACCGGCAGCGCGCGATCGATCATCGCATTGCCGACATTGTCGAACATCACGTCGTAACCGCCCTCCGCAGCGCTGGCGAACTGCGCCTCGAAATTCGCCGCCTTGTAATCCAGCGCACGGTCGAACCCGGCGACATCCGTCAGCCAGGCGCATTTCTCCGGACCACCGGCGATGCCGACGACTTCGGACGCACCCCATAGCTTCGCCAGCTGCCCCGCCGTCGCGCCCACCGGACCGGCAGCGGAGGTGACCAGCACGCGGTCCCCGGCCTTCAGCGCCGCGACACGTTTCAGCCCGAACCACGCCGTCATCCCCGGCACGCCGAGCAAGCCGATCCACAGCGATTCGGGCACATCCAGGTCGGGCAGCTTGACCGCATAGCCGCGCCCGTTCGACACGACGTGCGAGGCCCAGCCCGACAGCGCCACCCGGTCCCCCACCGCAAAGCGCTCGTTGCGGCTTTCGATCACCTCCCCCACCGAAAAGCCATCGACCGGCGCGCCGGGCTGCAACGGCGGCGCATAGCTGGCCCCGGGGGACAGGCGCGACCGCGTGCCCGGATCGCACGAGACATAATGGTTGCGCGCCAGGAACTGTCCCTCGGCCAGTGCCGGAATTGGCAGCGTTTCCAGCCGAAAATCACCCGGCGTCGGCGCGCCCTGAATGTGCCGCACCAGCACGATGCGCTGCATTTCGGTATCGGTCATAGGTGTCTCCAAAGCCGGTTGCGGCAAACCATGGCCGATGCCGATGGCGGCGTCACCCTATCGCGGCAGCATCGCCCCCATCTGCCGCCCGCCAAAGATATGGACGTGCAGGTGCGGCACCTCCTGGTGAGCATGCACCCCGGCGTTGGCGAGCAGCCGGTAGCCGGGCTCCTCCAGCCCCAGATCGCGTGCCACCTGGCCGACAGCGCGCACGAACCCGCCGATTTCGGCATCGCTCGCCCCGGCCGAAAAATCCGCCCAGCTGCGCCAGCGCCCGCGCGGAATCACCAGCACATGCATTGGCGCCTGCGGGTTGATGTCGTGAAACGCCACCGCCCAGTCATCCTCGTAAACCCGCTTCGACGGAATCTCCCCGCGCAGGATCCGCGCGAAGATGTTGTTGTCGTCATAGTCGCCCGTCGCTGCCACCGGCATCGCCATTACCCCTGCCATTCCGCCATGACGGTGTAGTCAAAAATGCCGTGACAGGACAACTGCTCCTTATCCCCGAAACAGGGAGGGGGAGTAGCGACTTGGCAGCGTCACTCGGCACCGTTAGGTTGCTAGCGGGTCAGGAGAATTTGCCGATGTTTCGTGCCTTGCCCTTCGCTGTCCTGATGCTCGCCACCCCCGTACTGGCGGCGACCACCATCCAACAGGATTTCGACGCGGCGCAGGTGCTGCTCGATGCTGGCAAGACGGCGGAGGCGCGCACCGCCTTTACCGCGCTGCTGTCCCGCTTTTCACCGACATCGCAGGGCAAGGCCGCCAGCCTGGTGCGCGCCCGGCTGGGCAATGCGCTGCTCGCCTCCGGCGAGGCCGAACAGGCCGAGCCCATATTGTTCGCGGCGCTGGCCGGACTGAAGGGCACGACGCCGCAGGATATCGAGGAGCGCGGCGTGGCGCTTTATGATCTCGGCCGGGCCCGGGAACTGCTCGGTGCTCTCGATTCGGCAGCAGAAGCCTATCGGGAAGCCATTGCCAGCGGCGCCTTCACGGCCGCCAGCCTGAATGACATCGGCGCGCGCGCCGCACTCGCGCGCGCCGTCATCTGGTCAAACCCCGACGAGTCACGCACCCTGCTCGATGCGCTGCTCGCGCTACCGCCCGAAACCTTCGGCAAATCGCGGGACCAGCGCGCCCTGCTGCAAACCCTGCGCGGCCGGGTCGAACTCAACGCCAATAACCCCGCCGAGGCGAAACGCTGGTTCACCATGGCCGCCCGCACCGCCGGCGGCGCCGAAACCCAAAGCGTCAGCCTGGCCGATGTCCGCATCCGCGGCGACCTGGCATTGGCCAATTTCAAGCTCGGCAACATGGGCGAGGTGCAGAAATACATCGCCTTTTCCGGTGCCGGCGCGCTGGTGTCGGAAGGGCTGACATCGGCGGCCGACACGCCGCTGCCGGCCTGCGCGCCGGCATCCGGGCTGGCGAGCGACGCGGTTGTCGTGGTGGAATTTGCCATTGGCGTCGATGGCCGAGTCAGCGGCGTCACCCCTATCTATGCCAGCCGTGGCAGCGCCGGTGCCGCAGCCACGGCGCGCGACGATGGCCCCGAAGTGCTTTTCCCGCAGGCAGTGCGCCGCTGGTTCTGGAGACCCGTCGACGTCGCCAGGCTCGACACTTTCTGGCGGCAGGCCGTTCGAGTCGAATTGCGCTGTTTCACCCAACGTTCGGGGGGTGACCCGGTACAGAGATCGATCAATGGTGATCTTGCGCGCTGGGCGGCCGCCGCAGGGGTGAATGGGGTCTTCGGAATCGCCGGTAATGATGCAGCGACGCTTCCGCAGATCCGCGCCGAACTTGCCCGGCGCGAGGCGGCGAACGGTGCCATTTCGCCGCAGTTGATCGCGCCGTTGAACCTTTTGGCGAACAACAATGCCGCACCGACCGCCGAACGCACCGGTGCTGCAAAGCGCGCGACGGCGCTGCTTGTGGCTGCTGGTGCACCGGCAGCCGTGGTCGTGCGGTCGCGGCTGGACGAAATCGACCTCGCCAGCGGCGTTGCCGGCACACGCGATGGACGCGCTCTCGTCGCGCGCGATGCGCTGCTGCCGTTGCTCGCCGAACAGGAAGCCGCCGGAACCGGCGAAACCCGCCATGCGATGTTTACCCGGCTCCGCCTCGCGGAAGCGCATGACAATCTGCGCGCCACCGCGGCGTCGCGCATGCTGCTCGACCGCATCATCGCCGCACCCGAAAGCCTGTTGCCCGGCGACGACCCGATCCGTACCGCTGCGCTGCTGCACCTTTCGAACCAGGCCGCGGCGGCAAAGGACGTCGCCGCCGCCGCAAGCGCCTTGTCCGCCACCGGTCTGTCGGCTGAACAATGCTCGTTGATCGATATCCGCCCCCAGGCGGTCAATGCCAGCATCGGCAGCAACGCCTTTCCCGACGAGGCCCGGCGCTGGAGCACCGGCGGCTTTGCGCGAGTCGGCTATGACATCACCGCCGATGGCAAGCCGATCAACCTGCGCACAATCGTCGCTTCGCCGCCGTTCATATTCGGACCCAGCACCGAAAAGGCGGTAGCGCGCTTCCAGTATCGTCCGGTCTTCCGACCCGGCAACACCATCGGTTGTACCGGCACGACCCAGAGCGTTCACTACCGCATCGCGTCTTGACCCCGCCCCTCGCCGCGCCTATCTCATCCGCACCGCGCCGGTCCTCGTGCGCGGTCACTCAGTCCCGCCATCGCCGGTACCACACCCCCGACAGCGCCCGGACTCCTATTGCAAAGACCCCAGATGCATCTTCACGACCTCAAGCGCAAAACCCCGGCCGAACTGGTCATCATGGCCGAGGAACTCGGCATCGAGAATGCCTCGACGCTGCGCAAGCAGGACATCATCTTCGCCATTCTGAAGGCGACGGCCGAGGCCGGCAATGAAATCACCGGAACCGGCACCATCGAGGTGATGCCCGATGGCTTCGGCTTCCTGCGCTCCGCAGATTCCAACTATCTCGCCGGCCCTGACGATGTTTATGTCACGCCGCAGATCGTCCGCAAATTCGGGCTGCGCACCGGTGATACCGTCGAAGGCGAAATCCGCAGCCCCAAGGATGGCGAGCGCTATTTCGGCCTGGTCCGCGTCATCGCCATCAATTTCGACGATCCCGATGTCATGCGTCACCGCGTCAATTTCGACAATCTGACGCCGCTGTATCCGGATGAAAAGCTCAACCTCGACAACAACGACCCGACCATCAAGGACAAGACCTGTCGGGTCATCGATATCGTCGCGCCGCTCGGCAAGGGGCAGCGCTGCCTGATCGTGG
>JBMOGO010000048.1:0-24030 GCA_049318305.1 Polymorphobacter sp.
CAGACGATTAACAGTCGTCTGCTCTACCACTGAGCTACCGCGGAACAGCGCAAGGAGGCGGTCTATAGCGGCGACATCGGCAGGGGGCAAGCGCCGTCTGCGGATTTGTCAGTCAGTCCGACAATACCCGATCTGCGATGTTGCCAACCCTGCCGGCTTCGCCCATCACGCAGGTGCAGCATAAGGATCGCGCCCCGTCATGACGCCCGCCGGCACCCCGTCAAACGCACCTGTCGGCGTCGTGCTGGTCAACTGGAATCGCTGGCCGGATACCATCGAGGCGCTGGAATCACTGTTGCGCAGTGATGTGCCGCTGCGGGTGATCGTGGTGGACAATGCCTCGGCGGACGGTTCGCTTGATCATGTCGCGGCCTGGGCGGCGGCAGGGCAGGGGGTCGAAGCCGCCTCAGCGGCGATGGCGCGCTTTGTCACGCCGCCGCTGCCCAAACCTGTCGCGGTGCGCCGCATCGCGGCCGCTGATTGGCCGGGCGCAGTGCTGGGCCCCGACGACCGGCTGGTGCTGGTCGAATCGGGCGGCAACCTGGGCTTTGCCGGCGGCAACAATGTCGGCTTGCGGCTGTTGCAGACCGATCCGGCGATCGATTGTTTCTGGCTGCTCAACAATGATACCGTCGTAGAAGCCGATACGGCCGGGGCGTTGGCGACGCATATGGCCGCCGATCCGCGCATCGGCATGTGCGGTACGGTGGTGCGTTACTACTGGCACCCTGACAGGGTGCAGGCGCTCAACGGCTATCGCTTCAGCTATTGGACAGGCGGCGCGCGCGGCATCAACGGGCGCCAGCCGGTCACGGCGCCCTATGACGCGGCGAAGGTGGCGGCCGATACCGATTTCGTGCTTGGCGCCTCTCTCGCCGTTAGCAGGGCGTTCCTGGAGACCGTCGGCCCGATGGAGGGCGGCTATTTCCTTTATTATGAAGAAATCGACTGGGCAGTGCGCAACAAGGGTCGGTTTCGCATCGGCTTTGCCGAAAAGGCCGTCGTCTATCACAAGGAAGGCGGCTCGATCGGATCATCGGGCGTGCCGGGCGCGCGCAGCAATCTTGCCGATTACTGGCTGACCCGGTCGCGGCTGGCGTTCATCCGTCGACACCGCCCGCTGCTGCTGCCCTGGCACTGGATTTTCACGCTGGGGCTGGTCGCGCGGCGGCTGGCGCGGCGCCAACCGGACAAGGCGCGGACGCTGTTGCGGGCGCTGCTGGGGCGATAGCCGCGCCTTGAAAGCAACGCGCGTTCTTGCTGTTGCGAGTGACTTGCAATCGCTGTGCGATTCAGCGATAGTGATTCGCAAGAACAGCTACTGGCGAGGCCCGACCGTGATCGTTTGCGTCTGCAATGCCATCCGCGAAAACCAGGTGCGCAGCGTGGCGCGCGAAACCCGAACATCCTGCCCGGTCACCGCCTATGCGCAATTGGGTCACAAGCCGAAATGCGGCCAGTGCCTGCCGTTCGCCCGCGAAGTGCTGGCGCGGGAAAGCAGCTTCGCCTGAACGGCTGCAACCGATACGCAATCGCAACAGACTGATTTTGCAGCTATTTCCTGCTCCCCACATTGACGAATCGTAACGGTTGCGCCACGGGTGGCGGCATAAAGCAGGAGCTATCCCCATGCGCGGCGATACCAAGGTCATCGAATATCTCAACGCCGTGCTGAAAGGCGAGTTGACGGCGGTCAATCAATATTGGCTGCACTACCGGCTGCTCGACAATCTCGGCATCAAGCGTCTTGCCGAATATGAGCGGCACGAATCGATCGACGAGATGAAGCACGCCGACCGGTTGATGGAACGGATTTTCTTTCTCGATGGCTTGCCGGGGATGCAGGCGCTCAACCGCTTGCGCATCGGTGAGACTGTCACCGAAGTGTTGCAGGCCGATCTCGAACTGGAATTCGAAGCGGTGGCCATGCTGCGCGATGCCGTGCAGCATTGCGAACTTGTGCGCGATTATCCCAGCCGCGACCTGTTCGCCGAAATCCTGGCGGCGGAGGAAGAGCATATCGATTTCATCGAGACGCAGCAGACGATGATCGAGCAGATGGGGCTGAACAACTACATCCAGCTGCAGTCGAAACCCGCGGGCGAATAATCGGCTGTGCTGTCATCCCGGGCTTGACCCGGGATGACAGTCGGCCCTCAGGCAGCCTTTGGCGCTGCCGCTGGTGCTGCAATCGCACCGCGGGTGGATGCAAACAGGCCCCACAGATTGGCGATGTCCTGCATGCCGTTCTTGTCGCTGACAGCGGCAAAGCTGGATTTGCCCAGTGCCACATTGCCGGCCTTTAGCGCGGCGATGCCCTTGAACACTTTGGCCTGGTCGACGTCATTGCCATTGGCGGCGATTGCCTTGTCGAAGGCCGCGATGGCTTGAGCATTCTGGCCAAGACCGAGATAGGCATTGCCGCCGCGCAGGGCTGTTGCCGGGTTGGCAGCAAGTTTGGGTGCCTCGGCAGGCGCCTTGGCGCTCATGCCGGCAGCGGCCTGCGCCAGTTTTTGCGACATCGCATCGCCTGAACCGGCGCCGCCGCGGGCGAGGGCCGATGTGGCAACGCCGCTCTGGTTGGCGACAAGTGCCAGCTTGGCGAATTCCTGATAATCCTCCGGCCGGTCGAGCGTGCCGGTGGCGCTCATCAGGTGATACAGCGCCAGCTTGGCTTCGGGGCGCATCTGGTTCTGGCGCAGCGCTGTCAGCAGCGTCTTCCACCGCGCCGGGGACGAATCGACCCGGATCAGCTTTTCGGTGGTGGCGAGATAGCCCTTCTTGTCGCCGGCCTTGAACTGCGCGCCAGCCAGGTTTTCGAGATAGATCGGCTTGGGACCGTTTGCCTTGATCAGGGCATTATAGGCGCTGACGGCTTCACCTGGCCGACCGAGCCGCGTGTTGGCCTGGGCGATAAGGATCTGCATATCCTCCCCGCCAGCTTTTTTGGCTTCGGAGATGGCGCGCTCATACTGGCCGGCCTGGTAATAAAGCGGCGCCAGCTGACGCGGCCCGGCGCCGGCGGCCTGCAGCGCGGCTGCGGCTTCGGAATAGCGGCCGGCACGGGTGTAGACATAACCGGCCATCTGCGCCGACTTCTGCTTTTCCTCGGCGGTGGTGGCAGCGGCCTGAGCGGTTTTCACCGCGCTGATCGCGGCGGCGGTGTTGCCCGATTTGGCTGCCGATGCGGCCTGGTTGAGCGCCTTGCCGACCGCCGGCGAGACGGCGGCACTGGCGGGCAATGCCGGCAAGGCGGCAACCAGCGCCAGCGCGGCGATGCGCGTCAAAGCGAGGCGAGTGAAAGCGAACCGGGTCGAACTGTGCATGTAATCCCTCATCAGCCTTTAAAAACCAAAGTCGATCGTGAACGCGCCGGAGCCGGTGATGGCGCGGCGCGGCTGGCTAGGGGATGAACGGGCCGCTCTCCCCCCGGTGCAGCAAGCTGCCATACCCTTATCGAATCCGCAGCGCCGTGCAACGGGGTTAAATGCGTATCGGGGCAGCATGGTTGCGCATGATTGTTACGCCGCATGATTGCGCGGCGTTGCCAGAGCGCCTAAGCGCCGATTTTTCGCGGTTATCGGTGGAGGTTTCCCATTCGCGCTTTCCTGTTTCCTGGCCAGGGCAGCCAGTCGGTCGGCATGGGCCGCGGCCTTGCCGATGCCAGCCCGGTCGCCCGCGCAGTGTTTCAAGAGGTCGATGACGCGCTTGGCGAGCATCTGTCCCGGCTGATGTGGGAGGGGCCAGAGGACCAGCTCACGCTTACGGAAAACGCCCAGCCGGCGATCATGGCGGTGTCGATCGCGGCGCTGCGCGTGCTGGAGGCGGAAACCGGCCTGTTGCTCGCCGACAAGGCGGCGTTCGTCGCCGGGCATAGCCTGGGCGAATACACGGCGCTGGCGGCGGCAGGCTCATTGGGGCTGGCTGATACGGCGCGGCTCCTGCGGCTGCGCGGCCGGTCGATGCAGGCGGCGGTGCCGGTAGGAGAGGGCGCCATGGCGGCGCTGCTCGGGCTGGGTTTCGAAGCGGTGCAGGCGATCGCTGAGGAAGCGGCGCAGGGCCAGGTCTGCGCGGCGGCCAATGACAATGCGCCTTGGCAGGTGGTGGTGTCGGGCCATGTCGAGGCCGTGGCGCGGGCGATGGCGCTCGCAAAGACGCGGGGCGCGCGGCATTCGGTGCTGCTGCCGGTGTCGGCGCCGTTCCATTGCGCGCTGATGCAGCCGGCGGCGGATGCCATGGCGGCGGCGCTGGCGGATGCGGCGCTGCGGGCGCCGTTCGTGCCACTGGTTGCCAATGTCACCGCGGCACCAGTGACGGATCCCGACATGATCAAGCGGCTGCTGGTTGAGCAGGTGACTGGCACGGTGCGCTGGCGCGAATCGGTGCTGGCAATGACAGCGCTTGGGGTAACCGGCTTTGTGGAGCTCGGCGGCAAGGTGCTGGGCCCGATGGTGCGGCGGATCAGCCCGGACGCCACCATGCAGAGCGCCGCCGACATGGCGGGCGTCGAGGCGCTGGCGAAGGGACTTTAGACGATGTTCGATCTGATAGGCATGACGGCGCTGGTGACCGGCGCCAGTGGCGGTATCGGCAGTGCGGTGGCCAAGGCGCTCGCTGCGCAGGGCGCGCAGGTGGCGCTCTCAGGGACGCGCGCCGACGCTCTGGAGGCGGTGCGGGCAGACATCGGCGGCGATGCGATCGTCCTGCCGTGCAACCTGTCCGATGCGGCCGCTGTCGACGCGCTGGTGCCGGCGGCGGTAGCCGCGTTGGGCCGGCTCGATATCCTGGTCAACAATGCCGGGGTGACGCGCGACAATCTCGCGCTGCGCATGAAGGACGAGGAGTGGGACACGGTCATCCGCGTGAACCTCGAAGCCGCCTTCCGCCTGTGCCGCGCCGCGCTGAAGCCGATGATGCTTAAGCAGAAGTTCGGGCGGATTGTTTCGGTGACCTCGGTGGTCGGAGTGACCGGCAATCCGGGCCAGGCGAATTATGCGGCGTCGAAAGCCGGTCTGATCGGCATGTCGAAGGCGCTGGCGCAGGAGGTCGCGTCGCGCAATGTTACGGTCAACTGCATCGCGCCGGGGTTCATCACCTCGCCGATGACCGACGGGCTGCCGGAGGCGCAGAAAGCCGCGCTGACGGGGCGAATTCCGGCCGGAAGGCTTGGCGATGGCGCCGATATTGCGGCAGGTGTGGTGTATCTCGCGAGTCGCGAGGCGGGGTATGTCACGGGGCAGACTCTGCATGTGAATGGCGGGATGGCCATGATCTGACAAGGGCGTTACTGGCCTGTTACCAACCGGGGCACTTGTCTTGGCTGCCGCACCCCGCTATCGCCAACCATCAATCAACACCGCCAAAGCGCAAATCGAAAGAGGGATCCCATGAGCGACGTCGCCGAACGCGTTAAGAAGATCGTCGTAGAGCATCTCGGCGTCGAAGCCGACAAGGTTTCCGAGGATGCGAGCTTCATCGACGATCTGGGTGCAGACAGCCTTGATACCGTTGAGCTGGTGATGGCTTTTGAAGAAGAATTCGGCGTCGAAATCCCCGATGACGCAGCCGAAAAGATCCTGACCGTCAAGGATGCCATCAGCTTCATCGACGCCAACGCGAAAGGTTGAGCGGGGCCGCCCCCGCCGGCACCGGGTTCGGTGCCTGCCACGCGCCTTTGCGAGCGGCCCTTCGCGGATATGCGAAGGGCCGTTTCGCGTATAAAAGGCTTGGAGATCGTAACTAACAACGCACGCCCGCCAAAAGGGCGAGCCGGGAAGGATAGCTGCCGATGCGGCGTGTCGTCATAACGGGTCTTGGTATGGTCACGCCGCTGGGCGCCCGTGTCGAAACCGTCTGGGCCAACATCCTGGCGTCGCAATCCGGCGCCGCCACCATCACGCGGTTCGATGCGACGGACTACGCCTGTCGCATCGCCTGCGAAGTGAAACGCGGTGATGGCAGCGGCCTCACCTTCAACGCCGACACCCGCGTCGATTACAAGGTGCAGCGCCAGGTCGATCCGTTCATCACCTATGGCATCGATGCCGCCGGCCAGGCGCTGGAAGATGCCGGGCTGACCGACATGACCGAGCAACAGCGGTTTCGCGCCGGTTGCTCGATCGGCAGCGGCATTGGCGGCTTGCCGGGCATCGAGGAAGAATCGATCGTCCTTTACACCAAGGGTCCGCGCCGGGTCAGCCCGCATTTCGTGCATGGCCGGCTGATCAACCTGATTTCGGGTCAGGTCAGTATAAAATACGGCCTGATGGGGCCGAATCACGCCGTCGTCACCGCTTGCTCGACGGGTGCGCACGCCATTGGCGATGCGGCACGGATGATTGCACTGGACGATGCCGATGTCATGCTGGCCGGCGGTGCCGAAGGCGCCATCTGTCCGCTGGGGATTGCCGGCTTCTCCCAGGCCAAGGCGCTGTCGACGCATTTCAACGACGAACCGACGCGCGGCAGCCGGCCGTATGACAGGGACCGCGACGGGTTCGTGATGGGCGAAGGCGCCGGCGTTGTCGTGCTCGAGGAATATGAACACGCCAAGGCACGCGGTGCCAAGATTTATGGCGAAGTCATCGGCTATGGCCTGACCGGCGACGCCTATCATGTCACTGCGCCGCACCCCGAAGGTTCGGGCGCCTATCGGTCGATGGAGATGGCGCTGCGCAAGGCCGGGCTGGCACCGTCGGACATCGATTACATCAACGCCCATGGCACGTCGACGCCGATGGGCGACGAACTTGAACTGGGTGCGGTGCGCCGGCTGTTCGGCAGCGCAATCGACACGGTCTCGATGTCGTCGACCAAATCCGCCATCGGCCATCTGCTTGGCGGTGCCGGCGCCGTGGAGGCGATTTTCTGCTTGCTGGCGATGCGTGACCAGGTGGCGCCGCCGACGCTCAATCTCGACAATCCGTCTGATGCCTGCATCGGCGTCGATCTGGTGCCGCATGTTGCCAAGCCGCGCAAGATCAAGGCGGTGCTCAACAACAGCTTCGGGTTCGGCGGCACCAACGCCACGCTCGTCATGCGCGCCCTCTGACCGGCACCGCGATGCGTCGCCGATGACAAGCCGGGTCGTCACTGCGTTCATCGCGCTGCTGGTGCTGTTCGGCGTGCCGTTGCTGATGGCGCCGTGGTTCGGCTGGGGGCTCCGCCCGGGTGCGCCGGTGGTGATCACGATTGCCAAGGGTGCGTCGATGAACGCTGCCACGCAGCAGCTCAATACCGCCGGGCTGATCGATGCGCCGCGTCAGTTTCGCATCCTGGCGCGGCTGTTCGGCAGCGACGCGCCGGTACAGGCCGGCACCTACCGGCTGCGCCGCAACGACGTCTGGTCGCATTATCTGGAGGCGTTCCAGGCCGGCAAGGTGCTGCGCGCCAGCATCACCATTCCCGAAGGAATGCCATCGGTGCTGGTCGCCGACCGGTTGCAGGCGCAAAAACAGCTGTCGGGGCCGTTGGCGGTGCCGGCGGAAGGCTCGGTCTTGCCCGAAACCTATGATTACGAGCCCGGCGAGCCGCGCGCCAAGGTCATCAAGCGCATGCAGGCGGCGATGACGAAAACGCTCGACGAGCTTTGGGCCAAGCGCAGCAAGACTGCGGTGGTCAAAACGCCGGCGGAAGCGATCATCCTCGCGTCCATCGTCGAAAAGGAAACCGGCAAGGCCAGCGAGCGCCGCACTGTCGCCGGCGTTTATTCCAACCGGCTGCGGCAGGGGATCAAGCTCGATGCCGACCCGACGGTGATCTATCCGGTGACCAAGGGCCGCCCGCTGGGCCGCCGCATCCGCAAGTCGGAACTGGCAACCGACAATGGCTATAACACCTATCTGAAACCCGGCCTGCCCAAGGGGCCGATCGCCAATCCGGGGCGTGCCAGCATTGCCGCGGTGCTCGATCCGGCGCCGACCAAGGCGCTGTATTTCGTCGCCGATGGCAGCGGCGGGCACGTGTTCGCGGCCACGCTGGCGGAACACAACGCCAATGTCGCCAAATGGTACGCGCTGCGCCGCCAGCGCGGCGAGATGTGAAGCCGCCACGCGCCCAGCGCCGTGCACCGCCGCGTAAAGCGGCGGTGATCCGCGAGCGTGGCCGCCGCCCACGTATCGGCATCGGCGGCTGGCTGACACGGCTGCTCGCCGTCCTGGCGCTCGGCTGGGCCGGCGGTTTTCTGTGGTTCAGCCTGACCCTGCCCGATCCGGCGCCGGTGGCGGCGCGCACCGATGCGATTGTCGTGCTGACCGGCGGCAAAGGCCGGTTGAAGCGCGGGCTGGCAGTGCTGGAGGCGGGCAGTGCGCGGCGGATGCTGGTTTCGGGTGTCGATCGCGGCACGACGCGCAAACAACTGGCGGCGGCGGCGGGAATCGCCAAGGCGCGGCTGGGCACCACCGACCTTGGTTATGAAGCCGTCGATACGCGGTCGAACGCCGAGGAAACCGCGCGCTGGGTGAAGCGTTACGGCTTTGGGTCGATCCGGCTCGTCACTTCGGCAGGACATATGCGCCGCGCTCGCCTTGAACTCGCTCGTGTGCTGCCAGCCGGCGTGACGGTCATCCCCGATGCTGTCGCTGTCGAACCGAAGGCGCCGAGCATCGCCACCGAGTATAGCAAATATCTGTTGCGCCGTGCGGCGCTGGCGACGGGCGCTGCATGACCCTGATCGCCCTGTTGCGCAGCATCATCTTCACCATCGTCTTTTACGCCGGCTGCCTGGTCACCGTACCGGGGGCATTGCTGGCTGGGCTGGTGTCACGCAAGGGGCTGTTCCTGGGACCCAAAATCTGGGCCGGCTGGTTCGTCTGGTGTGCGCGCTGGATCACCGGGGTGCGGTTGCGGGTGGAGGGCGATATTCCGCCGGGGCCGTACCTGTTCGCCATCAAGCATGAATCGGCGTTCGAGACGTTCCTGACGCTGTGGCTGTTCACCCGCCCTGCCGTCGTGATGAAGGCGGAGTTGAAATCCATCCCGGTCTGGGGCGCCGCCTCCACGCGTCATGGCTCGATCTTTGTCGATCGCGAAGGCTCGGCGACAACGCTGCGCGCCATGATGAAGGCGGCGCGCGCTGCGGTCGATGACGGCCGGCCGGTGATCATCTTTCCCGAAGGCACGCGGGTCGCGGTGGGCGCGATGCCGCCCTTGGCCTCGGGCTTCGCCGGTCTGTACAAGATCCTCAAGCTGCCAGTGGTGCCGGTGGCGCTCGACAGCGGTCACGCCTGGCCGCGCGAATTCATCAAACGCCCCGGCACGGTGACGCTGCGCTTCGGCGCGGCGATTCCGCCCGGCCTGCCGCGCCCGGAAATCGAGGCGCGGGTCCACGCCGCGATCAACGCGATGCAACCGGGGAAGACAGCATGATGCGCCGGATTCCGTTGTGGCTGACGCTGCTGCCCCTGGTCGCGGCGGTCGGCCTGTACTGGCTGCTCTGGTCGGGCTGGGCGCGGGATTTCGATGGCGTGGTGCGGCACTGGCTGCCGGCGGCGGATTTCGGCATCACCGGTTTCCCCTACCGGCTAGAGGCCGAAGTCGCCGGCCCGCTGGTGTCGGGCGGTGACGTCGTGAAACTGTTTGCAGGTGCGCAGCAGGCCCGCATCAATCGCGGACCGTGGCAACCCGAACTGACGGTCATCGGCACGCGCTATCCGCGTTTTTCGGCGATCATCGGTCCGGGCCTGGGCGCCAGTTTTTCGGGCAAATCGGCGATGACCAGCATCAAGGTTGTGGACGGTCGACTTGTCCGCCTTTCGACGACCGTGGAGGCCGCGAATGCGCGCCTGGGCTTTGCGCCGGTGGCAATTGCCGCCGATGCGCTGGAACTGCATGTGCGTGAACGCCGGCCGGCCAAGGACGGGGAGGGCGGCGCGACACTGCCGCCGCGCGGACAATTGGTTATTGCCGGTCAGCGCATTCGCTTTGACAAGGGTGACGCGCTGACTCTGGCGGCCGACATGGTTGCCACCGGCGCCGGGCGGTTGCTCGGTTTTGATCAATGGGCGACGACCGGCACCATCGAAGTGACCAATTTCAGCCTGTCGGATGCGCATGGCGAAGTTGCTGGCATCACCGCGACACTGGTGCCGACCGGGCGGACATCGCTGCGCTTTGCCGGCACCATCGAAACCATCTGCCCGGCAAGCGTTGCCGCCGCATTCGATGGCCGGGCCGCTCCGGCGGAAAAGCGCTTGCGCGCGCCGCTGCGGCTGGCATTCGAAGGCGTGCCGGGGGCGTTGCGGCTGACCGGTGTGCCCTCCGATCTGGCGCAACGTGCCGTGCGCGGCCAGATGCCGCCGTGCCCGGTACTGCGCGGCCGGCGCGCGGTTTCTGCCCCCTGAACGCCCCCCCCATTTGGGTGTATTGCGATTCTACTTAACCCGCTGTTATCCTTTGTGACGGTTTAACGATGGCGAGCGCAAGGCAGCGTTCGCCGGCACAGGGGGAGGCAAAAATGCAGGATTCTGGTTTGACGCGGCGCATGGTTGCGCTGTTGATCGCAGGCGCGGCCGCGGCCGCACCGGTGCTGGCCGCAGAGGAATCGGTGACGCTGGCGCGCTGCCAGAAAAGCTTTGGCAGCATCGCGGTTGTCGATGGCGACACCCAGGGCTGGACGGCGTATGGCCTCGCTAGCCCGCGCGAATTGATCGCAGCGATGGCGGTCGAATCGGGCTGCTTCACCATCCAGGACCCTGCCAGCGGCCAACCCGCGACCTATCTGATGAACGTGGTTGCTGGCGACAAAGAGGAGATCGACAAGAGCGTCGACATGGCCAAGACCCTGGTCACCGAAGGGCTGGTCCGGTCCGGTGCGGCGGCGCAGGTGTTCGGGCGGGTGCCGATGGGCGGTGCGTTGATGGGAGCATTCGGCGGTTTTGGCGGCAAGAAAAAAACGGTCGCTGCCGGCATCAAGATCATCAACCCGTCGACCGGCATGACGATGGTGGCCGGGCAGGGCACGGTCACCAAGACCGCCTACAGCTTTGCCGGCATCGGCGCCGGCGTCACCCAATCGGCGAACGGCGCCGCCTATGCCGGCAGCAAGGATGGCCGGGCGCTCGCCGCCGCGTTCATCATCGCCTATAACTCCGTCATCGCGCAGGGCGCCGCCCTGAACCGCGCCATTACCACGGCTGCCACGGCGAGCACCGGCGGCGGCGGCGCGACGACCGCGGTCGACACCAAGATGTTCGCCACTGCCAGTCGCACCGGCACCGTGGTGCGATCGGTCCGCAGTGGCACGACGCTGAAGCCGACCGGTCAGCGGCAGGGTATCTTTGTCGAGGTGGCCGATGATTTCGGGTCGAAGGGCTGGGTGTCGGTGGAAGATCTGAAATGATGTAGGGAGAGGCGCGGGCAAAGCCCGCGCTGGCGTCGGACGGGTTCGGTGCGGGAAGGCCGCACCGCCCCGCCGGCCGAGCTTGCGCCTGTCGCCGCGCTTTCAGCGCGAGCGGCGCTGCGCTAATGCCTTCTTCCGAAATCCGGTTCTTCGGTATCCTGGCCCTCGTCGATGATCGACCGCCGGATGGCACGGGTGCGGCTGAACAAGGCCTCCAATGTATCGCCTTCGCCCCAGCGGATGGCGCGTTGCAGCGCCGTCAGATCTTCGGTGAAACGGCCCAGCGTTTCCAGCACCGCCTCGCGATTGTTGAGGAAGACGTCGCGCCACATCACCGGGTCGCTGGCGGCGATGCGCGTGAAATCACGAAAGCCGCCGGCCGAATATTTGATGACTTCGCTGCGCGTCACGCTTTCCAGGTCGCTCGCGGTCCCGACGATCGAATAGGCGATGAGGTGGGGCAAATGGCTGGTCACGGCGAGCACGCGATCGTGGTGGGCGGCGTCCATGATCTCTACCTTGGCGCCCAGACGCGTCCAGAAGGCAGCGACCCTGGCGCTGTCTGGCCCCTCGGCGGCCGGCGTCAGGATGCACCAGCGATCGGTGAACAGGCTGGCGAACCCTGCGTCCGGACCTGATTTTTCAGTTCCCGCCACCGGATGGCCGGGAACGATCGCAACGCCGGGCAGCGCTGCTGTCAGGTCGGCGAGCACCTTGGCCTTGACCGAGCCGACATCGGTGACGATGGCCGCGGCGGGCAAGTCGTCAGCAATTTCGGCGGCCAGCGCGCCCATCGCACCGACGGGCACGGCGAGGATGACGAGTTCGGCATCGATGACGGCGGCGCCGGCGGTTTCGGTCACATCGTCCGCCAGGTCGAGCGCCAGCACCCGGGCGCGCACCCCAGCATCGCCGTCGCTGACCGTCAGGTGCACGGTCGGCATCGTGGCGCGAATGGCGCGTGCCAGCGACGAGCCGATCAGCCCCATGCCGAGGATGGTGACGCGGGCGAAGGGCAGCATCAGGCGCTGTCTGACGTGTCGCCGGCGCGACCCGCCGCGGTTTCCACATAGCGGCGCAGCGACGCCGCCGCAGCGCGGGTTTCCGCCTCGGTGCCGACCGAGATACGCAGGCAACGCGGCATCGCCTGCACGGCGAGGTAGCGTGCGATAATGCCGTCCGCCAGCAGCGCCGCATTGGCGCCTGCAGCGGTAATGGTGCCGCTTTCCGGAAACTCGATCATCACGAAATTTGCGGCCGAGGGGATGGCGCGCAGCCCGGCATTGCCCAGCGCAGTGACTTCGCCCGCCAGCCATTCGCGCCATTGAATGGTGTGGCTGCGCGTCTTTTCCACCCAGGCATCATCGGCGAGCGCGGCAATCGCCCCGGCCTGGCCGGTGGTCGGCACGTTGAATGGCGCGCGGATGCGGTGCATCGCGTCGATCAGCGGTGCCGCGCCATAGGCCCAGCCGATGCGTTGCGCCGCCAGGCCATAGATTTTGGAAAAAGTGCGCAGCGCGATGACATTGGTGTGCGCTTCGACCAGCGCCAGCCCGTCCTCATAATCCCCTTCGGCAAATTCGGCATAGGCGGCATCGAGAACGAAGACGCAATCGCCGGGCAGGCCGGCATGCAGGCGGCGCACTTCGCTAGCGGCAATCAAAGTGCCGGTGGGGTTGTTCGGGTTGGCCAAAAATACCACTTTGGTTTGCGGGGTGACCGCCGCCAGCACTGCATCGACATCACAGGCATAGTCGCTGTCTGGCGCGATGACCGGCGTAGCCCCGGCGCGGCGGGCGGCGATATCGTAGACGGCGAACCCGTGGCGGACATACAAGACGTCATCGCCCGGCCCGGCAAAAGCGCCGGCGACCAGATGGATAAGTTCGTCCGACCCTGTGCCGCAGATGATGCGGTCTGCATCGATGCCGTGCCGCGCCGCCAGCGCCTCGCGCAGCGCCGTCGCGGCCGGGTCGGGATACAGGTTGCTGTTGCCGAGCACCGCCGTCATCGCGGCAATGGCCTGCGGCGACGGCCCGAAGGGGTTTTCGTTCGACGAGAGCTTGGCCACCACCGGGCGGTCGCCGAGCCCGGCCTTGCCGGGCACATAGGCGTGAATGCCGGCGACATGGGACTTCATCTGCGGGGTGGGGGCGCTGCTCATGCCGCCGCTCTAGGCGAGATGCGGCCGCCGATAAAGCCCTTGCGCCCGTGACAACAGCGCGCGAACCCCGTAACGGCGATGCAATGCCTGCGACGCTTCTCGTCCCCACCGATACCCGCTTCGGCCTTGATCGGCGTGCCATGCTGCCGGGGCCGTTCGCGCTGGCGTCGGGACAGGCGCTGGCGCAGCTCGAACTCGGTTATGAAACCTATGGCACGCTCAACGCCGAAGGCTCCAACGCGATCCTGATCTGCCATGCGCTGACCGGCGACCAGCATGTCGCCAGCCTCAACCCGCGGACTGGCAAGCCCGGCTGGTGGCCGCGGCTGGTTGGGCCGGGGCTGCCGATCGACCCGGCGCGGCATTTCATCATCTGCGCCAATGTGCTGGGCGGGTGCAGCGGTTCTAGCGGGCCGGGCAGCATCGATCCGGTGACCGGAGCACGCTATGCGATGGCTTTCCCGGTCATCACCATTCGCGACATGGTCAATGCCCAGGCGCGGTTGCTCGATCATCTGGGGGTTGGTGTGTTGCAGGCGGTCATCGGCGGCTCGATGGGCGGCATGCAGGCGCTAGACTGGGCGGTGGCGCATCCGGCGCGGGTGCGCAGCGTCGTCGCCATCGCCAGCGCGGCACGGCATTCGGCACAGAACATTGCCTTTCACGAGGTCGGACGCCAGGCGATCATGGCCGATCCGATGTGGCAAGGCGGCGCCTATGCCGAGGACAAACCGCCCGCCGCCGGGCTCGCGGTTGCGCGCATGGCGGCGCACATCACCTATCTGTCGGAGGAAGGCCTGACCGCCAAATTCGGTCGGCGCTTGCAGAACCGCGAGGCGCTGGGCTTTGGTTTCGACGCCGAATTCCAGGTCGAAAGCTATTTGCGGCATCAGGGGCTGGCGTTCACCGAGCGGTTCGATGCCAATTCCTACCTGTATATCACCCGCGCGCTGGATTATTTCGACCTGGCCGAGGCGCATGGCGGGCAACTGGCGGCAGCGTTCGCCGGCACGAAAACGCGCTTTGCGGTGATCAGCTTCACCAGCGATTGGTTGTACCCGACGGCAGAATCGCGGCGGGTGGTGCGGGCGCTCAATGCCGCCGGCGCCGCGGTCAGCTTTGTCGAACTGGAAAGCCCGTTCGGCCATGATGCCTTTCTGCTCGAAGCGCCGGAGATGAACCGGGTGGTCGACGGGTTCTTGCGGGCCGGGGCATGACGCTGCGCCCCGATCTTGCCGCCATCGCCGATGCGGTGCCCGCCGGCGCGCGGGTGCTCGATATCGGCTGCGGCGACGGTGCTTTGCTGGCGTATTTGCGCGACACCAAGGGCGTGGATGCGCGCGGCATCGATGTGTCGGCGGCCAATGTCGCAGGGGCGGTGGCGCGCGGGCTATCGGTGGTGCAGGGCGATGCCGATGCCGATCTGGCGGATTATCCCGCTGGCGCCTTCGACATGGTGATCCTGTCCGACACGCTGCAGGCGATGCGCTCGCCAAAGACCGTGCTGGCTGAACTGGTCCGCATCGGGCGGCGCGCCGTCGTCAGTTTTCCCAATTTCGGACATTGGCGGGTGCGCGGCTCGTTGGCGCTGGGCGGGCGCATGCCGGTGACCAAGTCGCTGCCGGTCAGCTGGCACGAAACGCCGAACATCCATTTCTGCACGGTCGATGATTTTCGCGCACTGGCGGCGGACCTGGGGCTGCGCGTCGAAAGCGCGGCGTTCCTGTCGGGCGGAGCGCGGCGCGGGCCGGCGCTGGCCAATCTGCTGGCGGAGCAGGCGGTGTTCGTGCTGGCGCGATGACCGGCGATGAACCCTTTGACCCGGAACTGATCCGTTTCCTGCGCGAGGAACTGGGCGAGGCAATGCCGGCGGGCGGGTCATGGCAGCTCACTGCGCCGCTGTGGTTGTGGCGCGGCAAGGCCAAGGACGGCACGCCGACCAAGGCGGCCTGGCACTTCATCACCATCGATGGCGCGGTCGCCGATGCGATCCGTGCCGCAGCACCGGGACGCAGCGCCGCCTGGGGGTCGGTGTATGTGACGGCAACGATCGGCACGACGACATGGCAGACGTCGGTATTTCCGAGCAAGGATGTCAGTGGTTACATTCTGCCGGTCAAGGCCAGCGTGCGCAAGGCGCAGCGGCTGAGCGAGGGTGACGAGGTGACGTTGGAACTAACGCTATGACGTTGGAACTAAAGCTATAGCGTCTGGGTTCAGGCCGTCGCCGGTACCACTGTTTCCTCCACCCGGCCGATCATTGCGGGTTTCAGGCCGTCGCGTTTGCCGACCAGCACGACATGATGGCGGTCGGGCACCGACTGTATCTGCCAGTCGAGCACTTCGAACATTGCTTCATCGAGCCGCAGCGCCAGCGGTTCGCGTAGCCAGCCGTGGGACAGGGTGTGCCACGGCCGCCGCGCCCGCACGATCAGCACGGCAAGGCCGGCCGGGGTGAGCACGCGCCACAGTTCGCGCAGCATCAGCCGCGGCTGCACCAGCGGGCACGACCAGAGCGCCTTGTCGAACAGCGCCTCGTGAAACGGCAGGTGGTGTGGGTCGGCGCGGACAGTGCCGGAGCGGATATCGTCGTCGCTGGCGGCAATACACGCCACGCGCTCAAAGCTTTCCAGCGGCAGCGGGACGGTTTCGGGCGGGCGACCTAGCACCAGCAGACGACAGTGCCTGCCGCCGGCGAATAGCCGGTCGAGCGGCGGAGCGGTACTGGGGGAGGTCATTGGCGCGTCTGCGGTTGCGCGTTTGCAGCATAACGTAAATCGTCATCCCGGGCTTGACCCGGGACCCAGTGTCCAAAGTTTGGTCGAAAAAAAGCTGGGCCCCGGGTCAAGCCCGGGATGACAGAAGGGGCGAGAACAGGCACCGCCACCACCAGACCGGGTCAGATGCTACCGCTCCACACACAGGGCAATGCCCATGCCGCCGCCGATGCACAGCGTGGCGAGGCCCTTGTGCACATCCCGACGCACCATCTCGTGCAGCAGAGTCGTCAGCACCCGCGCGCCCGAGGCGCCGATCGGATGGCCGATGGCGATGGCGCCGCCGTTGACATTGACCTTGGCCGGATCGAGCCCGAGCTCCTGGCCGACGGCCAGCGCCTGCGCGGCAAAGGCTTCATTGGCTTCGATCAGGTCGAGATCGGCGACGCTCCAGCCGGCCTTTTCCAGCGCCTTTCTGGATGCCGGCACCGGGCCGATGCCCATGATTGCCGGGTCGACGCCCACCGAGGCCCAGCTGGCGATGCGCGCCAGCACTGGCGCGCCGCGGCGGCTGGCTTCGGCCTCGCTCATCACGACCAGCGCGGCGGCGCCATCGTTCAGGCCGCTGGCGTTGGCGGCGGTGACGCTGCCGTCCTTTTTGAAGGCGCCCTTCAGCCCCGAAATGCTGTCGATGGTGACACCGTCGCGGATGTATTCGTCGGTATCGACGACGGTATCGCCCTTGCGGCCCTTGATGGTGACGGGTGCGATCTGGCCCTTGAAGCGGCCTTCGGCGCGCGCTGCGCTCGCCTTGTTCTGGCTGGCGACGGCGAATTCATCCTGGGCGGTGCGACCGATCTGGTAGCGTTCCGCCACATTTTCGGCGGTAATGCCCATGTGATAGCCGTTGAAGGCATCCCACAACCCGTCCTTGATCATCGTGTCGATCAATTCGATGGCGCCCATCTTGGTGCCGGCACGCAGTGCCTGGGCATGGGTCGACAGGCTCATCGATTCCTGGCCACCAGCGACAATGATTTTCGCATCACCGGCCTGAATGGCTTGCGAAGCGAGTGCAACCGCGCGCAGCCCCGAACCGCAAACCTGGTTGACACCCCAGGCCGGCGCGCCCTGCGCAATGCCGGCGGCCATCGCTGCCTGCCGCGCCGGGTTCTGGCCCTGGCCAGCGGTCAGCACCTGACCGAGGATGACTTCATCGATTTCATCGGCGCTGACCCCTGCATCGGCGAGCGCCGCTAGAATTGCCGCCTTGCCGAGTTCATGCGCCGGCACGCCGCCAAAGGCGCCCATGAAGCTGCCAACGGCAGTGCGGCGGGCGGCAGTGATTACGGTACCAGTCATGCTTCAAACTCCCCGAAGGCGGCGTGATTCGTTGCGCCGCACGCTAGTTGCAGGCGGACGGAAACGCCATAGTTTCGGTAGCAACCGGGAAGACAGCATGACCGACGCCTATCAGATTATCGATCGCATCCCCGACGTCGCGGATTTCTGTCGGCTGCGCGCCATCGCCGGGATGACGCCGCGCAGCGTCGGGGCTGCCGCCAAGGGTCTGCCGAGCAGCATTTTCGGGGTCGTTGTTGAGCATTGCGGCACCGCGGTCGGTATGGGCCGGGTGATCGGTGACGGCGGACTGGTGTTCAACATCGCCGATATCGCCGTCGATCCGGCGCACCAGCGCCGCGGGCTGGGCAAGGCTATCATGCAGCGGTTGCTGGAACGGTTGCGTGCCTCCGTTACGGCGGAGGCCTATGTGACGCTGATTGCCGATGGCCCGGCGCAGCATCTTTATGTGCAATATGGCTTCGTGCCGGTGGCGCCAGCGTCGATCGGCATGGCGATGTGGCTGTAGTGCTGAGAAAACCTTCCCCGGATGGAGAGGTGTTCAGGCGCACAACCAAGCCGCCAGCGGGTCCCACAGGAGCGCCGGCGCGCGGCCACCTACCACCATGCCGACATGGCCGGCATCGAGCGGCAGCGGCGTGCCTGTGCCACTGGTCGATAACGCAGCGCTCGGCGGTACGATCTTGTCGCGTGTTGCGATGACATCCAGGATCGGCAGGCGCAGCCGGTCTGGCGTGACCGCGCCGCCACCGACGATCCAGGTGCCGCGCCCGCTCGCATCGCCGGCAAACAGATCTTCAGCCAAGCCGCGCGCCGCCGCCAATGACAGCGGCTGCCCGGTGTTCGACCAGTCCTCCAGCAGCGCGAACGCCGCGATATCGGCATCGGGTAACACCGCCAGCCGTTCATATTTCGCCGCCAGCCCAGCGGGATCGAGTGCCCAGAACGCCGGTTGCAACAAGTCCATCGGCACGGCGCCGAGCCTTTTGGCCACCGGTTCCGCCTGCATCCACCAGTCGGCCAGGCCGGTGCGGCCATCGGCATAACCGCTGAAATGCCACGGCGTCGCCAATAGCGCCAGCCGCGTCACCCGGTCACCAAGCAGCGCGGCGGCGCCCAGCGCCAGCGTGCCGCCAAGGCAATAGCCGAGCAGCGCCACCGGCACGCCCAGCCCCGCCACCAATGGCACCAGCCGGGTTTCGACCAGCGCCGCCAGCCCGGCGGCTTCGGTCTCCCCCCAATCGACCAGCAGTGGCCGCAGCCCGCGCACCGCCAGCCCGGCAAGCAGCGAATTGCCCGGCGCCAGGTCGAGCACTGTCGGCGGGTTGATCAGCGATGGCACCACCACCACTACTGGTCCGGCGCCGCCGTAATCGCGCAGGCAGACCCCGCCCGATCGCGCCGCCACCGGTCGTGCGCTGCGCTGCGGTGCCGCCGGCGCTGCCTGATAGCGGCGCAGTCCTGCAAGGACGCGCGCCAGGCGGGCTCGATCGTCGCCGCACACTCGTGCCACGGTATCGAGGAACACGGGAAGCGGATGCGGCCCGCGGCGGCGCAATGCTGCATCGGCGGTGCTGTTTTGCTGCGCTGGCGGGTCGCTGCGTTGCGGTGCAGCATCAACCTGTGTTACGGGCGCTCTTTCGCCATCCCCGGGAATTGCCATGGCCGACGCCCCTTCATCCAAAGCCGACAGTGCAAAGGCCAATGCAGCCGCATCGCCGGTGGTCATCAAGAAATACGCCAACCGGCGCCTGTATAACACCGAAAGCAGCAGCTACATCACGCTGGAACATCTGGCGACGATGACGCGGCAGGGCCGCGATTTCCAGGTGTTCGATGCGCGATCGGGGGAGGATATCACCCGGTCGGTGCTGACCCAGATCGTCATGGAAGAAGAATCCGGCGGCCAGACGATGCTGCCGGTGCCGTTCTTGCGCCAGATCATCGCCATGTACGGTGATTCGATGCAGGGCGCCGTGCCGCACTATCTCGAGGCGTCGATGGCCGCCTTTGCCGAAAACCAGAACAAGTTCCGCGATGCCGCGCTGAAGCCGTTCGAACAGCTCGCCAAACAGAATCTGGCGCTGTTCCAGGCAGCGACCGATATGCTTGCCGGTGGGCGCGGGCTTGCTGCCAAGAAGCCGGCGTCGGCCCCGGCCACCGAAACGTCGGAGATTGCCGATCTGAAGGCACAGTTGGCGGCGCTGCAGGCGCGGATCGACGGAATCGCCAAGGGCTGAGCCCAAGGGCCGCTCTCAATGCCGGCTGTAGACTGCCGGGCCGCCATGACAATCTGAATTTCGATGCGTTTTCACGTCGCTACCGGCTTGCCGGGGTGGTCGGTCGTCGCTATGAGCCGCCGCGGGGACTGAATGCCCGGTTTCGGTCATTCAGAGCAATCATGCAGCGGTTCGGCTGAGTCCATGTGATTCGGGTGGCACCGGTGCTTGCGGGTGGAGGTTTTGCGTTATGGACTCGGCGACAGCAATGCGTGGTGCGGGGGCACAAGCGCTTGAAATCGAACAGCAGATTGCAGCTGAACCGGCGCTTCCTGTCGACTATCGGCCATCGGCTGATGAAGTGTTCATGGGGCCGCAGCAGCGCGCCTACTTCAAGCGCAAGCTGCTGGACTGGAAGGAATCGATTCTGCGCGAGGCAGCTGGAACGCTGGAAACGCTGAAGGCCGAACCGATGCGGGAGCCCGATGTCACCGACCGTGCCTCGTCGGAAACCGATTGGGGCATCGAGCTGCGCACGCGGGACCGCCAGCGCAAGGTGATCAGCAAGATCGACGCGGCGCTGCGGCGTATCGAAACCGGTGACTATGGTTATTGCGAAGTGACCGGAGAGCCGATTTCGCTGCAAAGGCTGGAAGCGCGCCCGATCGCGACGATGACGCTGGAGGCGCAGGAGCGCCACGAGCGGGATGAGAAGATTACGAGGGATGAGTGAAGCGCGGCCAGCGGCTAACGCTGCGCGTTAGCTGGCGGCCGCGCTTCGCAGCATCGCTTCCTTGACCTTCAGCTTCTCCCGCTTCAACCGCGCCAGTTCCACCGTATCCGGATGCGGCCGCCGTGTTTCGACTGCGACCGATTCGTCGAGCGCGGCGTGCCTGGCATTGAGGCTAGCGAGATGGGCATTGGCCATGGACGTCTCCCTGAAATGGCACCGGGGGCGGTGCCTGTGGCTGGGATCAGGGAGTGGAACATGAACGACAGGCTTTGTCCAAGGCTTGATTTTCCAGCGCGGCAGGGCGGTATCTTGTTGCGTCTGGCGCCTTCATCATCCCACATCTGGTATTGGCGCCATGAACATGGTTAGCATCATGTAAAGACGCAGAACGACTCGGGAAGGGCAGGGACGATTTCAGTGGATGAAGTTGAAATTCGCGCCCGGATCGAGATTGCCCGCCGCGACCACCGCGATCTTGATGCGGCGATCGATGCGCTGCGCCTGATGCCCAATGTCGACATGATCCAGTTGCAGCGCTTCAAGAAGCGCAAGTTGAAGTTGCGCGACGAAATTGCCATGCTCGAGGACATGCTGATTCCCGATATCATCGCCTGATCCGGTTTTCCCCGGCGGCGCGATGTGCTACCATCTGGCTGTCAGGAGATTGTGATGTCCCGGGCTGTGTTTTTCGTTGCCTTGTTGTTCGCTGCATCCGCTGCTCAGGCCGCAACCGCCATCTCGGTGATCGGCACTGGCTACGCGCGCGGTTGTTTCGAAGCGGCGCAAAAGCGTCTGCCGCTGCGCCAGGCGCTGCGCGTGTGCGACAGTGCTTTACTCGACGAAGCGCTGGCCAGCAACGACCGCGCCGCGACCTTCGTCAACCGCGGCATTGTCCAGATGCAGGCGAAAAAGCTGGATGCGGCGATCGCCGATTATGATGCCGCCATCAAGGTGCGCCCCGATATTGCCGAAGCCTATGTCAACAAGGGCATCGCCCTGATGCAGCACGGCAATCGCGACGACGAAGCGGTGGTGCAATTGTCGGAAGGCATCGCGCGCAATCCGCTGCGCCCGGAAATCGCCTATTATACGCGCGGCGTCGCCAACGAAGGCTTGGGCCGGGCGCGCGAAGCATTCGAGGATTACAGTCGCGCCGCGCAATTGGCGCCGGACTGGCCGGAACCGGCGGAACAGCTGCAGCGCTTCCAGACGGTGCGTCGCAAGACCGGCCTGGGTTAGACAGGTGCTGGCCGTAGCCTCCCCCCGCGCGGGGGGAGGCCGACCCGCTTATTCTGCTGCGATCCGGGTTTCGACCGGGACCAACGTTTCGACATTGCTGCCGATGTTGATTTTGCGCGGCTTCTTGTGCTCGGGGATTTCGCGCACAAGGTCGATGTTGAGCAAGCCATTGGCATAGCTGGCGCCGGTCACCTTGATGGTGTCGGCGAGCTGGAACCGGCGCTCGAAGGCGCGCTTGGCGATGCCGCGGTGGAGGAACACCCGGCTGTTTTCGCCATTGGCGGCCTCGGTTTCCGGCTGGGCCACACCAGTGACGATCAGGGTATTCTCCTGCACGGTCAGGTCGAGCTCGTATTCGGAAAAGCCGGCGACGGCCATGGCGATGCGATAGGCGCCATCACCAAGTTTTTCGATATTGTAGGGCGGGAAGCTGCTTTCCGCGCCATCGACCCGGCCGGCGAATTCTACCAGGCGGTTGAGGTTTTCATAACCGATCGACGAGCGCAGCAGCGGTGAGATATCGAACGCACGCATGGGCATATCCTTTTCAAAGCGAGTTGCCATTTGGTCCCCGCCAGTTCGGCCGGGGTGCCGGCGCCCCGATAGGCAACGCCGACACGCCAGAATTGGGCAGTCACTCGCGACAGTTCAAGACCGTGTGGAGCAGTTCGCCAGGGGCTGGCGCAGGCCGGTGTTGCCGTGGCAGGATAGCGCTATGCAGGGGCATGATCAGTCCGCGATGGAATCGCTGTACCAGGAGGCGGTTGACCTGGCGGACCAGGCGCGCGGCTGGTTCGACGGGCCAGGTGTCGCGTGGCGCGCCGGCCTGTCACCCGATGGGCAGGCGGCGGTGGCGATCGAAAGCCTGTGGACGACGGCGCGGTTGATGGCGGTGATGGCGTGGCTGCTCGATCCGGCGCAGGCGGCTGATGCCTCGGGTCGCCGGTTCGATTTTGTCGATCGCGCCGGCCCGGATGTGGCACCATCGCTGGCCGGCCAACCGGGCGGGTTGATCGCTGCTGCGGCGCGAAACCTGGCGCTGCGGGTGTCCGGGCTCGCGCCGGTGCGGCTTTTCCCGCCGGTGGCAGCGGCTGCGCCCCAGCTTGAACCTGAACCGCCAGCGTCGGAACCATCAAAGTTCGAACCATCAGCATCGGCACCGCCGGAATCGGAACCGCCGGCACCGGAACCGCCGGCACCGGAACCGGCTGTGCCGGACACTGCGGACGATGCGACCTTGCCACCCGAACCGGTGGTGCTGGTGCCGCGCCCGGCGGTGATTTCACCGGTATCCGAGGGTGGGATATGGCGCACATGAATCCGTTCCATCTTGCCATTCCGGTTGATGACCTGGTGGCGGCGCGTGATTTTTACGGTCGTGTGATGGGTTGCGCCGAAGGGCGTTCGTCGGACAGCTGGATCGATTTCGACTTTTTCGGGCACCAACTGGTGGTGCACCGCGCGCCGCGCTCGGCCATTACGCGTAACCCGGTCGACGGAGACCAGGTGCCCGTGCCGCATTTCGGCCTGGTGCTCGACTGGCCGGCTTGGGAGGCGCTGGGCGTCCGCATCGCTGCTGCCCGGGTGGCGTTCGAACTGCCGCCGCATGTGCGTTTTGCCGGTCAGCCGGGTGAACAGGGCACGTTCTTTTTATTCGACCCGGCAGGAAATGCGCTGGAATTCAAGGCGATGCGCAATCCGGCGAACTTGTTCGCGAAATAGCGCCTAAACCCCGCGCACCAGCTGCTTCACCACCGCGATCCATGGCGCATCGACAACAATCTGCCGCGCGCCGGGGTTGGCGGGCAGGATCTGCACCCGGCCATCGTCGGTGGCGATCAGCCGGCCAAAGGCAAACCGCCCGACGGGTCGCGGCGCCAGCACGTCGCGGTTGATGGCGCGGCCAAAATCTTCCGGGGCGAGTTGTTCGGCCCATAGCTCGTCGCCGGCGCGATAATCGCCTTGCGCCACGTCGACGATGATGCCGACCATGGTGCCGGCCGGTGTCGGCGCGACCAATGTCAGCGGTTTGCGTGGTGCCTGGGCACCGTCCGCCCCAAGGACAGCCGCCACCGGCAATTCAGCGCGATCGGGCAGCGTCACCAGGTCGGCTGCCTCCAGTTGCAGGGCAGCAGCAATGCGGTTCAGCCAGCCGACCGAAACCGTGCGCGTGCCGGTTTCCAGCCGTCCGATAGTCTGCGCCGTGGTGGGCGGCTCGCAGCGTTCGGCGACATCGAGGAGAGTCAGTCCCTTGGCCT
>JBMOGO010000049.1:0-23962 GCA_049318305.1 Polymorphobacter sp.
CATCTCATGCCGTGGAACTTCAAGCCCTGAAGGGCCTCGGCACATCGCTTACGGAGTTTCTGCCATGGACTCACTTGTATTTGCTCTTTGAAATTGTCGTGATCCCACAGGCGCGCAAAATGCGCTTCTGCAAGTCCAACACTACAAGTCCGAACCGTCATTTGCCGTGATCATTGTGGCATTTGCCGCCTCGCAGCGGTGGGTCAATTCCGCTGCGGTGTGTGAAAATCCGTCGCTGCTTGACCCAACGGCGAGCAGCGAAAACGCGTCAAACGCGTCAACTTTGTCAACTTAGCGGGGAATCGTTGACCGGCATCACGGATGCAAATTGGCCGCGATTGGTCTCGTTCTCCGGGCCTCTTACGAAAAAAGCACGGGCAAAGCCCGTGCTCACATCGGGCGGGTTCGATTGGCTTGATGCCAACCGCCCCTCCGGCCGAGGTGCGCCTGTCGACGCGTAGCGCGGGCGCTACGCGCGCGCTGCGCCTTACCCGACGATTTCGGTCTGGGCGAAGAAATAGGCGATTTCGATCGCGGCGTTTTCGTCCGAATCCGAACCATGCACGGTATTGGCTTCGATCGATTCGGCGAGTTCCTTGCGGATCGTGCCAGCATCGGCGTTGGCGGGGTTGGTGGCGCCCATGATGGCGCGATAGGCCGGAACGGCGTCTTCGCCCTCGAGGACCTGCACGACGACCGGGCCGGAAATCATGAAGGCGACGAGTTCACCGAAGAACCCACGCTCACTGTGGACGGCGTAAAAACCTTCGGCCTGGGCCTTGGTCAGGTGCAGGCGCTTCTGCGCAATGATGCGCAAACCGGCGGCTTCGATCATGGTGTTGACGGCGCCGGTCAGATTGCGGCGGGTCGCGTCGGGCTTGATGATCGAAAAGGTGCGCGTGATGGCCACGGGAAAACTCCGTCTGTCTGAACAAGGGGGCTGGAATGCGCTGCTCCCTAGCCGTGCTGCACTGCAATGGCAAGGTTGCCGGGCTCAACCGGCCTTTTCGAACCGGCCGCCTTCGGTTTCGCGCCAATAGACCGGTTTGACGCCTTCGGCCTTCGCCAGTTTGCGCCAGCGGTTCCGCGCCGTCTCCGTACCGTCACTATCGAACAGGAACAGCACGCGAGTCAGGCCGGCCAGGTCATCGGGCAGGTCACCCCCCACCTGCGCCAGGCAATCGGCAGCATTGGCGGCCGGCAGCGGCGCCTGGCTGAGCAGCACCGGCTGGCTGACGGCGCGGTCCGGTCCGACATCGGTATCGATACCATGCGGCACAAAACTGTCGGCAGGCTGCGTCCAGAGTGCGGTGTCGATGCGGGCCAGCAGCGCCGCATCATCGCTGCGCACGACGATGCTATGCCCCGCGGCCAGCGCCTTGCCGACAAGTTGCGGCAGCACGGCTTCAGCGCGGCGCTGGGCGAGCTGGTAGAAGCCGATGTCGATCATTGCTCTTCCCGTCATCCCGGGGTTGACCCGGGACCCAGCTTTTTTTGGCTGGGGTGCAAAGGAAAACTGGGTCCCGGGTCAAGCCCGGGATGACAACGAAACGCGTTAAACCTCGAAGTTTTCGGCGATAAAGCGGTCGAGCAAGCGCACGCCATAGCCCGTCGCGCCCTTGTCGTGGAGCGTCCCCGCCTTGTTCGACCACACCGTGCCGGCGATATCGAGATGCGCCCATTTCACCCCGGGCTTCACGAACCGCTTGATGAACTGCGCGGCGGTTATCGAACCGCCTTCGCGGGGACCGACGTTCTTGATATCGGCGATATCGCTGTTGATCAGCTTGTCATAGGCATCGTCGATCGGCATCCGCCACAGCTTTTCGCCGCAAGTGTCGCCGGCCTTGAGCAATTGCCCCGCCAGGCCATCGTCGTTGCAGAACAGCCCGGCATGTTCATGGCCCAGGCTGATGATGATCGCACCGGTCAGTGTCGCCAGATCGACGACGACTTCGGGGTTATATTGTTCCTGCGCCCACCAGATCGCATCGCACAGCACCAGCCGCCCTTCGGCATCGGTGTTGATCACCTCGATGGTCTGGCCGTTCATGCTGGTAACGACATCGCCGGGGCGCTGGGCATTGCCATCGGGCATGTTTTCCACCAGCCCGACAACGCCGATGATATGCGCCTTGGCCTTTCGCGCCGCGAGCGCGTGCAGCGCACCGGTGACGGCCCCGGCCCCGCCCATGTCCCACTTCATGTCCTCCATCCCGGCCGCCGGCTTGATGCTGATGCCGCCGGTATCGAAGGTGACGCCCTTGCCGACGAACACCACCGGCTTGGCATCGGCGTTGCCGGTGCCGTTCCAGCGCATCGCCATGAGCCTCGGTGCCCGTACCGACCCTTGCGCCACGCCGAGCAGCGCGCCCATGCCAAGCGCCTTCATTTCCGGCTCGCCCAGCACCGTCAACTCAATGCCGAGATCGGCCAGGTCTTGGGCGCTGGCGACAAAGCTTTCGGGGTAGACGATGTTGGCGGGCTCGCTGACCAGGTCGCGGGTCCGCACCACGCCGGCCGCGATGGCGGCGAGCTGTTCGTGATACGCCGCAGCGTCTGGCGCACCGATGATGTCGAAATGCGTCAATGTCGGCTTGGTCTTGGGCTTCACCGTCGTGCGATACTTGTCGAAACGATAGCTGCGCAGCGATGCGCCATGCGCAAGATGCGCGGCGGCGCCATCCAGCGGCAATGCGCCGGTGACACCATTCAGATCGACCGTCACTCGCGTTTCCCCGCAACTTTGGAAGCGTGCCGCGATGGTTGCGCCGATTTTTTCGAACACTGCCGCAGTCGCCTTGTCCGGCGGGCCCATGCCGATGATCAGCAGGCGAGCGGCATCGATGCCACTGGGGCCGAGGATTTCCACCACGGCGGTCGCCTCGCCTTCGAAGCGCCCGGTCTTGAGGGCGCGGGCTACCTGGCCGCCACTGGCAGCATCGACGGCTGCGGCGCCTGGCGTCATCAGCCCGTCGGGACCAGCAAGTACGACATGAACATGCGGCTGGGCATCGGCAACGGCGGGAAAGGCAATGATCATCGGGCAGTCCTGACAGGCAAAATCGAGCCAATGCTCTAGAACGGGGCGCGCGCCGGTGCAAACCGGTGCAACCGGCGGTGGACGCGCCGCGTTGACGCGGCTAAGCCCCTGTCGGTGCGTACCAGCCGTCGAAAGCGTCGCTTGCCCCTGCGTTCTGTCCTGCTGGCGACCGCCACCCTGTTTGCTGCGCTGGGCGCGGCGGTGCCGTTGCACGCGCAAACCGACGCCATCCCGGTGCCGGAACCGGTCAGCGCCGATCCTGTGATGCCGCGCGATGGCGGTGACATCATCGCGCCCGGAGATACGATCGGCTTTGAAGCCGATGAAATGCGCTATGACGACAAGGGCGAGATCGTCACCGCACTCGGCACCGTCCGCCTCAATCGCGACGCCTGGAAGCTGTCGGCCGATGCCATCGAATATAATCGCAAGACCGGCGTCGTCATCGCCACTGGCCATGTCATCACCATCGATCCCGAAGGCAACCAGGCGTTCGGTGACCGCATCGAGCTGACCGATTCGCTCAAGGATGGCGCCATCGACAATATCCTGCTTGTTCTGAACGACGGTGGCCGCATGGCTGCCGATGAAGGTGCACGCAAGGGCGACATCTATTCGCTGCGCCGCGCCGTCTATTCGCCCTGCGCGGTTGTCGACAACCAGGGCTGCCCGCACGATCCTGTCTGGCAGGTCAAGGCGGTGCGGCTCAGCTATAACCGCACCAAGCACCGGCTCAGCTACAAGAACGCCTCGCTGGAAATGTTCGGCGTGCCGGTGCTGTTCCTGCCGACCTTTTCACACCCCGATGGCGAGGCCAAGCAGGTCAGCGGGCTGCTGCTGCCGGGAATCGAGTTCCAGCGGCAACTGGGCGTCGGCATCAGCTTGCCATACCATCTGGCGCTGGCGCCCGATCGGGATGCGACCATCACGCCCCATCTTTACACCGGCGAAAACCCGGCACTGCAATTGTCGGCGCGGCGGCTGTTCCGCGCCGGGCCGGTGCAAGTCGACGCGTTCTTCACCTATGCGCAATTGACCGAATTCGCCGCTGATGGCGTGACCGAAATCGACCGCGGCGATCGGTTTCGCGGCTATTTCGGCCTGAAGGGCGCGCTCCAGCACTCGCCGGCCTGGTCGTCACGTTTCTCGGTTCGATTGACCACCGATGACACCTTCAACCGCCGCTATGGCCTTGATTTCGATGACACGCTGCGATCGACCTATGCGCTGGAACGTACCACAAGCACCAGCTTCCTGTCGGTATCCGCCTGGGCCTTCCAGGGGCTGCGCGCCGCTGATACGCCGGGCGAAATGCCGTATGTGCTGCCACTGATCGAATATGACTGGCGGCCTGCCGATCCGGTGCTCGGCGGTCGGCTGCGCATCGGTGCGAACAGCATGAACCTGGTCCGCACCGATGGCCAAAGCGTGCAGCGCGCGCTGGCATTCGGGCGCTGGGACCGCAGTTTCATCACGACGCTGGGGCAACGCGTCACCGGCACTGCCATGCTGCGCGCCGATGTTTACAATGTCATCGATCCGAACAAGGCGACGTTGCCCGAATATGCCGGCGAAGCCGGTCTGCACGCGCGCGCTATTCCCGTGGCGGCCGTCGATGTCGAATGGCCGTTTGCCGGCCCGGCCTTTGGTGGCACCCAGACGATCACGCCGCGTGTCCAGTTGATCGCGACGCCGGCGAACCTCGACAACACGACACCGAACGAGGACAGCCGGGCGATCGAACTGGAAGATCTCAGCCTTTTCGATCTCAATCGCTTCCCGGGTTATGACCGTTTTGAATCCGGCACCAGGCTCAATTATGGCATCCAGTACACGCTCGACCGGCCTGGCTGGGCGTTGAGCAGTGAGATCGGCCAATCGGTGCGGCTGGCCGGCTCAGGCGATGAATTCCCCCGCGGCACCGGCCTTTCCGAAACCGCCAGCGATTTTGTCGGGCGCACCAATCTCAAGCTGGGCAGCCTGTTTGAAATCACCCACCGCTTCCGCGTTGATCGTCACAGCTTTTCTGTGCGGCGCAACGAAATCGATGTCGCCATCGGCAACCGGCGGACTTACGCGACCATCGGATACCTGAAACTCAATCGCAATATTCAGCTTGAAGACCTTGAAGACAGGACTGAATTGCGTTTTGGCGGACGTGTCGCCTTTGCGCGTTTCTGGTCGGCTTTCGGCTCCGGCATAATCGATCTGACCACCGCCAGCGACAACCCCAACACCACCAGTGACGGTTTCAAGGCCATCCGGCATCGCATCGGCGTCGAGTATGAAGATGAATGTTTCCGGCTCGGCGTTAGTTGGCGGCGCGATTACATCGGCGATCGTGATTTCCAGCCCGGCAACGCGTTCCTGCTGACGCTGGCGTTCAAGACGCTGGGACGCTAACGCCAGCGCAGGGATTTTTCAGCTTCTGTTCACCAGCGGCGCCTTAACCGATGTTTTGCCGTTGCTACGGGCTTGCGCTATTGACCGCTGCACGACACACCGCGCGGGCAGGCGGCGCCCATGGAATTTGCCCCGTTCGGAGACAGGAATGCGTTTCAATCATTCGATGATCGGTTTTGCGGTTACAACGGCGTTGCTGCTGTCTGCCGCGCCGACCGCGCTCCAGGCCCAGGCCGCGCCGGATGCTGCCGGGTTTTCGCCGGGCGAGCTTCCGGAAATGCGCGTTGTCGGCGATATCGACCCGACGCTGCGCAAGGCCCAGGCCATCGTCAATGGCGAGGTGATCACCGACACCGACATCGACCAGCGCGTCAACCTCGTGCTGGCGGCCAATGGCGGCAATATCAACGATGATGAACGCCTGCGGTTGCGGTTGCAGGTGCTGCGCAACCTGATCGACGAAAAACTGCAAGTCCAGGAAGCGGCCAGCAACGACATCAAGGTCAGCGAAGCCGAAGTCGACCGGTCCTATGACCGCGTCGCCCAGAATTTCAAGCGGTCGCCCGCCGCCTTTGAACAGTTCCTGCGTGACGCCGGATCCTCCCCCGCCTCGATCAAGGGGCAGATTCGCGGCGAGCTGGCGTGGAACCGCGTGCTGCGCCGCAAGGTCGAGCCGCTGGTCAATGTCGGCGACGACGAAGTCCAGTCGATCATCGCCAAGCTGAACGCGTCCAAGGGCAAGGACGAATATCATGTCGGCGAAATCTTCCTGTCGGCCACCCCCGAAACCGAAGCTCAGGTGTTGAACGACGCCGCGCGCATTGTCGGGCAGATCCGCGGCGGCGCCTCGTTTGTGGCCTATGCCCGGCAATTTTCCGAAGCCTCCACGGCCGGCGTCGGCGGTGATCTCGGCTGGGTGCGCGCCGAACAACTCGCCGACGCCGTAGCGCCGGTCGTCACCAGCCTGCAGACTGGCAACCCCGCCACTTCGATCAGCGACCCCATCAGCGTGCCGGGCGGCGTGGCGATCATGACACTGCTCGAAAAGCGCCAGGTCCTCGCCGGCGATCCCGACGCCGCCGTGCTCAGCCTGAAGCAGATGTCGATGCCGCTGCCCGCCAACGCCACCCAGGCGCAGGCAATGGCCAAGGTCAAGGAATTCCAGGACGCCACGCAGTCGATGGGCGGCTGCGGCCGCGTGGAGGAAGTCGGCAGGCAGATCGGTGCCGACGTCGCGATCAACGATGCCATCCGCATGAAGGACCTGCCGCCGGCCCTGCAGAACATCATGAAGCAGCTTTCCATCGGCCAGGCGACGCCGGCTTTCGGTTCGGCGCAGGAAGGCTTGCGTGTGCTCGTGCTGTGCGGGCGCGATGATTCCGCCGTGCAGGTCAAGGCGCCGAATTTCGAGGAAATCTACGCCCAGATGAACGAGGAACGCGTCAACATGCGCGCCCGGCGGTATCTGCGCGATCTGCGACGCGACGCCATCGTCGACTACCGCTGATGAAGGCGGCGACGCGGCGGTTCGGGACGGTGCGATGAACGGCGCTCCCGCCCCGCTGGCGGTGTCGGTCGGCGATCCGGCAGGCATCGGCCCCGAAATCGTCGCAGCCGCGTGGGCGGCACGCGACACGCAGCAGCTGCCGCCGTTCTTTGCCATCGGTGACCGCCGCGCGCTTGCCGCCGTGTGGGACGGCCCGATCACGACGCTGGGCTCGCCCGACGAAGCCGCCGGCGTGTTCGCAAATGCCTTGCCGCTGGTCCAGGTCGATGACCCCGGCGAGATCACGCCCGGCGAACCCAACCTTGCTGGCGCGCGATGTGCACTCGACAGCCTGGAAATTGCCGTCGGGTTGGCGCGCAACGGCTTTGCCGGTGGCATTGTCACGGGGCCGGTATCGAAATCGCAGCTTTACAACATCGGCTTCAACTATCCGGGGCAAACCGAATTCGTGGCGGAACGCTGCGGCATCGCGGCGAGCAACGCCGTGATGATGCTGGCCGGACCATCGCTGCGCACCGTGCCGATTACCGTGCACATGGCGCTTTCGGACGTGCCGCGCCTGTTGACCACCGACCTCATCATAGCCAAGGCGCGGATCACAGCACGCGCCCTGACCCGGGACTTCGGCATTGCCCGGCCGCGGCTGGTGATCGCTGGCTTGAACCCGCACGCCGGCGAAAGCGGCACGCTGGGCCGTGAGGATCTTGATATCATCCGCCCGGCCGTGGAGGCGCTGCTGGCCGAGGATATCGATGTGCGCGGTCCGCTGGCCGCCGATACCATGTTCCACGCAGCGGCGCGTCAGCACTATGATGTTGCGCTGTGCATGTATCATGACCAGGCATTGATCCCGCTGAAAACGTTGCATTTCGATGATGGTGTCAATGTCACGCTGGGCCTGCCGATCGTGCGTACGTCCCCCGACCATGGCACGGCATTCGGTATCGCGGGTAAGCGCGTTGCCAGCCCGCAAGCGATGATCGAAGCGATCCGCATGGCTGGCGCCTGCGCCGCGCGAAGGCTGGCGTGCTGATTCCCGAAGGCCTGCTAACGCTGCCGCCGCTGCGTGAGGTCATCGCCCGCCACGGGCTCAACGCCAAGAAATCGCTGGGCCAGAATTTCCTGCTCGATGGCAATCTGCTCGATCGCATCGCCCGCGTGCCCGGGCCTCTGGCCGGTGCAACGGTGTACGAAGTCGGCCCCGGGCCCGGCGGCCTGACCCGCGCGCTGCTCCGCGCCGGTGCCCGTGTCGTGGCGGTGGAGCGTGACCAGCGCACCGCACCGGCACTGGCGGAACTGGCAGCAGTTGCAGACGGTCGGCTGACGGTGATCGACGCCGATGCCATGGCGGTGGATGCCGCAGCACTCGCCGGCCCCGGCGCGCATATCGTCGCCAACCTGCCCTACAACATCGGCACGGCGCTGCTGACCGGCTGGTTGGGCGCCGAAGCCTGGCCGCCATGGTGGGCCAGCCTGACCCTGATGTTCCAGAAGGAGGTCGCCCAGCGCCTTGTCGCCGCACCTGGTAGCGGTGCCTATGGCCGATTGTCGGTGTTGGCGCAGTGGCGGACGACCGCAAAAATCGCCTTCACGCTGCCGCCGCGCGCCTTCATCCCGGCGCCCAAGGTCGATTCGGCCGTCGTCCATATCGTGCCGACCACACCGATGGCCCCGGCCAGCGCCGCACGCCTGTCTGCACTGACCGCCGCTGCCTTCGGCCAGCGCCGCAAGATGCTGCGCGCGAGCCTGAAAGGCCTGCCGGGTGCATTGGAGGCCATGGTGGCGGAGGGTGTCGACCCCGAAGCCCGCGCCGAAACCGTGTCGGTGGCAGCCTTTGCCGCCGCCGCTGCTAGGATGGGAACATGACCAGCGCAATTCGTTTTGGCCGCATCGCCGCCGGCATCGGCGTTGCCGACATGGCACGCGCTGTCGCCTTTTACACCGACGTGCTGGGCTTTGCCGTGGTGTTCCAGAATGGCGACCCGGTAATCTTCACCATCCTGGAGCGCGACGCGGCAGAGTTGCACCTGCTGCTGTCTCCCGGCTGGCGAGGCCCGGCGTTCAATGTCGCGCACATGTTCGTGGATGATGTCGATGCGCTGCACAACAGCTGCGTCGCCGCCGGCGTCCCCATCATCAAGGCAATCGCCGACAAGGATTACGGCATGCGCGCCTTCGTCATTGCCGATCCCGATGGCAACCACATCGACATCGGCGCGCCTGACTGCCCCCCCCTGACTGACCGGCTTCAGTTCTTGGCAGCGACGGCCTTGGCTGGCTCAGCCGGCGCGGCGTTCAACGCAGTCTGCAAGCGCGTCGCGGCACTGCAATCGGTTTTGCACAACGCCTTGATCCGCGCCAGATTGACCTGCGCCCGGGCCGTCGCGCCCCGCGCGATCAACGCCTTGCCCTGGCCTTCCAGCGCCGTAATGTCGGACGGGTTGAGCGCCAGCGCCTCGCGATAATACTTCACCGCCTTGCCCGGCAGGCCCAGCTTTTCATAACCCTGCGCAATGCCGTTGAACGCAGCGACGTTCTTGGGGTCACTCGCCAGCGCCGCTTCGTAATAGTCGATTGCGGCATTGGCATCGCCGCGCGCCAGAGCCACGCGCCCCTGTTCGGCCATGCGCACCGAAACCGGCTTCAATATGTCATCGCCCGCAGCTTGTCCGGCACCGACCGCCGTGGCGGAGGTCGCCCCCATCGCCAGCAACAGCAGCGGTACAGTCCAGCTTATGCGCATATCGCGATCCTCATCAATCGGCCCTGACGCTAGCAGACCCGTTGCAGCCTTGCGATGAAGAATCCGTCGCACCCTTGCTCCCCTGGTGACAATGTCGCCGCAGTTACGGCGCCGGGGACCCCGGGGATGCAAAATTCTTGCGGCTGGAACCCCTTGTCATGCGACAGGAAGCGCGCGACCCGAGCCTCGCCTTCGGCCGGTAGCAGCGAACAGACGACATAGGTCAGCGTGCCGCCCGGCCGCGCCAGTTGCGCCGCCAGCGCCAGCAGCCGGTCCTGTTCGCCTTCGAGTTTTTCCAACCTGTCCGGAGTCAGCCGCCAGCGCGCTTCGGGGTTGCGGCGCCAGGTGCCGGTGCCGGAACAGGGCGCATCGACGAGAACATGATCGGCCAGCCCGGCGAGATCCGACAGCGCATCCCATTCGCGTTTCGGGTTGAGCATGCGGATTTCGGTGATCGTAACGCCGGCCCGCGCCAGCCGCTGCGGCATCGCCGACAGGCGGCCACGGTCGGTATCGGCCGCAATCAACCGGCCCTGGTTGTGCATCGCCGCTGCCAGCGCCAGCGTCTTGCCGCCAGCGCCGGCACACAGGTCCACAACCAGTTCGCCCGGCCCCACCCCTACTGCCAGCGCCGCCAGTTGCGAACCTTCGTCCTGCACTTCGATCTTGCCGGCATGAAAAGCCGGCAGCGTTTCGATATTCAGCCCGGTGGGCGCGCGCAGGCCATCGGGTGCGTGCGGCGTCGCCGTCATGTCGGGCAGTTCGGCCAGCATCGCTTCTCGGGACGCCAGCAGCGTGTTGACGCGCAAATCGAGCGGCGCGCGCTCGAGCAGCGCCGTCACCGCCGCATCGGTGCCCTTGCCGAACCGGGTGCGCATCATGTCGAGCTGCCAGCCTGGCGCCAGCGACGGCCGTGCCTCGGGCTCGCCGGCCACCAGCGCTGCCGGCGCATGGCCACCCACGTCCTTGGCGCTGCCAAAAAGATCGAGCAATTCGGGCGCATGGGCGCGGGCGTGGCCGATCAGCGCCGCGCGTCCGCTTTCGGGGGGAGAACCGATGCTGCGGATGACATCAAAGACCAGGTCGCGGACGGCGCGACGATCCTTTGATCCGGCATAGCGCCGGGTACTGAAATAACGCTGGACGATCGTATCGGCCGCCGCCCCGCCGGTGCGCGCGGCTGCCACCGCCTGGTCAAGACATTCAATGGCCGCCTGAACGCGTGCTGCTGCTATCAATTCAAATTCAACCCATCGTCGGATAATTGGGGGCTTCGCGCGTGATCGTCACGTCATGGACATGGCTTTCGCGCAAACCGGCGTTGGTGATCCGCACGAACTCGGCGCGGGCGCGGAAATCGTCGAGCGTGGCGGCACCGGTATAGCCCATCGCCGCCTTCACGCCGCCCACCAGCTGGTGCAGCACATCGCGCGCCGGGCCCTTGTAGGGCACCTGGCCTTCAATGCCTTCGGGAACCAGCTTCAGCTGGTCCTTGATATCCTGCTGGAAATAGCGATCGGCGGAACCGCGCGCCATGGCGGCAACGCTGCCCATGCCGCGATAGCTTTTATAGGTACGCCCCTGCCACAGGAAGGTCTCGCCGGGGGCTTCCTCGGTGCCGGCGAGCAGGCTGCCGACCATCACCGCGGCCGCGCCGGCGGCCAGTGCCTTGGCGACATCGCCTGACGTGCGCAGCCCGCCGTCGGCGATGACCGGTATGCCCAGCTTGGCTGCGGCCTCGGCGGTATCGAGCACCGCGGTCAATTGCGGCACGCCGACTCCCGCGACGATCCGGGTCGTGCAGATCGAGCCTGGCCCAATGCCGACCTTGATGCCATCGGCACCGGCACCGATCAGAGCACGGGCGGCTTCGGCGGTGGCAACGTTGCCGGCTATCACCTGCGCCGAATTGCTCAGCTTCTTGATGCGCGCCACGGCTTCCGCCACGCGGTCGCTATGGCCATGCGCCGTATCGACAACGATCAGATCGCATTCGGCATCCAGAAGCGCCTGCGTCCGTTCAAAGCCCAGGTCTCCCACCGTCGTCGCGGCCGCCACGCGCAGGCGGCCGGCGGCATCCTTGGTGGCAGACGGGTAAGTGACGGCGCGCTCGATATCCTTCACCGTGATCAGGCCGATGCAGCGGCCATTGTCATCGATGACCAGCAGCTTTTCGATACGGTTGCTGTGGAGGATGCGGCGCGCCTCGTTTTCGGTGGTGCCGGGGCGCACGGTGATCAGGTTGTCACGCGTCATCAGTTCGGAAATCGGCTGGTCGGCGTTTTCGGCGAACCGCATGTCGCGATTGGTGACGATACCAATAAGCTTGCCGCCCTTTTCGACAACCGGAAAGCCGGAGATACGGTGCCGCGCCATCAGCGCACGCGCGTCGCCCAGCGTCTGGTCGGGGGTCATCGTCACCGGATTGACGACCATGCCGCTTTCGAAACGCTTGACCTGGCGGACCGCGTCGGACTGCTCCTCGACGGTCAGGTTGCGGTGCAGCACGCCGATACCGCCGGCCTGCGCCATGACAATCGCCATGTCGGCCTCGGTCACCGTGTCCATCGCCGATGACAGGATGGGGATGTTGAGCGTGATGCCGCGCGTTACTCGCGTCGAGGTGTCGGCCATGCTGGGCAAAACCGCCGATGCAGCCGGGACCAGCAGCACATCATCAAAGGTGAGGCCGAGACGAATTTCCATGATGATGAGCGACTCCGGGGGGCGTTGAGTCGCGCGTTCATAGTCGGCAACCGGCGAAATAGAAAGAGGGGCACAGCCGGTGGCCGCACCCCTCTCGATTCGAACCGGCGTTGGGGACGGTCAGGCCGGCTTGGCCTGGTTGACATAAATCAGCCAATACTTGGCCAGCGCCTCGCGGGCGCCGCCCTTGACGGCATTGAGTGCCGCTGTGGCGCCGGCCTTATCGCCGCCGCGAGCCAGCGCCATGCCGAGCCGCAAATTGGCGGTCGCCTGGTCGACATTCGCCGCGCCCACCGCCTGCTTGTACAGCGACGCCGCCTTGGCATAGTCACCATAGCCGTAATAGGCGTCGCCGGTGACCAGCGCGATCTTCGGGTTGGCCTTGATTTCCTTTTCGAGCCCAGGCAGCGACGCCTTGTCGGCGGGGACCTTGCCATCGGCGGTCTTGCGCAATTCAGCGACAAGCGGCTTGGTGGCGACCAGCATGTTGCGGCTGATACCCAGGTCGATCGCCATCTTGGCTTCACCCGGATAACCCTTGCCGAGCGCCGTATCGGCATATTCGACAAAATCGCGTTCGCCGCTCAGCGCGTTTGTCGCCGCCTGCAAGCGCAGGAAATCCAGTGTCGTCTGGTCGTCCGCCGCCGGATAGGTGTCACGCGTGATGATCGCTGCATCTCGCCAGTTGACGGCATTGGGATACGCTTCGACCAGACCGAGCGCAGCCGGCTGGATCTGTGCAGCCTGCTTGCCATCATAAGCGATGGCGAGACGGCGGCGATACCAGGCTTCCGGGACCTGCTGCCCCGATGCCTTTGCAGCGGCAATCGCCTGGGTCAGCGAATCGACCGATTTGGCCGACTGTTTTTGCGCGTAATACAGCTCTGCGAGGCCAATGATCGCATCGCTGTCGTTGGGGTTGAGCGCGACGAGTTGCTCAAAGGCGTTGGTCGCGGTGGCATAATCCTTGCGCGCCAGCGACAGCGAACCGATGTTGCGCAGGAACGACGGCTTTTCCTTGGCGCCAACGCGCCCAGTCGCCAGCAGTGCTACCAGCGTCTTTTCGATGAGCAGATTGTCTTTCAGGCCGATCGCGGCGTTCAGCTTCAATTGCAGGATATAATAGGAATCCTCGGCGGTCGGGGTCGGAAAGGCCTCGGCCTCGGTCACCTTGGCCATGGCGCCGGCATTGTCTCCGGCGGCGATCATGGTCTGCGCCGCGGCCAGGGCGACAGCCACAGGCTTGGACAGTTTCGGCGGCTTGGGCGCCTCGACCTTGGGCTCCTTGTCCTTGGCGATTGCCGGCAGGGCAACAAAGGAACTGCCAACTAGCAGGGCAACGGCGAAACGGCGCATGACAGTCTTCATCTGGCGACCTCCCAATAATGTTGCGAGACCGGCTAGGCCATTGGCCTGCCCCCGGTCAACAAAAGTGTCGTATTTCGCGTTGGTGACGGCACGATTTCCCGATGAACGCCGATTGCCCGATAGCGGCTGAACCGGATTTTAACAGCGCCAGTCACATGGCAAAACCGTCGGCGGCCATTGCATAAAAACGAAAAAGGCCGCCGCTGTTGCCAGCGGCGGCCCTACCCTTCGAAATCAGTTTCGCAAAAAAGCGATACTTACTTCTTCATTTCCGCAGCAGCGGCGTCGGCACCGGCCTTGACGGCATCGGCAGCCTTGTCGGCACCAGCAGCAGCGGCGTCGGTCACGGCAGCAGCGCCAGCAGCGGCGGCGTCAGCAGCCGGAGCGGCCATTGCATCAGCAGCCGGAGCGGCCATGGCATCAGCAGCCGGAGCGGTTTCGGTGGTCGCCATCGCGTCGGCGGCCGGAGCTTCGGTCGTCGTCGTGGTGGTGGTTTCAGCAGCCTTCTCGCCGCAAGCAGCAAGCAGGCCGAGGCTGGCCACAGCCGCCAGCGTCAAAGCAATCTTCATTTGAGAATTCTCCGTAGATATATCCGCGCAGTCCCCGCGCGTTTCGTCCCATACATAGAAATGTGGCGGTTGCGAAGCACTAAGATTCATGGGCAGTGAAAAGCATGAAATCGACACACCCCGCCTGGAACGCTTTGCCCGTAGCCGGGCCGGTTCGCTGGCTGGTCCTGGCGTCGCTGGCCGCAGGGCTTGCCTATCCGGCCCTGGCCGACTGCTACGGCCTAGTCGCTGATATTGCTGCAAAGGGATTAGGCGTTGGGCTGCTAGGGGGTGCCGCGCTGCTGGCCGGAAGGCCCTGGCTTGCCGCCATCATGAGCGCGGGCGCTGTGGGTGACATGCTGCTCGAAGTCCCCGGCGGATTTTTCTTCGGCGCGGGCGCCTTTGCCATCGGCCATGTCATCGCGATGGTGTTTTACGCACGCCAACGCCGCAGCAATATCCCGGTCGTCGACCGCGTCGCGGCCGCCGGCGTGATCGGTTATGGCCTCGTCATGCCGGCATTTGTGATGCCAAATGACACCCCGGTCGGCGCACTGATTCTCTATTCGATGCTGCTATGCGGCATGGCCGCAGCAGCAGCGCTCAGCAGGTTTTCACGAAACTGGGTTGCCCTGGGCGCGCTGCTGTTCGTCGTCTCCGACACCCTGCTGATCATGCGCCTGGGAGGCCGGTTGCTCGGCGGCGCCACCGTTCACAGCCTGATGGTCTGGTACTTCTATTATTTCGGACAGTTGGGCATCGCCATCGGTGTCCTGCGTGGCCCGGTCCGATGATCGAAGCCTTGTCACAATTGATCCAGCGCGGCGGCTATGGCGGCATCCTGCTGCTGACTTTTGTCGAGACCATCTTTCCGCCGTTGCCATCGGAACTGTTCATGCCGATGGCCGGCTTTGTCGCTGCGCGCGGCGACCTGTCGCTGCCCGGCGTCATCGCCTGCGGCACGCTCGGCTCGCTGGCCGGCGCCTGGTTCTGGTATGCGCTGGGCCGCGCCATCGGGCTGGACCGGATGCGGCAACTGGCGGCGCGCCACGGCCGCTGGCTGACGCTCCACCCGCGCGACATCGATCGCGGCACCGTTTGGTTCGAACGCCATGGCGGCGCCGTCGTGCTGTTCGGCCGGATGGTGCCGGCCATCCGCTCGGTGGTGTCGGTGCCCGCCGGCATCGCCCATATGCCGATGGGGCGGTTCCTGTTGATGTCGGGCGTCGGCAGCCTGATCTGGACGACGTTGCTGATGACGGCCGGCTATCGGCTCGGCGAAGATTACGACAAAGTCGCCGCCTGGGCAGCACCAGTTTCAAACATCGTCATCGTGCTTCTGATCGGCACCTACCTTTGGCGGCTGCTGACGTTCAAGGCGTAGACGCGGCGGCGGCGATCATGCCTCTGCTGGGCCGTCATCGGTCACATCGGGCACATCACCGCCGACATCGTCGCTATCGTCTTCCGCCGGGATCAACGCCGCTGAGACGACATGTTCGTCGTTGGCGACCTTGAACAGCGTCACGCCCTGAGCGCCGCGCCCCATGATGCGGATATCGCCGACGCCCATGCGGATCAGCTTGGCCTGGTCGGTGACCAGCATCAACTGGTCGTCGGCGCCAACCGGCATCGATGCCATGACATGGCCATTGCGTTCGGAGGCATCGATGTTGGCGATGCCCTGACCGCCGCGCCCGGTTCGGCGATATTCATACGCCGACGACCGCTTGCCATAGCCGTTCGACGTTACCGTCAGGATGAACTGTTCGGCATCGGCGAATTGCTTGGCGCGGGTTTCGGACAGGATCGGAGCCAGGCTTTCACCCTTCCACGGTGCGGCCTTCAGATAATCCTCGCGCTCCTCCGGCGTTGCATCGAACCGCTTGAGGATCGCCATCGAGATGACTTCGTCACCAGTTTTCAACGTCATGCCGCGCACGCCAGTCGATGTCCGTGACACGAATTCGCGCACATCATCGGCGGCAAAGCGGATCGCCTTGCCCGATCGCGCCGCCAGGAACACGTCGTCGCCTTCGTCGCACAGGGCTACACCGACCAGCCTGTCCTCGTCGCCATCTTCAAAACGGATCGCCAGCTTGCCCGCCGTCGGCACGTTGGTGAAGGCATCCATACTGTTGCGCCGCACACTACCATGAGCCGTCGCGAACATGACGTTCAAACGGCCCCATTCGGCCTCGTCCTCCGGCAAGGCCAGCACGGTGGTGATCGTCTCGCCCGTCGCCAGCGGCAGCAGATTGTTGAGGCTGCGACCCTTGGCCTGCGGGCTGCCGACCGGCAGTTTCCAGACCTTGTGGCGATAGACCTTGCCGGCACTGGAGAAGAACAGCACCGGGTTGTGCGTGCTGGTGACAAAGATGTTGGTGATGACATCCTCGTCCTTGGTCGCCATGCCCGACCGGCCCTTGCCGCCGCGCCGCTGCGCCCGATATTCGTTCAAGGCGACACGCTTGATCCAGCCGGTCATGGTAACGGTGACCACCATGTCCTCGCGCTCGATGAGGTCTTCATCGTCAAGATCGTCTCCGCCGGCGACGATCTCGCTGCGGCGCTTGGTGGTGAACTGGTCGCCGACCGCTTCGATTTCGGCGCGCAGCACGGCATAAAGCTTCGCGCGATCGCCTAGGATTTCGAGCAGCCCGGTGATGGTGCCCGCCAGTTCCTGCAGTTCGTCGCCAATTTCCTCGCGGCCGAGCGCCGTCAGCTTGGCAAGGCGAAGTTCGAGGATAGCGCGGACCTGGATCTCGGTCAGCCGAATGGTGGCAGCGTCCGGCGCGAATTCGCCGGCCTCGACCAGTTCGAGATAGGGGCGCACGGCAGCGGCATCCCAATCGCGTGCCATCAGCGTTTCGCGCGCCTCCACCGGGCTGGCGGCGGCACGGATCGTACGGACGACTTCATCAAGGTTCGTGACCGCGATGACGAGGCCGATCAGGATGTGTGCCCGCTCCCGCGCCTTGGCGAGCTCGAACTTCGACCGCCGGGTGATGACCTCCTCGCGAAACTGCACAAACGCCTGGATGATGTCGCGCAGGCCCATCAATTCGGGGCGGCCGCCGCGGATGGCGAGCATGTTGATGCTGAACGTCTGCTGCGCCGGGGTGTGGCGATAGACCTGGTTGAGCACGACTTCGGGCGTCGCGTCGCGCTTCAACTCCATGACGATCCGCACGCCTTCGCGGTTGGATTCGTCGCGCAGGTCCGAAACGCCTTCGATGCGCTTGTCCTTGACCGCTTCCGCGATCTTTTCGACGAGCGAATTCTTGCCCTGCTGATAGGGGATCTCGGTCAGAACGAGCGATTTCTTGTCGCCGCGACCTTCCTCGACGATCGAGCGCGAGCGGATGATAATGGCGCCGCGGCCAGTTTCATAGGCGGTGCGCAGGCCGGTGGTGCCGACGATCAGAGCGCCGGTCGGAAAATCCGGTGCCGGCAGGTGCTTCATCAAATCTTCGACGCTGATCGACTGGTCATCAAGCCAGGCGCGCACCGCGTCAATGACTTCACCCAGATTGTGCGGCGGGATGTTGGTTGCCATGCCGACCGCAATGCCCGCTGCGCCGTTGACCAGCAGGTTGGGGAAACGCGCCGGCAACACGACAGGTTCGGATTCCGATCCGTCATAATTGTCCTGGAAGTTGACGGTGTCCTTGTCGATATCCGCCAGCAAGGCCTCGGCGGTCTTGGCAAGTCGTGCTTCGGTATAGCGCATCGCGGCGGGGGCATCGGGGTCCATCGACCCGAAATTGCCCTGGCCGTCGATCAGCGGCAGCCGCAGCGACCAGTCCTGCGTCATCCGCGCCAGCGCGTCATAGATCGAGGTATCGCCGTGCGGGTGATATTTACCCATGACATCGCCGACGATGCGCGCCGATTTGCGATACGGCTTGTTCGCGGTGAAGCCGCTTTCATGCGCGCCCCACAGGATGCGGCGGTGCACAGGCTTCAACCCGTCGCGCACATCGGGCAGCGCCCGCGACACGATGACCGACATGGCATAGTCGAGGAAAGACGTCCGCATCTCGGTGACGATCGAGATCGGCTGGATATCGGGAGCGCCGGCTGGCGGCGGCGTAGTTACGGAATCCATTGGGTTTTTTCAGGCCTTGCGCAATGCTGTCGCGGGTGTGTCACGGATAGGGGATTGCGGCGCGAAAGGCCAGTGGTTTGCGGCCGGACATGCACTTGCCGTGACTTTCCAACGGCTACGCGCTAACCCACCTGCATGTCAGATCCCTTTGCCCGTTTCGCCGTCTGGTTTGCCGAAGCTACCGCTTCCGAACCCAATGACCCCAACGCCTTCGCGCTTGCCACCGCGACGCCCGACGGACACCCGGCCGTCCGCATCGTGCTGTGCAAGTTCTGGGATGAGCGCGGCTTCTGCTTTTACACCAATCTCGACAGTCGCAAGGGCCAGGAACTTGCCGCCAACCCGTTTGTCCAGATGGATTTTCACTGGAAATCGCAGCGTCGCCAGGTCCGTATCGACGGCCGCGCGGAACTGGTGCCTGACGTTGAGGCCGATGCCTATTTCGCCACCCGGCCACGCGATTCGCAGCTCGGCGCCTGGGCCTCGCTCCAGTCGCAGCCACTGCCCGACCGTGCCAGCTTCGACGCGCGCTTTGCGCAAATGCGCGACCGCTTTGCCGGCGGTGACGTGCCTCGCCCACCGCGCTGGTCCGGCTGGCGGATCGTGCCGAGCGCCATCGAATTCTGGCAGGACCGCGACAACCGCCTCCACGAGCGCGAAATCTTCACGCGCACCGCCAGCGGTTGGCTGACCGGCCTGCTCTACCCATGAACGAGCGCGGCCGCCTGACACGCGCCGCGGCACTGGCATCGACCGGCGTCGCGGTCGCACTGCTCGGGCTGAAACTCTGGGCGGCCTGGGCGACGGGCAGCGTCTCGATGCTCGGCAGCCTTGCCGATACCGGGCTCGACCTGCTCGCCTCGCTACTGACGCTGTTCGCCGTCGGTCTTGCCGCCCAACCCGCCGATGCCGACCATCGCTTTGGCCATGGCAAGGCGGAAGCCATCGCCGCCTTGATGCAGACGTTGCTGATCATCGGCAGCGCCATCGCCATCCTGTGGCGCGCCATTCTCGCCTTTGGCCAGACCGAGTTGCCGCGCGCGCCTGCGGTCGGCATCGGCGTGTCGCTTGTCGCCATCCTGCTGACCCTGGCACTGGTCGCGTGGCAGCGCAGCGTGGTGCGGCGCACCGGTTCCATCGCCATCAGCACCGATTCCCTGCACTATCAGAGCGACCTATTGCTCAACGCTACCGTGATCGCGGCGTTCGTCCTCGATACGCTGCTCGGCTTGCACGGTGCCGATCCCGGCCTGGGTATCATCATCGCGCTGTGGATCGCCTGGAGCGCCATCCGGTCGGCGCGCCATGCCATCGACATGCTGATGGACCGCGAATGGCCACCCGAAAAAAGCGCCCGGGTTGCAGCGATCGCGCTCGGCGTGCCGGGCATCATGGACGTGCACGACCTGCGCACCCGATCGAGCGGTGTTACCGATTTCATCCAGTTTCACGTCTGGCTTGACCCAGCGATGACCGTTGCCGCGGCGCACGACATCATCGACGCCGTCGAACTGCGGCTTGTCCAAAGCTTTCCCGATGCCGAAGTGTTCATCCATATCGACCCGGTGGGCCACCGTAACGACCCGTCGCAACCCGCCGATATCGCCGCCTGAAAGCCCTGACCGATGCGCATTCCCTTTGTCCAGATCGACGCCTTTGCCGGCGGCCCCTTCACGGGCAACCCCGCCGCTGTCATGCCGCTGACCGCCTGGCTGTCCGATGCCACGCTGCAGGCCATCGCCGAGGAGAACAACCTCGCCGAAACCGCGTTCATCGTGCCGTGCGCCGACCCGGAAACCGCCGATTTCGACCTGCGCTGGTTCACGCCGGGCGTTGAGGTGGCGCTGTGCGGCCACGCCACGCTGGCGGCCGGCCATCTGGTGCTGGCCTCGGTTCCCGCCATGGCCGAAGTGCGGTTTTCCACGACCAAGGCCGGCGTATTGACCGTCGCGCGCCATCCCGATGGCTATGCGATGGCACTGCCGTCATGGCCGGCGAATGACCCGGTCAGTGGCGCCGACTTCACCGCAATGGCCGCCGCACTCGGCGCGCAACCGGTCGAAGCCTGGGGGCGCGGTAGCGATTACCGCGTCGCGGTGTTCGCCAGCGCCGCCGAAATTCGCGCCCTTGCGCCGGATTTTCGTGCCATCATCGCCCTGCAGACCGGCCGCGACCTGATGATCGTCGCCACCGCGCCCGGCGACGAAACCGATGTCATCAGCAGGGTGTTCGTTCCCGAGGCCGGCGTGGACGAGGACAGCGTCACCGGCTCCGCCCACGCCATCATCGCCAGCTACTGGGCCGCTCGCCTGGGCCGTGACAGCTTCACCGCCTGGCAGGCGAGCCGGCGCGGCGGGTATCTCTGCTGCCGCCTGTCGGGCAATCATGTCATCCTGATCGGCAACGCCCGCACCGTCATCCAGGGCGAATTCATCCTCGACTGACTTCCCTCCCGCTCGCGGAAGGGGCTGGGGAAATCCACCGCTCGCGCCCCCGTGACAACATCCACCCCCTCCCCTAGATGCACACCATGTCCCCACGCCCGTTCCTGAAAATGCACGGCCTTGGCAATGATTTCGTCGTCTTTGATGCGCGCGAAATGCCGCTGACCATGACGGAGTCGCTGGCGCGCGCGCTTGCCGACCGCCACACTGGCATCGGCTGTGACCAGTTGATCGTCGTGGAGCCCAGCAGCATTGCCACCGTTAGCGCGCGCTTCTGGAACCATGACGGCAGTATCTCGGGCGCGTGTGGCAACGGCAGCCGCGCTGTCGCGGCGCTGGTCGGCGGCGAAGCGACCATCGAAACCACCGGCGGGTTGCTCAGCGCCAGCGCCAGTGCAGATGGTGCCAGCGTCGACATGGGTGCAGCACGCTTCGAATGGGATGCGATCCCGCTCGCCTATCCGATGGACACGCTTTCACTGCCGCTGGCGTGGGACGAACTGGCGTCTCCCGGTGCCGCCAATGTCGGCAATCCGCACGTCGTGTTCTTCGTCACCGACCCTTACACCGTGCCGCTGGACATACTCGGCCCGCGCATCGAAACCGACAATGTGTTCCCGGAACGCGTCAACGTCGGCGTCGCCGCAATGGCATCGCGCGGCCATATGATCCTGCGCGTCTGGGAACGCGGGGCCGGCCTGACCCGCGCCTGCGGCACCGGCGCCGTGGCGGCGGTGGCGGTGGCGCAGCGCCGCGGCCTTGCCGACGCGCAAGTCCGCGTCACCCTGCCCGGCGGCGACCTCATCATCACTCGCGCCGACAACGGCCATTTGCTGATGGCTGGCCCGGCCACCCTGTCGTTCGCCGGCAGCATCGACCTGGAGGCGTTCGCATGAGTTGGCTCGACCGGCTGAAAACCGGCCTGACGCGATCGACCGCCAAGCTGGGCGACAGCCTGGCAGGCCTCGCCACCGGCACCATGCCACTCGACGAGGCTCGCCTCGACGACATCGAGGAAGCGCTGATCGCCGCCGACCTTGGCCCCGCCGTCGCCGGTCGCATCCGTGCCCGCCTCGCCGATGTGAAATTCGCCAAGGGCATCAGCGAAACCGAACTGAAGGCCGCCGTCGCTGCCGAAGTCAGCGCCGTGCTCGCGCCGGTTGCCAAGCCCTTGGCTGTCATCGCCTTTCCGCGGCCGCACATCATCCTCGTTGTCGGCGTCAACGGCAGTGGCAAGACCACCACCATCGCCAAGCTGGCGCGGCGCTTCACCGAACAGGATTACACGGTGATGCTCGCCGCCGGCGATACGTTCCGCGCCGCCGCCATCGCCCAGTTGAAGATCTGGGCGGACCGGATCGGCGTGCCGGTCGTGTCGGGCGAACAGGGTGCCGATGCGCCGGGTCTGGCGTTCGAAGCGGTCAAGCGCGCGCGCGCGGCCGGCACCGACGTGCTGATCATCGATACCGCCGGGCGCTTGCAGAACAAGGCCGGGTTGATGGACGAGCTGGCGAAAATGCGCCGGGTTATCCAGAAACTGTCGCCCGCAGCCCCCCACGACACGGTGCTGGTGCTCGACGCCACCACCGGCCAGAACGCCCTTAGCCAGATCGAAGTGTTCCGCGACGTCGCCAAGATTACCGGACTGGTGATGACCAAGCTCGATGGCTCGGCGCGCGGTGGCGTATTGGTCGCGGCCGCAGAACGCTTCCACCTCCCGATCCACGCCGTCGGCGTCGGCGAGGGCATGGACGATCTGCGCCCGTTCGCCGCTGATGATTTCGGCGCGGCACTGGTCGGCGACTGATCCGCCGCCGCTTGCGTCCCCACCCCTGCCCCGCCATTGTCAGGAAAAGACCTTGGGGACGCTAAAATGGATTTCAACCTGCCGCCGGAACTTACGGCCTATCTCGCCGAGCTCGATGCCTTCATCGAAGCCGAGATCAAGCCGATCGAAAGCCGCGACGACAATATGCGCTTCTTCGATCATCGCCGCGAATATGCGCGGACCGATTGGGAGGCCGGCGGCCTGCCGAAGCACGAATGGGAAGAGTTGCTCGCCGAAGCGCGCAGCGTCGCCGACAAGGCCGGCCACTATCGCTTTGCCTGGCCCGAAAGCATGGGCGGCAAGGGCGGCAGCAACCTCGCCATGGCCGTGATCCGCGAGCATCTCGCCGCCCGCGGCCTGGGCCTCCACAATGACCTTCAGAACGAACATTCGATCGTCGGCAACAACCCTTTCATCCTGTTATTCAAGGAATTCGCCACCCCCGAACAATATGCCCGCGATGGCGAGGCGGTGATGTCCGGCGCCATGCGGACAGTGTTTGGCCTGACCGAGCCCAACCATGGCAGCGATGCGACCTTCATGGAGACAGTTGCGGTGCCGGAAACGCGGGACGGTGTTGCCGGCTGGTTGATCAATGGCGAAAAAATGTGGTCGACCGGCATGCACGTCGCCACCCACGCCATGGTGTTTGCGCGGACCAGCGGCAGCGACGGACAGGCCAGCGGCATCACCTGTTTCATCGTGCCCGCCGATGCGCCAGGGGTGAAGGTCGAAGAATATCTGTGGACGTTCAACATGCCCACCGATCACCCGCGGGTCAGTTTTACCAATGTCTGGGTACCGCACGAAAGCTTCTGGGGGCAGATCGACAAGGGCCTCGGTATCGGCCAGTCGTTCGTCCACCAGAACCGCATCCGTCAGGCGGCATCTTCCCTGGGTGCTGCGCATTACTGCGTTGAAGAATCAGTGAAATACGCAAGTGCACGCAAGCCGTTCGGCAAGCCATTGTCCGACAATCAGGCCATCCAGTGGCCGCTGGTCGAGCTGGCGACCCAGATCGAGATGCTGCGGTTGCTGATCCGCAAGACCGCCTGGCAGATGGATAACATGGAGCACAAGGCCATCGAGCGCGAGATTTCCGACAAGGTCAGCATGTGCAATTATTGGGCGAACCGACTGGTCTGTGAAGCCGCCGACCGCGCGATGCAGGTGCATGGCGGCATCGGCTACAGCCGCCACAAGCCATTCGAGCACATCTATCGCCACCACCGCCGCTATCGCATCACCGAAGGATCGGAAG
>JBMOGO010000050.1:0-23570 GCA_049318305.1 Polymorphobacter sp.
TTTTTGGACGCCGATCACCCCGCTAACAGGATCCCTTTTGCACGCCGATCCACAGACAGGACAAGGCAAGGCACTAGAAGCATGGGTGCTCATGAAGCTGGCAACCACCGTCAGCCGAAGCATGGCAACTAGCTGGCAGGTTACACTTCGCCGCGGGGACGGCAGCCTGCTTCCGCCCGGGGCGACGTTTGACCTCCCAGCGCAGCGATCTAGAATCCAGCCTAGCAGTTTGACTGCACCGGGCTTTGTGCTGCTTCAGCACCGGATTTACTCAGACCGGCGGGTGGAGTTGCATGGGAGCCTTCAATGGAAAGGTCGCAGCAATGCAAAACATGAGATAGACGTATCCGTGCTACCCGCGCAGATTGCTGAGGCTATTCGCAACAACGGCGGCGGCTATCCGCGAGGTCTGCCCATTGTTGCGGTTGAGTGTAAGGACAAAGGCGGCTTCGGGCCGCTCGACGAGACCAGACAAACGCTCGCTCGAATGTACGATCTGGCGTTAGTAACCCAGCCAGTTTCGGGATGGTCTTGTCGAATTTATGAGACAGCGACCCATACCACTTGGGGACAAAAGAGCTCCAAATACCTCTCATTTTTCGCAAAGGGTACGTTTGCCATCGTCCGTGCTGGAAAGTTCCAGTCAGGCGCTGCCACTCTGGCGTCACATTATTCGATCGGACATTTATCTGATATCTACGCTGGCACCTCGGCCATCGCGGCACTGGAGGCGAGCTTTCGTCGCACACTTGCTAGCTTGGACAGTTTCTAGATTCAGTGTTGCGGGCGTTCTACGGTCCAACACCGCTTCTTTGTGCTGTCGATCTAGATACCGGCAGATGGGCAGCGGAACGAAGGGAGTTGCACGACGCACGGCTTTCTCAATCGCGCTACAGGGGTCTGAGTAGCAACGGAACCGAAAACCTACAATAGGGGGCCGGGTTTCAAGCCGATCTGACTGACAACCAGACGCCTTCTGCAATGTCGATCAAGCTACCATGCTACCATTCTTTACCCCCATCCTTGCCGTTTTGCCCCCAGTTTCCCCAATTGGTAATAACGGCCTCGCGCGCGATATCGGCTGGTATGAAGCTGTTCCGGCGCAGCACATCCTCGACGGTTGCACTGCCATCGGCAACATCGCGCGCATCGCGATCCCGGCTCTCGGCTTTCTGCTTCGCCCGCTCCTTCTGATCCAAAAATTCGGAAACCTCATAACGTGAGCGCCGGACAGCTTCGTCCGATTCAAGCTGCTCCTCGCTCCCGTCTGGATGCACCATCACGATGTATCCGGGCGGCGTGTCGGCATGCCGGACCGCGATCGACCTACCGGCGGCCAGGTGATCGCGTGCCGCTTTGCCGGCATGCACAAACTCACGGATCCACACTTGGCGCTCCATGAATTCATTCGGTGCCGCGGCAAGTTCAACCTCGAGCTCGGCTTTGGCCTGCTCCCAGACCCGGTGCCGCTCATCCTCATCCATTGCCCCTACGACGGCCGCAAAGGGTGTCTTGTACCGTAACAGCCGTCCGATGTGCCCATCACCAAGCATGCGCTCCCGCGCCTCGGTCCACGGCTGACATAAAAGCTTCTGCCACAGTCGATCACCCTCTGTGCTGCGGACGGTTGCGGCGATGATCTGACCAATGCGCCTGCGAGCGGATTCTACGAGCTCTGGTGCTCCGTCGACCACGGCTGCGATCTTTCGATGGAACAACAAGCTAGCCCGGTCGTCGATCGTGCTAGCATCGATGCGTGTATCCATCTTTGCCTCGAACAGAGTTGCCGGCTGAGGCCAGCTAATCGTTGTGATCAAATAATACACCAAGTCCGCCATAAGACATGTCGCTAGGCCTGATGATTATGGTGCTACCATTCTCTCGCAACTTTCGCGAACCGCCCGTTATCTCTTCTTCACAAAGGGGATCAAAGTACATTTGAGACACCAACCCATCGTCATTAACAATCAGGCATTCTGCCGTGTCAGTGAAACAGAGTGCAGATATATGCACGCTCGAAAGACGCGTTATGCGTGCATCTAACAAGGCTTGAACAAGCGGTTCAATATCCTTAAGCAATGTTTCGGGCGTAACTTGCCCAGTAAAGTGGAAAATCATCCCGGTCCTCCAAATGAGACTGGGGCGAACCGGCCTGAGCCGGGTGTTCGTAACCTGAGCTCTCGCCAAGGCGCCGCCACCTTTAGGCAGAGCCTTGGACATACGCGACGGCCACCCGGCCGCAAGTGCGACCGGCCGAGAGCTCAGGGGTTACGACGCCCCGCCGTCGGGATTTACCGACGACGATTCAAGCTTGCAGATTCGGTGAATCGAAGCAAGTGATGCCTGATTGGTGGCGTCACAATCAGTCCAGTCCAAAGGTGCTCTCCCGATCAAGGGCATTTGCGGGTGTGGAGACAGGAGCATTCGGTTGCCACGCTCACTTCCGAAGCTATTGTAACTATCAAGGAGTTACAATCTCGATGCGCCCACTGATCGAAATGGTGAACATTTTCAAGCGCCTGGTGTTCGGAGTTACCGGCACTCACCGGGGTCTGCCTTTCTGACAGGAACGTGTGAGATTTGAACCAAAGGGTTCAAAGCGAAATCGGGTCGTCAATCTGTCGACGGTCAACGACCCGATAATCGAGGCTATCGCCTCGCGATCCCCGCCCCCTTCCAGAAGCTGAATGGAGTAGCACCGTTGCTGGGTTCCACCCCCAGTGACGGTGTTATGAGGTAGGCTATGGCCGCATTGTCACCTCGTCAAGCGCACTGGCGAACTCTTCAATCGACTACCGTTGCGCCGCAACCAAACAGGCCGCTGCTGACCCGACTTCTCGTCCTCGCCGGAATAATGGAAGCGCGAATTCGCAATCTAAAGCAGTTGCAGCGGGCTCATCCTGATCTCGATCTGGGCCTGGACCCAGGGCGTGATCAGGTGCCGAAGCATTTCGATATCGTTCTGCATCGCCATGGGATTCAGGCCATCAGCGGTTCGAAGCGCCCGCTTCAGCGAATCGCTCATATGCGGGTGGTCAAGCACCCAAGCAATTCTCGCATCTGCTATCGCAAGCTTGATTTCGGGCTCCTCGCGCAAGGCGTTCTCCCCTTTTTGACGTTCCATGGATTGCATTCGCTCCGGCCTCCTGCCGATCAAAGTGCGAAACGGCGGTCGACCGCTCGCCGCCGCTATCTCCGGCTGATATGGGTCAGGCCGCCGTTTCCGGCACCGGCCAACTGGGCGAGGGTGATCGCCGGCTTTGCAGTGGTCGGCGTGTCGATGCGCAACCGCAAACGCAGCCTCGCTGCCTGAGCCTCGCACCGCGATTTTGAACATGGCGGGTCCGCAAGGGCCCGCCATTTTCATGTCTGGCTCTTGCGCACGCGCGGCGCGCGGTCCACCATCAAGGGCATGAAACTCGCCTCATTAAAGTCTGGTCGTGACGGCCGCCTTGTTGTTGTTTCCCAGGATCTCGCGTGGTGCGCGGCACCGCCGCCAATGTGGCCCACCCTGCAAGCCGCGCTCGATGACTGGGCGCACGCCGAACCCATATTGCGCGGGGTTGCCGAAAGCCTGGCGCATGATGCCGTGCCGCACAGCCGCTTCCACGAACGTGAGGCCGCAGCGCCGTTGCCGCGCGCCTATCAATGGGCCGATGGCAGCGCCTATGTGAACCATGTCGAGCTGGTGCGCCGGGCACGCGGTGCCGAGCTGCCCGCCAGCTTCTGGACCGATCCGCTGATGTACCAGGGCGGCAGCGATGCTTTCCTCGCCCCGCGCGATCCCATCCCGTTCCATGACGAGCATTGGGGCCTCGACCTGGAAGCCGAAGTCGTCGTGGTAACCGGCGACGTGCCACAGGGCGCGACGCGCGAACAGGCGATCGCCGCCATCCGGCTGGTCGGCCTGGTCAATGATGTCTCGCTGCGCGGCCTGATCCCCGCCGAACTCGCCAAGGGTTTCGGCTTTGTCCAGTCCAAGCCTGCCTCCGCCCTGTCGCCGGTATTCGTTACCCCCGACACGCTCGGCGCGAGCTGGCAGGATGGCAAGCTGCACGGCGTGCTGAACGTCGATCTCAACGGGCAACCCTTTGGCCGCGCCGACGCCGGTGTCGACATGACGTTTGATTTCGGCATGCTGATCGCGCATCTGGCCAAGACCCGGAGCATCGCCGCCGGCAGCATCATCGGCTCTGGCACCGTATCTAACCGCGGCGCCGATGGCGGCCCGGGCACGCCGGTAGCGGCCGGCGGCCGCGGCTACAGCTGCATCGCCGAAATCCGCATGATCGAGACCATCGACACCGGCAAGCCAACCACGCCGTTCCTCAAACCCGGCGATGTCGTGCGCATCGAAATGCTCGATGCGGCGCATCGTTCGATCTTCGGTGCCATCGAACAGACGGTGGTGTAAGCCGCGCTTCTTGCGTTGCGGGATAGCTATTCCAGATGACGGGGACGCGACCGGGCGTTAGGAAAGCTTTCGACCTTGCCGTACCGGACCCGAAATTGAACCTCTACCCGCGCTTTGCAAGCCATATTGCCGACGCTCTTGCCACCCTGGTTGCCGACGGTGACCTGCCGGCGGGCCTCGACACGCGCGCGGTTGCGGTCGAACCGCCGCGCGATGCCAGCCATGGCGACCTCGCCACCAACGCCGCGATGGTGCTGGCCAAGGCGGCGGGGATGAAACCACGCGATATCGCCGTGATGCTGGCGCTGAAACTCAATCGCCTGCCTGAGGTGGCCGAAGCTGAAGTCGCCGGGCCGGGTTTCCTCAACCTGCGCCTTCAGCCGGATGTCTGGCGCGCCGAAATCGACGCAATCCGCACCGCCGGTGCCGATTATGGCCGCTCCACGCTGGGCGCCGGCGCCCAAGTTAACGTCGAATATGTCTCCGCCAACCCCACAGGCCCGATGCACATGGGGCATTGCCGCGGCGCGGTGGTCGGCGATGCGCTGGCCGCCACGCTGGAATATGCCGGCTTTGCGGTGACGCGCGAATATTACATCAACGATGCTGGCGGCCAGGTCGATACGCTCGCCCGCTCCGCGCACCTGCGCTACCGCGAGGCGCTGGGTGAGACGATCGAGATTCCCGAAGGCTTCTACCCCGGCGATTATCTGGTCCCGGTCGGTCAGGCGCTCGCCGCCGAATTCGGAGACAGCTTTGTCGGCAAACCCGAAGCCGACTGGCTGAAAGCCTTTCGCACCCGCACCGTCGCCTTGATGATGGACCGTATCCGTGCCGACCTGAAACTGCTCGGCATCGAACAGGATGTGTTCTTTTCCGAAGCGTCGCTGGGTAACCGCGTGCAGGAGGCGCTCGACACGCTGGCGGCCAAGGGCCTGATCTATGAAGGCGTGCTGGAGGCGCCGAAGGGCGAGGCCGCCGACGATTGGGAACCGCGCCCGCAGACCCTGTTCCGCGCCAGTCAGTTCGGCGACGATACCGACCGCGCGCTGAAGAAATCCGATGGCAGCTGGACCTATTTCGCCGGCGACGTCGCCTATCATTGGGACAAGCTGGAACGCGGCTTCACAGCGCTGGTCGACATGTTCGGCGCCGATCACGGCGGCTATGTGAAGCGCATGCAGGCCGCCGTGCGCGCACTCAGTGACAACAAGGTGCCGCTCGACATCAAGATCGTCCAGATGGTCAAGCTGCTGCGCGCCGGCGAGCCGGTGAAGATGTCGAAGCGGTCGGGCAATTTCGTCACGCTGGCCGATGTGGTGGAGGAGGTCGGCAAGGATGTCGTTCGCTTCATCATGCTGACCAAGCGCAGCGATTCACAGCTCGATTTCGATTTTGCCAAGGTCGTCGAACAGTCGCGCGACAACCCGGTCTTCTATGTCCAGTACGCCCATGCCCGCATCGCCTCGCTGGGCCGCAAGGCGGTGGAGGCCGGCATCGACCTGCCCGCGCCGGATTTCAGCCTGCTCGATGACGCCGATCTCGCCGTGGTGAAGACGGCGGCGCTATGGCCTCGCATCGTCGAACAGGCCGCCGAAGCCCGCGAACCGCACCGCATCGCCTTTTACCTGAACGACCTTGCCGCCGCCTTCCACACGCAATGGAACATGGGCAATGACGATGCCGCCCGCCGCTTCGTGCGCGCGGACGCCCCGGCGTTGACCGCGGCGCGGCTGGCGCTGGCCGGTGCCGTGGGGCAAGTCATCCGCAATGGCCTCGCCGTGATGGGCGTCGAAGCCGCAAACGAGCTGCACTGATGGCGAGACGCGACCAGGATGACGACGACGCGCCCTGGCTGGCCGAAGCCGGCGACCGGCCGCGCACCACGGTCAGCAAGCGGTCGCTGTTCTGGACGGTGGCGGTGCTGCTCGGCCTTGCTGCGGTCGCCGCCATCGGGCTCATTTTGCTGCTGTCGAAAAAGGACAATGGCTCGACGCAAGGTTATATGAACGCCGAACAGGCGCCGCTGATCACCGCCGAACCCGGCCCGTACAAGGTGCCGCCGCTCGATCCCAAGGGACTGACGGTGGAAGGCCAGGACCAGACCATCTATGCCGCCGGTGAAGGCATCGATGCCGGCAGTGTTATCGACCAGTCGGCAGTGCCCGAAACGCCTTTGCCGCGCCCCGGCACGGCACCGCCGCCCGGGCCTCCGGGCCCGCCGCGCGACCTGATGCCCGAAGCCATGGCCGGCGCCACGCTGCCCCCAGCACCTGCCGCCGTACCGTCAGCGGCTATTCTGCCCGCCAATCCCGCCACCACGGCCACCGCAAAGCCCACTGCACCGGCCGTTAAGCCGCCTGCAACCGCCACAAAACCGCCGCTGGCGGCACCAAAACCGCCCGCAACCGGTAACACAACCGCCCCCAAACCCGCCGCCACCAAGCCCGAAATCACCACCGCCGCCCCCAAAAAGGCCGGTGTGGTGCAGCTTGGCGCCTTCTCCAGCCCCGAACTGGCCAACGCCGCCTGGGCAAAACTGACAGGCAAGCACGCCCTGGGCGGTGCATCAAAGCGCATCATCACCGTCGAATCGGGCGGCAAGACCCTCTATCGCCTGCGTGCGAGTGGCGATGCGACCGAGATTTGCCGCAAGCTCAAGGCCGCCGGCGATGCCTGCACCATCGTGGAGTGACGATGCAACCGACCTTTCTGGGCCTTGAAGGCCTGACCATCAACGCCGCCGAACGCGCTTTGTTCACCACGCACAACCCCGCCGGCTACATATTGTTCAAGCGCAACATCGACAATCCGGAGCAGGTGCGCGCCCTCACCGCCGCGCTGACCGACATGGCGGGCCGTACCTTGCCCATCCTGATCGACCAGGAAGGCGGCCGCGTCGCCCGCCTGCGGCCGCCGCATTGGCCCGAATTCCCCACCGGCGAACGCTTCGACAAGCTCTATGAGGTCGCGCCCGTTACCGCCATAGAGGCGGCCCGGCTCAACGCGTTGGCGCTCGCTGCGCTGCTCCGCGACCTTGGCATCACCGTCGATTGCCTGCCGTTGCTCGATGTGCGCGATCCCGACGGCCATGACATCATCGGCGACCGATCGTTCGGTGCCTGCCCGATGAAGGTGTCGGCGCTAGGCCGCGCCACCCTCGATGGCCTGCGCGAGGGCGGCGTCTGCGGCGTCGTCAAGCATATCCCCGGCCATGGCCGCGCCCGGTCCGACAGCCATCTCGAGCTGCCGATCGTCGATGCCAGCCGCGCCGAACTGGAGCGTGATTTCGAACCGTTCCGCCGTTTGTCGGGCGCGCCGATGGCGATGACCGCGCATGTCACCTACACCGCTATCGACCCCGACCGATGCGCTACCCTGTCGCCGACCGTCATCGACCTGATCCGCAACGACATCGGCTTCGCCGGGCTGCTGATGTCCGACGATCTCGGCATGCACGCGCTGGGTCAGCCGGCGGCCGGTGGCTACCCGCCGGGCAGCAACGCGCTCAATGATTTCGGTGCCCGTGCGCTGGCCAGCCTGGCTGCCGGTTGCGACATTGCCCTGCATTGTTCGGGCGATCTCGGCGAAATGCGCGCCATCTGCGAGGCGGTACCGCCGATTACCGCCATCGCCCGCGCCCGCCTCGATGCCGCGATGGCCGGGCTCGGCACCGGTGACGCCACTCCCACCCAGCAATGGGCCGACGCCCGTGACCAACTTCTCGCCTTCGCCTGACCATCCTCTCTTGCCAGCGGGAGAGGCCCTGAGGCGCGTCGCGTCGCGGGCGACCCGGGTGAGGGTGTGATGAACACCGAAGACCCTTTCGACGCACCGCACCGCAGCGGCCCCGCGACGCTCGTCCTGCAACTCGGCAGTTGGGAAGGGCCACTTGACCTGCTGCTCACCCTGGCGCGCGCCCAGCGCGTCGACTTGGCGCGAATCTCCATCCTCGCGCTGGTCGACCAGTATCTCGCCTTCATCCGCGAGGCCAAGGCGCTCAGCCTCGAACTCGCCGCCGACTATCTGGTGATGGCGGCGTGGCTCGCCTATCTCAAATCGGCACTGCTGCTGCCCGCCGACCCGGAGGCGGAGCCCGACCCCCACGACATGGCGCTGAAGCTGCAATTCCAGCTGCAACGCCTCGACGCGATGCGCGATGCCGGGGCGAAGCTACTGGCGCGGCCGCAACTCGGCTCGGACAATTTCACCCGCGCCGCGCCCGAAGGCCTGAAGCTGGAGACGGTGTCGCGCTATAACGCCACGCTGTTCGACCTGCTGTCGGCCTATGGCGGCATCAAGGCGCGCAATTCCAAGAGCATTCATGTCGTGCGCCGCCGCCCGGTGATGGCGCTCGACGAAGCCATCGAGCGGCTTGAAGCGCTGCTCGGCGGCAGCATCGACTGGACGGAATTGTCGCGTTTCCTGCCCCGCGATCTGGCCGATGAAGGCTATGCGCGCTCGGTGCTCGCCTCCACCTTTGTCGCGGCACTGGAGCTGACCCGGCTCGGCAAGGCCAGCCTGTCGCAAGGCGCCGCCTTTGCGCCCATTTTGATGAGGGCAAAATGAGCGACCTGGAAGCCCTGCGCGCACTGGAGGCGGTGATTTTCGCGGCCGCCGCGCCCTTGACCCTCGGCGATATCGCCCGCCATGTCGGGGAGCAGGGCGACCTGACCCTGCTGCTGCGCGAGCTCGCCGACAGCTATGCGCCGCGCGGCATCAACCTGGTGGAGCGCGGTGGCCGCTGGCAGTTCCAGACTGCGCCGGACCTTGCCCACCACCTGCGCCCGGCGCGCGAGGCGGTGCGCAAACTGTCCCGTGCCGCCATCGAAACCCTGTCGGTGATCGCCTATCACGAGCCCGTCACCCGCCCCGAAATCGAGGAAATCCGCGGCGTTGCCGTCAGTGGCGGCACAATCGACGTGTTGATGGAAGCCGGCTGGGTACGCCCCGCCGGCCGCCGCGAAACCCCGGGCCGGCCGCTGCAATATGCGACAACACCGGGGTTTCTGGCGCATTTCAACCTGACCAGTCGCCGCGACCTGCCCGGCCTGGCCGATCTGAAGGCCGCCGGGCTGCTGGAACGCGAACCGCCGCGTGAACTGGCGCTGCCGTTTTCGGGCGACGGCGAATGATTACCAGCCGCCACGCGGTGCTTGCCGAGCTGGCGCTGTGCGGTTGCGCCGCCGCGACGCCGCTGTTGGGTTGATCGCACCGCTTCCAGGGCTTGCCCTCGCTACTGCATCGCCCTATCCAACCTGGGCGTCAGGTTCTCGAAAGAGAATAATAGGGAACCCGGAAACAGGCTTTGCCTGCAATCCGGGGCTGTGCCCGCAACTGTGACCGGTTAGCGGTCGCTCCAAATTGCCACTGGGGCCTTCGGGTGCCGGGAAGGCGGAGCGGCAGCGGTGATCCGGGAGCCAGGAGACCTGCCTGTCGCAGTCGGTCCTTTATCCTGACGGGGTGTTCAGGGTGATCGAGGGTAACGCCTCGCGTGACGACATCGAAGGAGGTGGCGCACGTGAAGGGTTTCGACCATTTCGCAGTCTGCAACAACGCGCTCTACGCGCGTTCCGCCTCCCGTTGTTCAACCAGGAGGCTCCATGCGCACGTCTATTCTGCTGCTGCTCACCGCCGTTTCCACGCCCGCCCTGGCCCTTGATGCGGCCGATACCACGCCTGAAACCATCGTTGTCACTGCCAACCGCGCGCCGCAACCGCTCGCCCGCGTCGGCCAATCGATCTCGGTGCTTGATGCCGCCGAGATCGAGCGGCGCCAGTCGAACACCGTTCTCGACCTGTTGCGCACCCTTCCCGGCGTCACCGTCGCCCGCAACGGCGGCGTCGGCGGCACCGTCGGCGTGTTCATCCGCGGCGCCGACAGCGACCAGACCGTGGCGCTGATCGACGGCGTCAAGATCAACGACCCTGCCTCCCCTGGTGGCGGCTTCAACTTCGGCAACCTTTTGACCGGCAATATTGCCCGCATCGAAGTGCTGCGCGGCGCCCAATCGGTGCTGTGGGGCAGCCAGGCGATCGGCGGGGTCGTCAACATGATCACCCGCGCACCGACAGAAACGCCGACTGCCAATCTGCGCGGTGAGTATGGCTATCGCGATACCGCGCAGATTGTCGGCAATATCGCCGGCAAAGCAGGGCCATTGTCGGCCAGCGCCGGCGCCGGCTATTACCGCACTGATGGCATTTCGGCGTTTTCGGAAAGCCGGGGTGGCCGCGAACGCGACGGCTATGACAATTTCGGTGCCAATGCCAACCTCAACCTGGCGCTGTCCGACAGCATTTCCATCGACGCGCGCGGCTGGTTTTCCGATGGAACGGTGGCGATCGACGGCTTTGCGCCGCCGACTTTTGCCTTTGGCGATACCGCCGAAACCACCAACACGCGCGAGATCGTCGCCTATACGGGCGTCAACGCCACCCTTTTCGATGGCCGTTTCCGCAACCGGTTGGGCTTTGCCTATACAGATACCCGCCGCCGCAACAGCGACGCCGGCTTTAAAACCTTCGCGGGCGACGGCCGCAACGAGCGGCTGGAGTATCAGGGAACCTTCGACATCAGCAGCGGCTGGCAGTTGACCGCCGGGGTGGAGCGCGAAACCTCACGTTATGAAACCACCGGTTTCGGCACCACCACTACCGGTCGGGCGCGCATCCACAGCGTCTATGGTCAGCTGGTCGCCACCCCGCTGACCGGCCTCAGCCTGACCGCCGGGGTGCGCCAGGACAATCATGACCGCTTCGGCGGCGCCACCACCTTTGGCACCAGCGGCGTCTTCACCCCCGGCGACAGCGGCACCACGCTGCGCGCCAGCTATACCGAAGGCTTCAAGGCGCCATCGCTGTTCCAGCTGCAAAGCGATTTCGGCAACCAGACGCTACGCCCCGAACGCTCGAAAGGCTGGGACGCCGGCATCACCCAGCGCCTGCTGGACGGCGCGCTCGAGGCCAGCGCCACCTGGTTCCACCGCGATTCGAACGACTTGATCGACTTTGCCGGCTGTCCACAACCGCTGACCGGCGTGTGCACCGGCCGGCCGTTCGGCACCTATTTCAACATTTTGCGCGCCCGCGCCGAGGGCGTTGAGCTGGGATTGCAGTTGCGCCCCACCGACGCGCTGCGCATGCAGGCCAATTACACCTTCACCGATGCGCGCAACCGTGCCGCCGGCACTGCCAATTTCGACAAGCAACTGGCGCGGCGACCCCAGCACAGCATCACCGCGCTGGTTGATTACCAATGGGAGTTCGGGCTGGCGACCGGCGCAACGCTGACGCATGTCGGCGCCAGCTTTGAAAATGCCAGCAATGCCACGCGCCTGCCTGGCTATGTGCTCGTCGACCTGCGCGCCAGCTTTCCCGTTGCCGACCGCATCGAGGTCTATGGCCGCGTCGAGAATTTGTTCGACGAACAGTATGAAACCACGCTGCGGTACGGCCAGACCGGCCGCGCCGGATATGCTGGCGTGCGGCTGCGCTACTGATGACGCGCGGTGCAGCCCTATCATGGCGGCAGGCACGCTGGCTGATCGCTGCCGCGATTGGCACTGCGGCACCCGCCGGGGCCGCGCCGCAGCGCATCGTTTCGATCAACCCGTGCATCGATGCCGTGCTGATGCACGTCGCCGATGCCGGGCAGATTGCCGCGATCAGCCACTATTCCAAGGACCCGAGGGCTTCGTCGATCACCCCGGAGCAGGCGGCGCGCTTTGCCGCCACCGGCGGTACGGCGGAAGAAGTCGTCGCACTGGCACCTGATCTTGTGCTGTCCGGCCCACATGTCGACCCCGCCACCATCGCTGCGTTGGGCCGCATGCGCATTCCGATCGTGCAGTTGGGCGTGCCCGACACCATTGCCCGCAACCGCGACCAGATCCGCCAGATTGCCGCCGCCACCGGCCGCCCGGCGCGCGGCAAAGCCTTGGTGGCGCGCATCGATGCGGCGCTGGCGGCGGCGCACACCAGCCGCCCGCCGCTGCCGGCGCTGATCTGGCTCGGCGGCGGGCTCGTCCCCGGGTCCGGCACGCTCGCCGACGAGCTGCTGCGCGCCAGCGGCTTTCGCAACCTCAGCGCCGATTACGGCCTCGAACAATGGGATGTGCTGCCGCTGGAGGCGCTTGTCGCCCGCCCGCCGCGCGTCCTGCTGACCACCAGCGGCAGCAGTGACCGCACGCTTGGCCACCCGGTGCTGGCGCGGCTGCACGACCGCGTCGCCGTGCGCGCCTGGCCGGAACGGCTGCTTAGCTGCGGCGGACCGACGATCATCGATGCCGTGGCGCGGCTCGCCGCCGTGCGCAAATCGCTGTGACGGCGCGGTTCAGCCTTGCGCTGCTGGCGGCGCTCACCGCGGCGATGCTGCTGTCGCTGTTTGCCGGCAAGGTGTGGTTGCCGCTGTCAGCGTTTACGCCGTCCGACCCTCGCTGGCTGATCATCGCCGAACTACGTCTGCCGCGCACGTTGCTCGCCGCCATCGTCGGGGCCGGCCTTGGCATTTCCGGTGCCGCGATGCAGGGTTATTTGCGCAATCCGCTCGCCGACCCTGGCCTGTTCGGAGTGTCGGCTGCCGCTGCACTGGGCGCGGTCGTCTCGATGTTCTTCGGCGTCGGGGCCCCGCCTTGGCTGCTGCCGGCCTTTGCGCTTGCGGGCGCCGGGGCCGCCATGGCGTTGCTGGCGCTGCTCGTCGGGCGCTCCGGCAGCATGATCGTCTTCACTTTGGGCGGCGTCATCATCGCCAGCCTGGCCGGTGCGATGACCGCGCTGGCCATCAGCCTGGCGCCGACACCTTTTGCCACCGCCCAGATCGTCACCTGGCTGATGGGCGCGCTGATCGATCGCAGCTGGGCTGATGTCTGGTTGGCACTGCCGCTTGTCGCGCTCGGCATCGCCTTGCTGGGTCTGACCGGCCGCGACCTCGACGCGCTGACGCTGGGGGAGGCCGCGGCGCAGTCGATGGGCGTCGACCCGGCGCGGTTGCAAGCGCTGGTCGTCGTCGGCGTCGGCCTGTGCGTCGGTGCGTCAGTGGCGACCGCCGGCATCATTGGGTTTGTCGGGCTGATCGTTCCTCACCTGGTTCGATCTTTTGCCGGGCATCGGCCGTCGGCAGTGCTGTTGCCCTCTGGCCTTGCTGGCGCGCTGTTGCTTGTAGCCGCTGACAGTGTGGTGCGGGTTGCGCCGACAGTCAGCGAGCTGCGGCTGGGAATCGCCATGTCGCTGCTCGGCGCGCCCTTCTTCCTCGCATTGCTGCTGCGCATGCGGCGACAATTGCCATGACCCTGGGCGCCGACAATCTGTCACTGACATTGGGCGACGTTCACGTGCTGAGCAACGTCAACGCGGCATTCCACACCGGCCGCGTTACCGCCGTGCTCGGCCCCAATGGTGCCGGCAAATCGAGCTTGCTCGCCTGCCTTGCCGGCCTGCGCGCGCCCGACAGCGGTACGGTGATGCTGGGCGGCATCCCGCGCGAGCAGCTGGATCGCCGTGACTTGGCACGCCGCATCGGCTTTCTGCCGCAAACCGCCGATGTGCATTGGGATATCGATGTCGAAACGCTGGTCGCACTCGGTCGCTTCCCGCATCGCGGCCGCTGGGGGAGCAGCGCCGCCGATCATGCCGCTGTCGCCGCGGCCATGACTGCGACAGATGTGACCGGGTTAAGCCACCGCGTCGCCAACACGCTATCGGGCGGTGAGCGCGGCCGGGCGCTGCTGGCACGGGTGCTTGCCGGTACGCCGCAATGGCTTCTCGCCGACGAACCGCTGGCCAGTCTTGATCCGGCGCACCAGCTCGATGTGCTCGATTGTCTGCGCCGTATCGCCGCCGATGGTGCCGGGGTGGTCGTGGTGCTTCACGATCTCAACCAGGCAGCGCGTGTTGCCGATGATGTGCTGCTGCTGCGCGGTGGCCATATCGTCGCGCACGGAACACCCTACGAGGTGCTGACTCCCGACCTTATCGCACAGACTTATAGGGTGACGGCCCATGTCGGCATGACCCCCGAGGGGCAGCGGTTCATCATCAGCACCGGCAGGGCCTGAACGACTGACACGGCAACAACTACTAATTCAAAATGGTTTGACGATAACGAGTATGACGACGGCAATCGTTACCAGCGACGGAATCTCGTTGACCAGGCGCAAGGTCTTCTCGGCATAAGGACGATCGCCAGCGCCGAACTTGCGCGCGGCGCCGATCATCCAGCCGTGAAATCCCGAAAGGCCAAGCACGAAGACCAGCTTGGCCCAGAGCCACAACGGCCAGCCGAGATGAAAGCCGAGAGCGATCCCGAGCACCCAGACAATCGTGATGCCCGGATTGAGGATGATGCGTTTCAAGCGGTTACAACGTTCGGCCCAAAGCCGGTTTTCCGGCGAACCGGCAGCCACTGGGTGCCAATAAACCAGGAAGCGTGGGAGCATGAACATACCCGCCATCCAGAAGATGACGAAGATGACATGCACGGACTTGACCCACAGATAGGCGCCGCCCAGCCAACCCACTGCAAATTCGAACATCAGAATGGCTTTCGGAGCATTTCCATCAGCGCTTCGACATGCGCAATCGGAGCGTCAGGCAGAATGCCATGCCCCAGGTTGAAGACATGTGGGCGTGTATCAAAGGCGGCGCGAATGCGATTTACGGCGGTTTTGAGCGGTTCGCCACCGGCAATCAGCGCCAGCGGATCGAGATTGCCCTGCACCGGCATGCCGATCGGCAGCATCGCATCGGCCCAATCCGGATCGATGGTTTCGTCGAGACCGACCGCATCGACGCCGGTTTCAGCCGCATAAGCCGCCAGTTTGGCACCGGCGCCCTTGGGAAAGCCGATGATCGGCACATCGCCATGGCGGACCATCAGCCGGCCAACGATATCGGCGGTCGGTGCAATGATCCAGCGTTCGAACTGCGCCGGTGACAAGGTGCCGGCCCAGCTATCGAACAATTGCACTGCCTGTGCCCCGGCTTCGATCTGGCCCGAGAGATAATCGACGGTGACAGCGACGATGCGGTCGATGAGGGCCTGAAACGGTTGCGGATCGGTATAGGCCAGCCGCCGGGTCTCGCCCTGGTCCTTGCTGCCATGGCCGGCGACCATATAGGTGGCGACGGTCCACGGGCTGCCGGCAAAGCCCAGCATGGTGGTTTCGGGTCCAAGCTGCGCCTTTACCTTGGCGACTGTCTCATAGATTCTGGCGAGATATTCGGGTTTCGCCACCAGCGCATCGAACCGACCATCAGACAGCGGCGGGGTCAACTGGGGGCCTTCGCCCGGGCCAAAGGTCAGACCCTGGCCCATAGCATGCGGCACGATGAGAATATCGGAAAACAGGATGGCTCCATCCATGCCGAAGCGCCGGATCGGTTGCAGGGTGATTTCGGCTGCGGCATCGCTGTCATAGACCAGAGCGAGGAATCCGCCCTTTTCGGCGCGCAGGGCGCGGTATTCGGGCAGATAGCGCCCAGCCTGGCGCATAAGCCACACCGGGGGCGGGTCACGGCGATCGCCCTTCAGCACGGCAAGGAGAGGCGGGTCGGAGAGAGTCTTGGCAGAGATCATGGCCCTCTTTTCACGGTCCGCACCGTCAGGGTCAAGAGGGCGAGACGGTAACGGCACGACTGCCACTTCTGTTCAATGAATCTTGAATCTTGAGTGGTTGTAGAAGGCACCACAAAAGCGTGGATTATCACCGTCGCCCAAATTCATCCACAAGCTGCTGTCAGACAAAACAATGACTCACGGCGAGTCGCAGGATTTGTCCCCGTTATCCACAGCTTGCCCTGTGGAGTCTTCAACCGGTGGACGGCTCGGGGATGCCTGGGGACGAGCTGCCGCCGAATTAGCGGAATCGGCGCTTGCCCGATGATACCGGGCCGGCTTAACCGGGTGATGCCATGTTTATCCCCAGTTTGATGCCCAGCAAAATTAAAGCCTCCGGCGGGCAGGGCCGAGGGCCCTGCACCCATTCGTTTGTTTCTGCCTTCATGGCGAAATGGCATCACGAGAGCATCAAGCCAGTGATCGGGTGCAGGGGCCCAAGCACTGACCGCCAGAGGCCCTTTCACCCATGATCGGCGATCGCAACAAGCTTCACCTTCACCTCGTCAGCGATTCGACCGGCGAAACGCTCGAAACGGTCGCCAAGGCAGGGCTAGCACGCTTCGAAGGTGTCGAAGCGATCAAGCATTTCTGGCCGATGGTGCGATCCGAGGGGCACCTAGATCGCGTTATCGAGGAAATTGCCCGCCGCCCGGGCCTCGTTATTTATACGCTTGTCGATGGCGGGGTCCGCGAACGCCTTGAATTGCGCTGCCGTACATTGGGCCTGCCGATCGTCTCGCCGCTCGATCCGACGATCAGCGCCTTGTCGGAATTGCTCGGCCAGGTCGCAACCCGCCGGCCCGGACGCCAGCATGTGATGGACGCCGCCTATTTTCAACGTGTCGACGCCATCAACTATACGATGGTGCATGATGATGGCGCGGGGCATGACGACTGGGAGGAAGCCGATATCGTTCTGGCCGGGGTTTCGCGCACATCAAAGACTCCGACATCGATCTACCTTGCCAATCGTGGCTACAAGACTGCCAATATTCCAGTGGTGCCACAGTCGCCGCCACCGACCAGCCTGTTCGCTCTGGCACGGCCGCTGGTGGTCGGGTTGACGACCGCCGCGGATCGACTGGTGATGATCCGACGCAACCGCTTGCTGACACTGGGGCAATCGCCGGATACCGACTATGTCGACACGACCGTCGTCGAGGCCGAGATCGCCTATGCGCGGCGGCTGTTTGCCGACCATGATATTCCGGTCATCGACGTGACGCGGCGTTCGATCGAGGAGACTGCGGCCGCGATCATCAATCTGGTTCAGGCCCGGCAGGACCGTGCCAGCGACGCTGAGGACGCATCATGATTATCCTGGCCAGCCAGAGTGCGGCGCGGCGCGCGATGCTGACAGCGGCAGGCATCGCACACCAGGCCGTGCCGGCGCATATCGATGAGGACGGTGTGACGGCCGCCCTGCAGCTGGAATCGGCATCAGCCGAACATATTGCCGATGCGCTGGCCGAACTGAAGGCGATCAAGATTTCGCGGCACCAACCGGATGTACTGGTGCTCGGCGCCGATTCGGTCGTCGTGGCTGCGGATGGCACCTTGTTGTCCAAACCCGAGACGTTGCCACGGGCGGTTGCCCAATTGCGGCAGTTGTCAGGGACGACGCACATGCTGATTTCTGCTGCAGTCGTTGCCAGAAACGGTGTGGCGGTGTGGCGCGCTGGCGGTGCGGCGCGATTGACGATGCGGCCTTTGAACGATGGCTTCATCACTCGCTATCTGGCTGCCGAAGGTGAGGCCGTCTTGGGTTGCGTCGGCTGCTATCGCATCGAGGGGTTAGGCGCTCAGCTGTTCAGTCGTATCGATGGCGACCAGTTCATCATCCGTGGCTTGCCGTTGCTGGCCTTGCTCGATTATCTGCGCGTGGCGGGAGAGCTTGACGCGTGAAGACCGGGGACCTGTTCGAAGCGCCGACACCTTATGCCGAGGTGATCGGAGACCCGATTTCGCAATCTAAATCGCCACTGATTCACGGTTTCTGGCTGCAAAAGTTGAATTTGCGGGCTGAATATCGGGCGACGCGCGTTCGCGTCGATGGTCTTGCCACCTATCTGGAAAAGCGCCGCGCCGACCCTGACTGGCGCGGTTGCAACGTCACGATTCCGCACAAGGCCGCCATATTGAGCCTGATCGATGCGCCGCTGCGCACTGCCCAGCGCATCGGCGCTGCCAACTGCGTCTATCGCACCCGCAACGGCTTTAGCGCCGAGAACAGTGATTTCGACGGGATTCGGGAAGCTCTTGATATCTCCAGCGAGCAACGTGATCCCGGCGTGACCTGCCTGATCGGGGCAGGCGGCGCTGCGCGCGCGGCCCTGCATGCACTCGACACTGCCGGAGTCGCCGATTTGCGCATCCTGGTGCGCCGACCCGAACGTGCGCAAGAGCTGCTCGATCATTTCCGCATGCGCGGTCGCATTCTGCGCTTTGTCGATGCGGCAGAGGCGATGGCCGGTGCCGATACCATCATCAACGCCAGTCCGCTCGGCATGACAGGACAGGCGCGCATGCCGGCGTCGATGCTGGAAGGGCTTGTCGCCGCCCGGCCGGATGCATTGGTGTTCGACATGGTTTATGCGCCGCTGGAAACTGAATTGCTGGCTATGGCGCGTGCCAATGGCCAGCGCCCGGTCGATGGCCTGACGATGTTGATCGGCCAGGCTGACCTGGCGTTCACTCTGTTCTTCCATGTGCCGGCGCCGCGCGAACATGATGCCGAGTTGCGGGCGTTGCTGACCGCATGATCATTATCGGACTGACCGGTTCGATCGGCATGGGAAAATCGACTGTTGCCGCGATGTTCGAACGACTCGGCGTGCCGGTCTTCGACGCCGACGCTGAAGTGCGCAGCGTGCAGGGCCCGGGCGGGCGGGCGCTGGCGGCCATCGAAGCAGCGTTTCCCGGCACCACCCATGCCGGCGGCCTGCATCGCGAAAAGCTGGGCGCGCTTGTTTTTGGCAATGGCGCGGCGTTGAAACGGCTGGAGGGCATATTGCATCCGCTGGTGGCAGAGGCGCAATCAGCCTTTCTCGGCGCTCATCGGCTGAAACCGGCGGTAGTGCTCGATGTGCCTTTGCTGTTCGAAAAGGGCGGCTGGAAGCGCTGCCATCTGAGCATCGTCGTGTCGGCGCCAGCGCGGGTGCAGCGAGCCCGTGTGCTGGCGCGGCCGGGCATGACGCCGCAAAAATTTGCCGGGATCCTGAAATCGCAAATGCCGGATCGTGAAAAGCGCGCGCTCGCCGACGTAGTGATCGAAACCGGCCGCGGCCGCCGCCACACCTGGCTGGCGGTCCAGCGTATCGTGAAGAACCTCTGACAACAGGGTAGCAAGGACGAGCCCTCGCCTGCCGGAGGCCCTTCTCAGAATCCTCCTGCCGCGCTAGACTCCGGTAATGCGTGAAATCGTCTTCGACACCGAAACCACCGGCATTTTTCCAGGTGATGGCCACCGCATTGTCGAGATCGGCGCCGTCGAGATGGTCAACAAGGTCGTCACCGGTCGCAGTTTCCACACGTATATCGACCCCGAACGGCCAATGCCCAAGGACGCCCAGAACGTTCACGGCCTGAGCACTGCATTCCTCACCGGACAGCCGGTGTTCGAAATGATCATCAACGATTTTCTGGCCTTTATCGAGGATTCGCCGCTGGTTGCGCACAATGCCGCCTTCGACATGGAATTTCTCAACTGGGAGTTGAAGCGCGCCCGATTGCCGCTGATTCCGCACAGCCGCGCCATCGATACGCTCGAGATTTCGCGAAAGATCAATCCGGGCGCCAAGCATACGCTCGATGCGCTTTGCAACCGTTATGGCATCGACCTGTCGGGCCGAACCAAACATGGCGCGCTAATCGATGCCGAACTGCTCGCGCTGGTCTATGTGGAGTTGACCGGCGGGCGGCAGATCGGGTTTGACCTGGCGTCCCAGGCAGTGACCGAAGACTTGCCGGTGGAGCGGGTTAATTTCGGCATCCGCCATCATGTCGCGCTACCCGAAGAACTGGAGCGGCACGAAGCTTTTATCGCCAGTTTGAAGGACCCGGTCTGGCTGCACTGACGTTTATGTGACCGCGCCGTTTCAGCTGCTATGATAATGGCTGTTGTAGTGCCCGATGTGGTTCATTTCCCAGCTTGGGAAGGGTCATTGACCGCGAACCGGAGCGGGCATAGAGCGACCGACCCCGCCCGCTGGCGGATCGTAATCGAGGAGAATGACATGGACGTTCGCATTTCGGGCCATCAGGTGGATACCGGCGCGGCTTTCGGTGAGCATGTCCGTGAACGATTGAGCGCGATGATCGAGAAGTATTTTCCGCGGGCAATCTCGGCGCATGTCACGCTTGGCCCGGCGCCCTATGGTCATTTTTCCTGCGATATCGTCATGCATGTCATGGCTGACATCATTTTAAAGGGCAGCAATCGCGCCGCCGAGGCGAACATCGCCTTTGATGGCGCTGCGGACAGGATCGACAAGCAGCTGCGCCGCTACATGCGCCGCCTGAAGGACCGCCATGGCCCTGGCGCCGAGCGATCGGTTGAGCGCAGTGCCATCGCTGCCATCGACAACGCCGATTACAAGGTGTTTGCACAGGTTCCTGATGAGGTGGAGCCGGACGGCGACAATCCGCTGGTCATCGCCGAAACGCGTGTCGACATTCCCCAGGCCAGCGTCGGCGATGCGGTGATGATGCTTGACCTCCGCAACACGAATGCCCTGCTGTTCGTGAACAGCGCCAGTGGGGACCACAACATGGTCTATCGCCGCGACGACGGCAGCATCGGCTGGGTAGAACCGCGTCGGACCCTGACAAGCGCTGCCAAATGACCGCAGCCTTTGGGTTTGCCGATCTGGTTGGCGCTGACGGCGTGCTGTTTGATGTCGCGGTTGCCGGCAAGGATGGCCTGTTGTCGGCGCTCGCCGATTCGGCGGCTGTGGCAACAGGACTTGCCGCCACGACGATTCTCGAGCGCGTTCGGGAACGCGAGGCGCTGGGCTCGACCGGATTCGGACAGGGCGCAGCGATCCCGCATGCCCGGGTCCCCGGTCTTGCCGGTGTCGTGGCGGTGGTGGCGCGGCTGGCCACCGGCGTCGACTATGGCGCACTTGATGAAGAGCCTGTTGATATTGCCGTGCTGTTGTTGTCGCCGGAAGGTTCTGGCACCGACCATCTAAAGGCGCTCGCCCGCGTCAGCCGCGCGCTGCGCGATCCGGTCGCGCTGGCGGCGATGCGCGATGCGGTTGATGCCGGAGCGCTGCGGCTGGTGGTTGCAGGCGACGCCGTGACCGGACGAAAGGCCGCCTGAGACGTTGATGACACCGCGGCTTGCCAGCGGCGTCAAGGTATCGGCGCTTCTGCGCCGGGTTGCCGCCGCCGGCGGCTTTGGCACGGTGCTGGCGCGCGGCGACGCCACCGCCGGCAGCATCGCCATTGTGACGCGACAAGCCGGTGTCGAAACATTGCTGTCGCCGATGTTCGGCGTGTCGGGAAGCTATGAATGGGTCGCGATCGCCGATGGCGCGGCGATTCCCGCTGCCATGGAGCGGGCCCGGCGCAACGATCCCGATCTGTGGATAATCGAACTGGACATCCCGGACGCCGCACGGTTCGTCGCCGAAACGTTGGGCGATGATTGACCGCCGCCATTAATCCACGCTTCAGTTTCGGCATTGGTTGCACAGCCCTTGGGCGGGCCGTGCGAAGTTGACCGAAGCGGACCGGACCGGGCTTCAGCCCAGCCAAGGATGAGCGTTCTGCCAGCGTATTGGGGCAGAATCATCCGGAAGCGGACCCGGATATGGCCGTGCTCGAATGTTGTATGAATGTCCTTTGGTTTCCTTTCGATCAGCGCCTCGACAAAACGCCTGATCATCCTGACTGCCGCCAGCGCGCTGCTGCTCGCCGCTGGTAATGTGTCCCAGGCCGACGCGGTCGTTGGTGGACCTGAAATTTCCCCTGAAATTTCCGACGCAATTCTCGCGCCGATGACGCCCGCCGAAGCCGCAGCTTCCGCCGCTGCGCTTGCCGCAACGACCCCTGATGACATCGCCGCCGCCGCGCGTATGCGCCTGGCCAATGCCGACGATGTGTCCTTCGACGGCGCCGCTGCTGCGCGTCCGGCTCGGTTGACCACCCTGGTCGCCCAGATGGACAGTACCGACGTCACCAGCGATCGGGATCTCAACTGCCTCGCCACCGCCGTTTATTTCGAAGCGCGCGGGGAGCCGATGGAAGGCCAGCTCGCGGTTGCCCAGGCAATAATCAACCGTGTCGAATCGGGCCGCTATGCCGACACTATTTGCGGTGTCGTCAACCAGCCAAAGCAATTCAGCTTTGATCGCACCCGCACGCCGCGCGGTGGTAATGACTGGGTTGTCGCGCAGGCCATCGCCAAGATTGCCGCAAACGATCTGTGGCACGAAGTGGCACCGCGCGCTCTGTCGTTCCATGCAGTCCGCGTTTCGCCTAACTGGGCCGGCAAGACCCGCGTCGCCACGATCGGCAACCACGTCTTCTATCGCTGACCGTGGCCCCGCCCGGGGCTTGCCGTTCGCACTATGTTCTGTTTACTCTCGGCGGCATGGGTGACCTTGCCGCCGAAATTGTGTCTGCGCGGGACCGACTGCTAGCGGTCGATGTCGTGAGGGGAACCAGTCGCTTGCTGGTGCGCGCCGGGGTTGCGCCGCTGGCCGAAGTGCCGTTGGGCAATGGCCGCCGCGCCGATATCATGGGGATCGATGCGCAGGGCCGGCTGACGATCGTCGAGATCAAGGTCTCGCTGGCCGATCTGCGCGGTGACCGGAAATGGCCTGAATATCTCGACTATTGTGATCGCTTTTTCTGGGCCGTGCCGGCGGGGTTCCCGCTGGGTCTGTTCGCTACCGCTGCCTTCGCCCCCGAACGAACGGGGCTGCTCGTTGCTGATCGCTTCGATGCGGAAGAATTGCGACCGGCGCCTTGGGTCGCGCTCAATGCGGCACGGCGCAAGGTTGAAACCTTGCGATTTGCCCGGCGCGCTGCGGCGCGCGTGGTTGGGATGGTGGATCCGGGGTGTGTGGAAATGCCGGATGATTGAGCGGGTGTTGGGCGGGGAAATTCGCGAGTGAGGGAAAAGGGCAGGGGCAAAGCCCCTGCTGACGTCGGACGAGTTCAGCGCAGGAAGGCTGCGCTGCCTCGCCGGCCGGGCTTGCGCCTGTCGGCGCGCAGCTTTCGCTGCGCGCTCGCGGCGCTACGCCGCAAACTGGTTCATCGTGTTGTGCGCGCCGCCTGCCTTCAGCGCCGCCTCACCGGCGAAATATTCCTTGTGATCATCGCCAAGGTCTGACCCCGACATGTTCTGGTGCTTCACACAGGCGATGCCCTGGCGGATTTCGGCGCGCTGGACGTTCTTTACATAGCCAAGCATGCCCGCGTCGCCGAAATACTCTTTCGCCAGATTGTCGGTGGATAGTGCGGCGGTGTGATAGGTCGGCAGGGTGATCAGGTGGTGGAAAATGCCCGACCGCTTGGCCGAATCGCGCT
>JBMOGO010000051.1:0-23259 GCA_049318305.1 Polymorphobacter sp.
AACCCGGTCGGTGAAGGGGCGAAGCGAGTGACGACGCCGGTTTCCGGGGTTTGGCTTGCGCGCGCTTGTTGTGTCTGGCTTGCGCCCATGATGAAACTGTCCAATGTTAATGGCAGGTGGGTGCCACGAAGGGTTGGTTCGGGGCGAATTCAAACAGATGGCTACGCCGATTGCCGGGGTGACTAGCAGAAGCGCCGGACCGGTAAAAGCCGCGTCGGGCGTGGCGGTTGCGGCGCGCTGGTGGGCCTTTGTCGATGCCGAACGCGATTCGCTGGCACTTTGGCTGCCGGTGGCGTTCGCGGCCGGGGTGGCGGCGTGGTTCCTGTTGCCATGGCAGTCGCAGAGACTGGCGCTGGCAGTGGCGGTGGCCGGCCTTGCACTGGGCGGCACCATCCTGCGCTGGCGGCCATTGGCGGTAGCGGCGTTGCTGGCGCTGGCCGGCATGGGCGTGGCGGAGTGGCGATCGGCGCGCGTCGCGCACCCGGTGCTTGCCGCGCGCACCGTCAGGGTCGTGACCGGGGTTGTCGAAGCTGTGGAAATCCGCGCCGACCGTGACCAGTTGCGTTTGCTGGTCGCGCCCGACGCGGTAACGGGGTTGCCGCCGCGTGTGCGCCTGACCATCCGCGGCGCGCCGCCGATCGGCCTTGCTCCCGGCGCCCGCATCGCTGTGCGCGCCATGCTCAGCCCGCCGGCCGGCGCTGCCATTCCGGGAGGTTATGATTTTGCCAGGCGGGCCTGGTTTGCCGGCATCGGGGCGACCGGGTTTCCCATGGGACCGCTGCGCATAACCGCTGCAGGCTCGCCGCCGGCCGGCGCGCTGGCGTGGCTGGGGGCAGCGCGCGCTGCGTTGACGGCGCGGATCATCGCCGCGGTACCGGGGCAGGGCGGTGCGATTGCTGCGGCGTTCGTGACCGGCGACCAGGGCGCCATTCCGCTCGAAACGGCGCAGGCGATGCGCGATTCGGGGCTGGCGCACCTATTGTCGATTTCCGGGTTGCACATCGCGGTCGTGGTAGGCGGCACGATCTTCCTGGTGCGGCGGTCACTAGCGATGGTGCCGCATATTGCGCTGCGCTGGCCGGTGAAGACGATTGCGGTCGGCATCGCGGCGCTGGTGGGTGTCGGCTACACGCTGCTGGCCGGTGCCGAGGTGCCGACGGTGCGCACCATCCTGGCGACGCTCATCGTGCTGCTCGGCATGGTCATCGGCCGCGAAGCGTTCTCGCTGCGGCTGTTGGCGGCAGCGGTGTTCCTGATCCTGGCGGTGCGGCCCGAAGCGTTGCTCGGCCCGAGTTTCCAGCTGTCGTTCGCGGCGGTCATCGCCATCGTCGCTTTGTACGAATCGCGGCTCGGTCGCTGGTTGACGACACCGGCAGAGGATGAAGGCTGGCCGCGCCGCATCGGGCGCAATGGCGCATCCTTGCTTGTCAGCGGGCTGGTTGCCGAACTGGCGCTGTCGTCGATCGGCCTGTTTCATTTCAACCGGGCCGGGCTTTATGGCGTGCTGGCCAATCTGGTGGCGATTCCATTTTCCAGCTTCGTCCTCATGCCGCTGCTCATCCTGGCGCTGCTGGCCGAAGCGCTGGGAGTGGGGGCGCTGGTCTGGCCGGCGGTCGGCTGGTCGATGGGTTGGCTTGTTGCGTTGGCCGAAGCGACAACTGTTTTGCCGGGGGCAGTCGTCCGGCTGCCGGCGATGCCGGTCGAAGCATATGCGCTCATTCTCACCGGTGGGCTGTGGCTGGCGCTGTGGCGAACGCGGCTGCGCTGGTGGGGTGCCGGGGTTGCGTCGCTGGGGCTGGTGCTGGCGCTGCAGGCGGCGCCGCCCGACCTGTTGATCAGCGCGGACGGGCGCCATGCGGCGCTGCGATTGCCGGACGGACGGCTGGCTTATCTGCGGCCGCGCACCGGCGATTTCCTGCGCGATATGTGGGGGGATAGTGTGGCGGCGGCAGGAGAGACGGAGTTTGCCGTGCTGCCCGGCATGGCGTGCAGCGCCGATACCTGTGTGAGCAGCATCCGCAGGGGCGGTCGCACCTGGCGGCTGCTGGCGACGCTGTCACGGGATTATGTCGATCGGTCCAGCTTCGAGCCGGCATGCGCGGCGGCCGATATCATTGTTTCGGATCGGCGCCTGCCGCGTTGGTGCGTACCGCGCTGGCGCAAGTTCGATCGTACGGCGCTGGCGGAGACCGGCGCAGTGGCAGTCTGGTTGGGGTCGGGCCAAGTGGATGCGGCGAATGACCGGATAGGCGATCATCCGTGGCGGCCACAGGCGCCCGCGGGATCGGGCTGGGCGCGCGGCTCGATACTGCGCGAGGCGACTGTTTCCTTCTAATCAGTCGGGTTGCGCGACCGCGATCTCATTTCCGGCCGGATCTGTCGCATGAAATCTGCGGCCACCGGGAAAGGCAAAAATCGGCATTACGAGCGTGCCACCGGCAGCATGAACCTGGGCGAGTGCAGTTTCGAGATCGTCGACTTCGATGACCGGCAGCGGCACCGGACGGGATTCCGCGGCATCGCCTTGCAGGCCGATATCGGTGTCGCCAGTCGTGGTCGCGGCATAGGTGGGGCCGAAATCGGTCAGCGCCCAGCCAAAGGCCTTGCTGTAGAAGGCGCTGGCGGCAGCGATGTCACCCACCGCCAGTTCGACATAGTTGAGCCGTGCCTTCACGCGCTGATCAATGGTAGCGGCGCAGCAGGCCGGCGAGTTTGCCCTGCACCTGGACGCGACTGGCCGCATAGCGCTGCGGTTCGAACAGCGCATTGGCCGGGTCCAGCCGAACGATATTCTTTTCGCGGTGCAGATACTTCAGCGTCGCTTCGTCATTGTCGATCAAAGCGACGACGATGTCACCGTCGCGGGCGTCGTTGCAACGCTTGATCAGCGCGTAATCGCCGTCGAAAATGCCGGCGTCGATCATCGAATCACCTGACACTTCGAGCGCATAATGATCACCCGGGCCCAGCAACGCGGCAGGCACCGACAGCGAACGATCACTTTCCAGCGCTTCCATGGGGAGGCCAGCGGCAATGCGGCCATGCAGCGGTACGACAATCGTGTCATTCGCGGCGATCATCGCCTGTACCGGCGGACGCGGTGCGGGGGCCGATGGCACCAGGCTGAGCGCCGGCTTGCCGCGCAGCGCCTCGGGCATCTGCAACACCTCCAGCGCGCGGGCGCGGTTGGGCAGGCGGCGGATGAAGCTGCGTTCCTCCAGCGCATTGATCAGGCGGTGAACGCCAGATTTGGAGCGCAACTGCAACGCATCCTTCATTTCCTCGAACGAAGGTGACACCCCGTCCGACCGCAGCCGATCATCGATGAATGTCAGCAGTTCCTGTTGCTTGCGCGTCAGCATCGTTACCCCCTGTGAGGAACACATGCGGAACGTTTAGGAAACATCCCCGATACTGTCAAGCGCGATGCAATCGACCATTTCGCCCGCCATTGCGCCCGCAGCGCCGGGCATTCGCACGATCAGCACATCGGCCGCGGCAAGTCGCCCGAGCAGTGCTGAATCCTGTGATGCAAAGGCCTCCACGCCGCCAGCGACCAACCGCCCGCGCAAATGATCGCGCCGTGCGCCATTGGCCGGCAACGGCGCTGCCAGTGGCAGGCGGCGTAGTGGCAAGCCGGCCGCCCGACCACCCAGCCGGGCCAGCAACGGCACCACGAACAGCAGCGCACAGACATAGGCTGACACCGGGTTCCCCGGCAGACCGATAACGCGGCGGTCGCCAAGACGCCCGGCGATCATCGGCTTGCCGGGACGCATGGCGATTTTCCAGAAATCGATCTGCGCGCCAAGCGCGCGCAGCACCGGCACGACGAGATCATGGTTGCCAACCGAAGCCCCGCCGATGGTCACGATCAGATCGCCGCGGGCGCCGGCCAGCGCGGTTGCCAGCGCCTCCCGCTGGTCGGGGATAATGCCGGGGTCATCGACGATGGCCCCTGCGGCTTCGAACAGGGCGCGCAGCATGACGCCATTCGAGCTGATGATCTGGTCCGGACCGGGTTTGGTGCCGGGCGACACCAGCTCGTCGCCGGTGGCGATGAGGGTAACGCGCGGGCGGCGGACGACCGCAACGCTGCCATGCCCGGCGGCCGCAATCAGCCCGATGCGCGCCGGGTTCAGCCGGTCGCCGGCGCGGGCGAGAAGATCGCCTTTGGCAAAATCCTGGCCGGCCTTGCGGATATGGGCGCCCAGGCGCGGCGGGCCTTCGCCGGACAGCTTTGCAATCGCGTCGGCGCAGGTGATTTCCTCCTGCACGACAACCGTGTCGGCGCCGGCGGGCACCGGCGCGCCGGTGAAGATGCGCGCGGCCTGGCCGGTGCCAAGCATGCCGGTCCAACCGCGCCCGGCGGCGGATTCGCCCACCACCTGCCATGGCCCCGGCATGTCGGCCCAGCGGATGGCGTAACCGTCCATGGCGGACGCAGCGAACGGGGGCTGGGTCAGTGGCGCCGTTACATCGGCGGCCAGGCTGCGACCGCGCGCGGTATCAAGCGCAACATCTTCGGCCGCCAGTGCGGCCACGCCGTCCAGCAACTGCGCCAGCGCGGCATCGACATCGAGTAGCGCCGTCATCAGGCCGCCTGCCAGTCACCCGATCGGCCGCCGGATTTCTTGAGCAGCCGCACGCCCGACACCACCATGCCGCGATCCATCGCCTTGGCCATGTCGTAGATGGTCAAGAGCGCCACCGAAACCGCAGTAAGCGCCTCCATTTCAACGCCGGTGCCATGGGTTGTGATGACACTGGCCACGGCGCGAATGCCATTAGCTTCGATGACCAGATCAACGCTGACGGCATCGATCGGCAGCGGATGGCACAACGGAATCAGGTCGGCGGTGCGCTTGGCCGCCATGATGCCAGCGATGCGTGCGACGGCAATCACATCGCCCTTGGCAACCGCCTGGCTGCGAATGGCGGCCAGTGCCGGTTCGGCGATGGTGATGAAGCCCTCTGCAATCGCTTCGCGGCGCGTGGCGGCCTTGGCGGAGACATCGACCATGCGCGCGGCGCCCTGGTCATCAAGATGAGTGAGTGTCATGCGGCCAGCCCGAGCAGGGTGCGGGTTGCCGCGGTGACATCGGCCTGCCGCATCAGCGATTCGCCCACAAGGAAAGTCTTGATGCCGACGGCGGCCAGGCGGGTCAGGTCACCGGGCCCCGACAGGCCGCTTTCGCCGACGAGCGTGCGGCCGGGCGTACCGGCAAGCTCGAACGAGGTCTGAAGATCGACCGCCAACGTCTTGAGATTTCGGTTATTGATGCCGAGCAGCGGGGTCTTGAGGCGGAGCGCACGGTCGCGTTCCGCCGCGTTGTGCACCTCCACCAGCACGTCGAGGCCGTATGTGATGGCGACGGCTTCGAGCTCGGCGGCCTGCGCATCGGAGAGGGCTGCCATGATGAGCAGCACCGCGTCGGCATTGATGGCGCGCGCCTCGATGACCTGCCAGGGGTCGACAATGAAATCCTTGCGGATGACGGGCAGGGTGCAGGCGGCGCGAGCCGCCATCAGATAGGCGTCTCCGCCCAGGAACCAGCGGTCCTCGGTGAGCACCGACAGGCAGGTGGCGCCGCCGGCGGCATAGGCGCGCGCCAGGGCTGCCGGCTCGAAATCGGCGCGGATCAGGCCCTTGGACGGGCTGGCCTTCTTGATTTCGGCGATGAGGGCAAAGCGGCCATCGGCATGCGCCGCGTGGATGGCGGCGATGAAGCCACGCACCGAATCGGCGGCGGCAGCAGCGGCCTCCAGGTCGGCGAGGCTGCGCGCGGCGCGCGCGGCAGCGACCAGCGTGCGCTTATGGTCGCAGATTTCCGCCAGTGTATCGCTCATCGAAACGCACTCCAGCGGGAGAGAATGTCCTGCGCGGCGCCGCTTGCCAAGGCAGCGCGCGCCCTTGCTGCTGCGGCTGTCAGAGGCAGCGCCGCGTCGGCGACCGTCAAGGCGGCGGCGGCGTTGAGGACGACGATGTCATGATAGGCGCCGGTTTCCCCCGCCAGCAACCCGCAAAGCCGGGCGGCATTGTGCGCCGCGTCACCACCGGTGAGGGCAGCGGCATCGAAGGTGGCTAGGCCGAGTTCGGCGGGGCTGATGCTGCCAGTGGTGATGCCGGCATCCGCCAATGTATAGGCGCTGGGGCCTGTGACGGTCAGTTCGTCATAGCCATCGCCGTGGACGACCATGGCGCGGGTCGAGCCGAGCGCCGCCAGCGCCGTCGCCATCGGCACCGTCCAGTTCGGCGCGAACACGCCGACCAGTTGCCGCCGGACGCCCGCCGGGTTGGCCAGCGGCCCCAGCAAGTTGAAGATCGTTCGCCGGCCCAGCGCCCGGCGCACGGGCGCGACGCGGGCCATGGCTGGGTGGTGCCGGGCGGCATGGAGGAAGGTGATGCCGACATCGTCAAGGCAGGGCCCGAGCCTCTCCACCGGCAGTTCCGGCACGCCCAGCGCCGCCAGCACATCGGCGGCGCCGCTTGCAGACGAAGCAGCGCGGTTGCCGTGCTTGGCAACCTTTACGCCGCAGGCCGCGACGACCAGCGCGACGGCGGTGGAGACATTAAGGCTGTGCTTGCCATCGCCGCCGGTGCCGCAGACATCGATGGCATCGGGACAGTCGAGCGCATCGCGTTGCCGCTGCCGCATCGCGGTGGCGGCGGCGACGATTTCGGCGACGGTTTCGCCGCGATCCGCTAGCGCAATGAGGAAGGCGGCGAGCGCGTCATCGGCGATCTTGCCGTCAAGAATGGCAGCAAAGGCGTCGGCGGCGGCGTCTGGTGCCAGCGGCCGTGACGGATCGGGCAGCGTCACGCGGCGGCGGCGAGCCGGCGCGGCGCAATGCCCGCAAGCGTCATGAAGTTTGCCAGCAGATCATGGCCGTGCTCGGTTGCAATGCTTTCAGGGTGGAACTGCACGCCGTGCAGGGGCAATTCCCTGTGGCGCATGCCCATGATGAGACCATCGGGGCTGCGCGCATTGACGGCAAAGCATTCGGGCAGATCATCGTCGCGCACGATGAGCGAGTGATAGCGCGTCGCTTCGAACGGCGATGGCAGGCCGGTGAAGACGCCGGTGCCGTCGTGAGTCATCGCGCTGGTCTTGCCGTGCATCACCTGCGGCGCGCGGACCACGGTGCCACCAAAGGCCTGGCCCAGCGACTGGTGCCCCAGGCAGACACCCAGCAGCGGCAGGCGAGCAGCGGCGGCGGCGGCGATGAGGTCAAGGCATACGCCGGCTTCGTTGGGCGTGCAGGGTCCCGGGGACAGCAGCACAGCTTGCGGGCGCATGGCGATGGCCTGCGCCGCGGTGATCGCGTCGTTGCGCACCACCTCGGTCTCGGCTCCAAGCTCTAGCAGGTAATGCACCAGGTTGAAGGTGAAACTGTCGTAATTGTCGATGACGAGGATCATGGCGCTGCGTTAGCGCAAGCGACGCCGGTCGTCACGCCACCTTGACGCCCTTCCAAAAGGCGAGGCGGCCCTTGATAGCCTTGGCGGCGTCCTTGGGGTCGGCATAATACCACACTGCATCCGGGTTTTCGGCGCCGCCGGCAACCAGCGTATAATAGTTGGCGGTGCCCTTCCAGCCGCAGACCGTGGTGGTGCTGCTCGGCTTCAGCAGCGCCGGGTCAATGGCATCAAGCGGAAAATAGTGATTGCCCTCCACAACGACGGTGTCGGTACTGTCGGCGATGGTGACGCCGTTCCAGGTGGCTTTCGGCATGGTACTACTCCGGTTGTGCAACGGTCGTGTGGGGCAGCGGCAGGTGCTTTGCCAGTGGCGATGCGGTCGCAGCACGATTGCCGTGGCGGGCCAGGTTATTGGCCGAACCCCGGCGCAGCGGCGGCTTTCAACGCTTCGCGGGCCGCGGCCATCAACGCGCCGGCCTTGGCTTCACACTCGCGTTGTTCATATTCGGCGATGCTATCGGCGACGATGCCGGCGCCGGCCTGGACATGCATGGTGCCGTCCTTGACGACGGCGGTGCGCAGCACGATGCACGAATCCATCGACCCGTCGGGGCTGAAATAGCCGACGCCGCCGGCATAGGCACCGCGGGCTTCGGGCTCCAGTTCGGCGATGACCTGCATGGCGCGCACCTTGGGCGCGCCGCTAACAGTGCCGGCCGGGAAACCCGCCAGCAGGGCATCGACCGCATCGAATTTCGGATCGAGCCGCCCGCGCACGTTCGAGACGATGTGCATGACATGGCTATAGAACTCCACGCCGGCGCGATCGGTGACGGTCACCGTGCCGGGCAATGACACACGCCCGGTATCGTGGCGGCCCAGATCGAGCAGCATCAGGTGTTCGGCCTGTTCCTTGGCGTCTGCGAGCAGGCTGGCGCGGTTTTCGGCGTCCTCTACCGCGTCGCGGCCGCGGGGCCTTGTGCCGGCGATCGGGCGGATGGTGACGTCGCCATCACGCACCCGTACCAGGATTTCCGGGCTGGAGCCGACGATGGCAAAGCCCGGCAGATCGAGGAAATAGAGAAAAGGTGACGGATTGATGCGCCGCAGCGCCCGGTACAGATCGAACGGCGGCAGCGGGAATTCGACGCTGAAGCGCTGTGCCAGCACGACCTGGAAGACGTCGCCGGCAAAGATATAATCCTTGGCGCGCGCCACCATTTCGGCATAGCGCGCAGCGTCGACCAACGGCGTGGGCGTGCCATCGGGCAGGTCTGTCGCGAGAATGCCCCGCCCCGGCAACGGCTGCGCCAGCCGGGCCTGCGCCGTCTCGATCCGCTCCACCGCTACCGGATACGCCACCGGCGCATCGGCAAACACCGGTGCAACAATGAACAGTTCGTCCTTCAACCGGTCGAACACCAGGATCAGCGTCGGCCGCACGAACACCATGTCGGGCAGGCCGAGCGGCGAGGGCGTGTTGGCGGGCACACTGGGTTCGACCAGCCGCACGGCTTCATACCCGATATAGCCGACAAGACAGGCCAATGCCGGGGGCAGTTCGGCGGGAACATCGGCACGCGCTTCGGCGACGAGGCCGCGCAAGGCCGCCAGCGCACCATCCGGCAGCGGCGTGAAGGCGCTGCGATCGCTGCGCCAGTGGCGGTTGATCTCCGAGGTGTCGCCATGCGCGCGCCAGACCAGATCGGGATCGAGCCCAAGCAGCGAATAACGGCCGCGCACCTGGCCACCTTCAACCGATTCGAGCAGGAAGCTGCCGCTTTGTTCAGCGCCCAGCTTGAGCATCGCTGATACCGGGGTTTCAGTATCGGCGACAATCCGCGTCCATACCAGTTGTGCGCGGCCGACGGAGAGCGCAGCGTCGAAATCGGCGCGCGCCGGCAGCAGGGTTCCAAATTCGGTCACGTCACTGACTGGCGCTGTCCAGCCCGGACAGGCGCTTGGTGATGGCCGCAATGGTCGCCTCGTTGCGCTTGGCGCCGACGGATTTTTCGGCGGCAGCGGCAAAAGCGGCGGCAAATTCCTCCGGAATCTGGCTGGCGAGTTCGCGGCGGCCGGCATCGAGCAGGCCCGGCACGGCGGAAAGATCGCCGCGTTCGATGGCGGCGGTGTGGATCAGCACCCAGCCTTGCGGGCTGGGCAGCACCTGCACTGTCTTGGCCGGGGTGTTGAGGAATGCCTGCACCACCGGCGGCACTTCCTGTTGCTGCGTCACGTCGATACGGCGGCCTTGCAGCGGCTGCGGCGCGGCAAGGCCCTGCGCAGCGACGGCGGCGGCGAAGTCAGCGCCCTTGCGCACCGCAGCGACCACTGCATCGGCCTTGCCGCGCGCGGCGGCGAGCGCCTTGTCGCGGGCAGCACCGGCCATGGCAAAGGCGCGGACGCCGGCCAGCGGTTGCGGCGCCGATGGCAGCACCTGCATGGTCTCGATGACGGCGAGGCGGCCCTTGTCGAACTCCTCCACCGCGGCGCCGTCGCCGGGTTCGTGGCGGAACGCCTTGGCAGCGATCAGCGCCGGGGCGCCGGCCAGCGGCGGCACGTTCAACGCGGTGCCTTCCTTGGTGACCGGGGTCTGGGTCAGGATGCTCAGGCCATTATCGCGCGCCAGGTCGGCAAAGCTTTTGCCGGCGTCGACACCGTCTTCGATGCGGGCGACCAACTCGGCGATGGCGGCGTTGCCGACGCGAGTGCGCAGGTCGGCCTCGATCGCCGGGCGGGCCTGCGCGAGTGTCTTGCCGCTGGCGCCGAGCGCTTCGACGCGAACGACATGCCAGCCATAGGCGGTCTTGATCGGGGCGGTGATGCCGCCCATCGGTGCAGTGAAGGCGGCATCGGCGACGGTGGTGCTGGTTGCCTTGCCGAATTCGGCGCGGTTCTGCTCGCCAAGCTCGATATCGGCAGCGCCAAAGCCGGCGAGACGCTGCGCCACGGCGGCGAAGCTTTCGGTCTTGGCGGCGGCGGCGATGGCGTTGGCCTTGGCTTCATCAGGCACCACTACCTGTTGCAGCTTGCGGGTGGCGGCGGCGCCATATTTCGCCGGGTCCTTGGCAAAGGCTGCGGCAATATCTGCCTCGCTGACCGGGACCTTGGCAATGATGCCGGCACTGTCGATCAATGCGTAGCGAAAGCCGCGGCGTTCAGGCAGCGTGAAGCGCGCCACATTGGCGGCATAGAATTTGGTGATTTCGGCCTCGGTCGGTGGCGCGGTGGCTGCGAGCGGCACGATGGCGACGCCGCCGCGATGCATGTCGACCATCATCTGCGCATAGGGCTTGGCCATATCAGCCGGCACGCCGAGCGCCGCTGTGACGGGGGTCAGCAACTGCTTGCGCACCAGATCGCCGCGGATGCCATCATGCAGTTCACGGTCCGACAGGCGCTGTTCGGCGATGACGCGGCGATAGGTTGCATCGTCAAACTTGCCACCCGACTGAAAGGCCGGGATGCCGGCGATGAGCGCGCCGATGCTGCGGTCCGACGCGCTGATGCCGGCCTTGGCGGCGAGTTGTTCGAGTGCGGTCTGGCCGATCAGTTGCTGCGCGGCGGCGCTGACCGCGCCCTGTTTGGCGAATTCGGTTTGGCTGAGCGCCGGATTCTGCTCGCGGGCGTTGCGGACAATGCGGTCAAAGGCTTTCAGCAGGTCGGGCTCGCTGATCACCTTGTCGCCGACCTTGGCAACCGATCCGGCAGGACCGCCGCCGGCGAAGGGGTCGCCGATGCCGGTGACGGCAAAGGCCACCAGCACCAAGCCGAGCAGGATAATGACGGGCCAACTGGTCAACCAGCGACGAATGAATGTGATCATGAAAGCCTGGACACCGAAAAGCGAATTGGTGGCGGGTTGTAACGACGCTGTGGGGTTGCCACAAGGCGGCGCGCACCACGCCGCTCTCGGAGTTCACCATAATGTCGCTGATCGTCGGAAACTGGAAGATGAACGGGCTGGCGCCGGCGCTGCCGGAGATTGCAGCCATGGCCGAGGCCGGGGTGGCACTATGGATCGCGCCGCCGTTCACGCTGATCGACCGCGCCGTGCAGGTCGCGGGCGGATCCGTGGTCATTGGCGGGCAGGATTGTCATGCGGCGGCTGCGGGTGCGCACACCGGCTGTGTGTCAGCGGCAATGCTGGCCGATTGCGGTGCTGGGTTCGTCATCGTCGGCCATAGCGAACGGCGCAGCGACAATTGCGAGACCGATGCCGAGGTGCGTGCCAAGGCGCTGGCCGGGCGCGCGGCGGGGCTGCGGGTGATCGTCTGCGTGGGGGAAACCGAGGCGCAGCGCGATGCCGGGCAAGCCGAAGCGGTGGTCGGTGCGCAACTGGCGGGGTCGGTTCCGGATAGTCTGGATGGCATCATCATTGCCTATGAACCGGTCTGGGCGATCGGCACCGGGCGCACGCCGACACCGGCAGAGGTGGCGGCGATGCACGGCTTCATCCGGGCGCAACTGGTGGAACGCTCTGGCGCGGCCGGTCAGGCGACGGCGATCCTGTATGGCGGGTCGGTGAAGCCGGAGAATGCCGCGCTGCTGCTGGGGCAGGCCGATGTCGGCGGCGCGCTGGTCGGCGGGGCGAGCTTGACTGCGGCGAGTTTGCTGGCGATTGCGCGGGCCTGACACCTCATCCGCAGGCGGGGGGAGAAGTAAGGGGAGGCTAGGCGTTGCCCTTCCGCCCCGGCATCGCTACATCGCGCGCTTGCATTGCCCGCCCGAAAGATAACCCGACGTGATCACCTTCCTGCTAATCGTCCATACACTCATCGCCATAGGCCTTGTCGGCGTCATCCTGTTGCAGCGCTCCGAAGGCGGCGGGCTTGGTATCGGCGGCGGTACGGGCGGTGGCCTCATGTCGGCGCGCGGTGCAGCAAACTTGCTGACGCGCTCTACAACTGTGCTGGCGACGCTGTTCATCGGTTCATCGATCGTGCTCGCCGTGCTGGCGGCTGGCACCAACAAGCCCAAGGCGGTCGATACCAGCCTGGTGAAGACGGTTGCACCGGTTACTGCACCGGCCACCGCACCGGCGACAGCACCTGCTGGCGGCGCGGTGCCGCTGCTGCCCGGCGCGCTGCCGGCCGCACCCGCAGCGGCTCCCGCCCCGGCACCGGCGCCGGAAACCGGCGTTCCGATCGCGCGCTGATGGCAGCGGCGCCGTCGTCACCAGCAGCGGCAAAGCCGTCACCAACAACGGCAAAGCCGTCACCAACAACGGCAAAGCCGTCACAGGCACGGCAGATCCTAGGAGGTTCGGCGGGGAATCTCGTCGAATGGTATGATTGGTACGCCTATTCGGCGTTCGCTCTGTATTTCGCGCCGAGCTTTTTCCCCAAGGGCGATGCACTCGCGCAGGCGCTGAACACTGCCGCGGTGTTCGCCGTGGGGTTCCTGATGCGACCGATCGGTGGCTGGATCCTGGGGATTTATGCCGATCGCAAGGGACGCAAGGCGGCGCTTACGCTGTCGGTGGCGATGATGTGCTTTGGCTCGTTGATGATCGCCATATCGCCGACCTATGCGCAGGTGGGCATTGTGGCACCACTCCTGCTGCTGCTGGCGCGGTTGGTGCAGGGGCTTTCGGTCGGCGGTGAATATGGCGCATCGGCAACCTTCATGGCCGAAGTGGCGGAAGAACGCCGGCGCGGTTTCCTTGCCAGCTTTCAATATGTCACGCTGATTGGAGGGCAGTTGCTGGCGTTGGGGCTGCTGGTGGTGATGCAGGCGCTGCTCAGCGAGGACCAGTTGAACGCCTGGGGGTGGCGGGTGCCGTTTGTGTTCGGTGCGGCCTGCGCGGTGCTGGTGTTCTTCCTGCGGCGCAGTCTTGTCGAAACCGATGCTTTCAAGTCGGTCGATGCGGCGCAGCACCAGGGCCTGATGCGGCGGCTCTTGCAGCATCCGCGCGCCCTGCTGACGGTGCTGGCGCTGACGGCGGGGGGCAGTTTGGCCTTTTACACCTTCACTACCTACATGCAGAAATACCTCGTGCTGTCGGCCGGCTGGAGCAAACCGCAGGCAACCAGCATCTCGGCACTGGCGCTGGTGGGCTATATGCTGTTGCAACCGCTGGTCGGCGCGCTGTCCGATCGCATCGGACGGCGGCCGCTGCTGATCACTTTCGGGCTGCTCGGCACGCTGCTCACAGTGCCGGCGATGACGGCGATCGGCACGGTGAGCGACCCGTTGACCGGCTTCATCCTCATCATGGCGGCGTTGATGGTGCTGAGTTGCTACACCGCTATCAGCGGGCTGGTGAAGGCAGAGATGTTCCCGGCGAACGTGCGCGCGCTTGGCGTCGGGCTGCCCTATGGTATTGCGGTGGCGGTGTTCGGCGGCTCGGCGGAATATGTGGCGCTGGCGTTCAAGTCGGCGGGGCTGGAAAGTGGCTTCTTCTGGTATGTGGCAGGCATGTGCGCCGTCGCGCTGATCGCGGCGATTTCGCTACCCGATACCAAGGCCAATTCGCGGATCGAGCGCGTTTGACGCAAATTCCGCGCACTGTTCCGGCCGAATTTATACGCTAGAGTGCGCGCGCAGCCCGGTGGCTGGGGGTGTTTTCATGCGGTTGCGGGCGGTTTTTTGTAGGTCGAGTGGCGTTGCGGCGCTGTTGTTGCTGACGGCGTGCGGTGGCGGTGGCGGGGTCAACCCCAACCCGGCGCCGCCGGTGCCGACACCTACACCCACGCCGACCCCCACACCGACCCCCACTCCGACACCCACACCGACCCCCAGCTTCGATACGGCGGAGTATCGGCGATCTAACGCCGTCACCTCGTCGCTGGCGATCATTGGCTATCAGGCCGGCGCGAACGGCAATGGCGTCACCGTCGCGGTCATCGATTCCGGCGTGGATGCCACTAGCCTGGAATTCGCCGGGCGGATTTCGCCGCTTAGCCGCGATACCGCCGGGTCGCGCGGGTTGGGTGATGATGACGGCCATGGCACCGAAGTGGCGGGCATCCTGCTGGCGGCAAAGAACGACACTGGCATCCACGGTGTCGCCTATGGCGCGACGCTGCTGGCTATCCGCACCGACCGGCCTGGCAGTTGCACGACGACCGAAGGCTGCAGCTATTCCAGCACTGCGATCGAGGCCGGGCTCGATGTGGCGACCACGGCGCGGGCGCGGGTCATCAACATGTCGCTGGGCGGTCCGGCGGTCACGCCGGGGGTGGGCGCCGCAATTGAACGGACGACGCGCGCCGGGGCCGTCGTGGTGATCTCTGCCGGCAACGACGGCAACCCGGAAGTCGACCCGTTTGCTTCGACGGCGCTGGCGGCCGCGGCACCTGGCACGCTGATCGTCGCTGGTGCCATCGACGAGAATCAGGCGATCGCCAGTTTCAGCAATCGCGCCGGCGCCGTGGCATCCAGCTATCTGGTGGCGCTGGGCGTCCGGGTGCGCAGTTTCGACAACGTCGGCACGGCTTTCTTTTACAGCGGCACATCGGAATCCGCGCCGATCATTTCCGGCGCGGCGGCGCTGTTGGCTGATGCGTTCCCGACGCTCAGCAATGTGCAGATCGTCGATATCCTGTTGCGTACTGCCGACGACCTGGGCGCGCCGGGCACCGATGCGATCTATGGGCGCGGCGCGCTCAACATCTCCCGGGCGTTCGCGCCGGTTGGGTCGCTGTCGGTGGCGAAGGTGGCGGACCCGTTGACGGCCTTTGGCGGTGCGCTTGGAGCGCCACTCGGCGATGCCGGCGCCACCGGGGCGGCGCTGTCGCGGGTAGTCGCGCATGATGATTATGATCGGCCGTTTGCGGTGAATGTGGCGGCATCGCTGCGCCGGGCGGCGGCGGGCCGGCTGGCGACGACGTTGCTGGGTGATGATGTTCGGTCACAGGCGAGCGGCGTCGGCGGGGTGTCGCTGGCCTTTGGCGTGCGCGGCGCTGCGCCGGCGGCATGGCGCGACACGGGTTGGCGCGGCGCGGTGCTGGCAGCCGGCGACAGCACAGCGGGTCGGCGCAATGCGCTGGTGAGCGGACGGGCGGTGGTCGAACTGGCGCCGGATCGCAGCGCGGCGCTGGGCTTTGGGCAGTCCGCCGCCGGTCTGGCGGACGCTGCGAGCGGGCGTGGCGGCGTTTTTGCGTCGCTGGTCGGCGGTCGCAGCGATGGTTTCATGGCGGCGCGCGATGTTGCCGGGGCGGCGCTGGCGCAGCGTTTCGGCGCCTGGACGGCAACCGCGGCGGTCGGCGAAGCGCGGCTGGAGGGTGACAGTACGTTGAGAGCGCGGCGCGATCCGGCGCGGGCGACGACGGCGCTGGTGCGGATCGACCGAAATTTCGGCGGTTTTGAGCTGGGTTTCAGTGGCGAAATGCGCGCCGAGCTCGGGGCGATGTTCGGTTCGCGGCTGGCGGCGCCTTTCGGTGTGAGGGGCGCGACAACACTGGCCGCCGGCGCGCGCGCTGCGCTGCCGATGGGGCGCTGGACACTGGCCGGCGAGGCGCAGATCGGCCAGACCCGCGCCGACCTGAGCGGGCAGGGGCTGTTGCGGCGCTTGCATGGGCTGACCGGAACGGCAGCGACGCTGTCGCTGGCGCGTGATGGCGTGCTGGATGATGCCGACCGGTTGATGATTTCGGTGGCGCAACCGCTGCGCGCGGCGGGCTGGGCAGAACTGGCGCTGGGCGCGGATACCGCGGAAACGGCGCGCTTTGGCCCAAGCGGCCGCGAGATTGCGACGGAATTGGGCTATGGTGTGCCGCTGGCTGGCGGCTGGCTGGGGCTGGGGCTGTTCTGGCGCGAACAGCCAGGGCATATCGCCGGGGCGGCGCCGGATGCCGGCGGGGCGGTGCGGTTTCGCTTGGGGTTATAGGGCGTCAGTAACCCGGTGGCGGCGTGATCGGAATGCCGGCGCGCGGCGGCATCACCGGGGCGTCGGAGCTGGGTGGCGGCTGGCGAATCGCGCCCCAGATCGGCTCGCCGCGGCCATCGCGGGGGATTTCCCCCACGGTGCCAATGCGGCTGCTGCGCACATACAGCGGCGACGGCGCGCAGGCAGAGATGCCGACCGCAACGCCGATAAACGACAACAGGATGAATTTGGTACGCGCCATGACAGGCCGGGCTTGTTACACCGCGCATCCATGAAGACAAGCCCGCCATGTTGAAGATTGCGCCAGGACCGCCGCTTGTCACCCCTGCGGCGATGCGCAGTGCCGAAGCGGCGGCGATTGCCGCTGGCACGCCGGCGTTGGTGTTGATGGAACGCGCCTGTGCGGCGGCGGTGGCGGCGATCTTGCGCTTTTGCCCTGGCCAGACGGCGCTGGTTTTGTGCGGGCCGGGCAACAATGGCGGCGATGGCTATGGCGTCGCGCTCGGCCTGCAAGCTGCCGGCGTGGCGGTTCGGGTGGCCGCCGCAGGGCCAGCGCGCGGCGAACCGGCGGCGACTATGGCGGCACGCTGGGCGGGTCCGGTGGAAAGCCTGCCCGATGCGGCGCCGGCGCCGTTGATCATCGACGCACTGTTCGGCACCGGGCTGGCGCGCCCGCTGCCGGCGGAGGTGCAAGCGGCGATCGACAGGTTACGCGGCGCGGCTGAAACCGTGGTGGCAATCGACATCGCCAGCGGGGTTGATGCGTTGACCGGGGCGCTGCTCGGCGCACCTCTGGCGGCGGACCTGACGGTCAGTTTTGGCTCGATGAAGCGCGGCCAGGCGCTGGGGCAGGGGCGGCAGATGTCGGGCCGGGTGGTGGTGGCTGACATCGGGGTGGCAATTCCGGCCGTCGGAGCGACGCTGATTGCGCCGCCGCAGCGCAGCGCGCTGGCGGTGGACACGCACAAATATCGACGTGGTGCGGTGCTGGTGGTCGAAGGCGATGCAGTGCGCGGTGGTGCGGCGCGGCTAACGGCTCTGGCGGCGCTGCGCAGCGGCGCCGGCGTGGTGACGCTGGCGGGGCCTGGGCCGGGCGGGCCGGCGGATGCGATCATGCGGCGGAGCGATGCGGAAGGCGCAGCGATGCTCAATGATCCGCGATTGGGTGCCATCGCCATCGGGCCAGGTCTGGTCGATGGACAGCGCGGCCGCGACTGGCTGGCGCGGGTGCTGGCTGGTGACACGCCTGTGGTGGCTGATGCGGGGGCATTTGCTGTGGCTTTGGGGGCGGGCGTGCCCGGTGCCGGCGCGTTCTCCGGGGCGCGTGCGCCACTGGTGGTGACCCCGCATGAAGGAGAATTCGCGCGTTTGTTCGGCGCCATCGGCGGCGATCGGGTGGGGGCTGCGCAGGCGGCGGCGGTATCCAGCGGTGCGATCGTGGTGCTGAAAGGCCCTGAAACCATCGTTGCAGCGCCTGATGGCCGGGTGGCCATCAACACCCATGCAGCGGCCTGGCTGGCGACGGCTGGGTCGGGCGATGCATTGACAGGCATCATTGCCGGGCTGTTGGCGCAGGGGCTGGCGTCATTCGATGCGGCGTGTGCGGCGGTTTGGCTGCACGGTGATGCAGGTTTGTGCGGCGGTCCGGGGATGATTGCCGACGAAATTGCAGCGCTTTTGCCGCAGGTTTTGGCAGCATTATGAGCGAATCCGTGCCGATTGTGCGGCTGGCGGCGCGCGGTGATGGCGTGACGGCGGATGGTCGCTTCGTGCTGGGCGCAGCCGTCGGCGACATGGTGCGCTTTGCTGGCGACACGGTGGTTATCGTACCGGGGCCGAACCATGTCGCGCCGCCGTGCCAGCATGTGCCTGATTGCGGCGGCTGCCAGTTGCAGCACATCACCGACGCTGCCTATTGCACGTTCGTGACCGACAGGATGCTGCGCTCGCTGGCAGCGGTTGCGGTGGTGCCGGAATGGGTGGGCCCGGTGGCGTTGTCACCGCCGAAAAGCCGGCGGCGGGCGTCGCTGCGCGCCGTCAAGCGCGGCGGCAAGCTGGTGCTGGGGTTCAATGCCGAAGGCAGCAACCGGATCGTCGATCTGGTGCAATGTGAAGTGCTTCTGCCCGAACTCTTCCAGCTGATCGCGCCGTTGCGGGCGCTGCTGAAGGTGGCGGTGAAGGATGGCCAGGGCGCCGGGGTGACACTGACGGCGAGCGATACCGGCGTCGATGTGCTGATATCGAACATCACTGCCGATCGCCTGCCGGATATCGAACGGCTGACCAATTTTGCCGCGGCGAACGATTTGGCGCGGCTGTCGATCGAGGGTGCTCACGGCGTCGAAACCGTGGCGATGGCCCGGCTGCCGGTGCTGGCGATGGGCGGCGTGCCGGTGGGGTTGCCGCCGGCGCCGTTCCTGCAGGCGACGCGAGAGGGGGAGGCGGCGTTGGTCGCGGCGGTGCTGGCAGCGGTGGGCGATGCGGCGCGCGTGGCGGACCTGTTTTGCGGGCTGGGCACCTTTGCACTGCCGCTGGCCGCGCGGGCAAAGGTGCTGGCAGCGGACGCGGCCGGGCCGGCGGTGGCAGCGCTGGAGGCGGCGGTGCGGCAGGTGCGACGCCCGGTGCAGACGGCGCACCGCGACCTGTTCCGCCGGCCGCTGACGGCGGAAGAACTCGCCGGGTTCGAAGCGGTGGTGTTCGATCCGCCGCGTGCGGGCGCTCAATCGCAGGCGGCGCAACTGGCGCTGTCAAAGGTGCCGCTTGTCGTGGCCGTCTCGTGTAATCCCAGTACCTTCACACGGGATGCGGAGACTTTGGTGAAGGGCGGCTATCGGCTGGAACGGCTATGGCCGGTGGCGCAATTCCGCTGGTCGACGCATGTGGAACTGGTGGCGGCGTTCCGGCGGTAACATCCTGTCGCTCCGACCATGACAGGTTCAGAACACCGCGGCAGCGCCATGCACCGCCAGCATGATCAGCGGGATCGTCCCGATGAAGTGCAGGGCGAAGCGCACCGCGACGCGGTTGACCGTTGCCTGCACCAGGCTGTGGACGATGCGAAACCCGACATAGACCCAGGCGATCAGGGCGTTCATGCCATCGCCTTGCCAAGCGACCGCCAGCAACAGTGCCGCTGCGTAAAAGATCGTCGGCTGTTCCATCAGATGGTTATAGTTGTGCGCTTTCCACTGGACGCTGGCGGGCAGGGCAACATCGAGATCGGCAGCGGTGCTGCCCACCATGGTTTTCGCATCGAGGCTGGAGCGGTTTATCGCGGGCAGGCGGACGGCGTACATCCACAGCCACATGACCAGTGACCAGAGAATGAGCACCGCAACGGGTTGCAGAATTTCGGATCGCATGTTTTGTCCCCTTTGTCAGGCTGAATAGGCGGCAGCGCCGCGCGCGACAAGCCATACCGCCTGGCAGGGGAGGAGCATGTCGTGCCGAGGGATGACCGGGTTACCGCCTATATTGGAAAGGCACCGCCGTTTGCGCAGCCGATCCTGGCCACAATCCGCGAGCGAATGCACAGCGCCTGTCCGGAACTGGATGAAGCGATCAAATGGAGCATGCCGTTCTTTGTGCTCGATGGCGCGCCGATCGCCAACATGGCGGCGTTCAAGGCGCACGCCGCCTTTGGTTTCTGGCAGCGCGAGGCGGCCGCGGTCGACAAGTCCGCCGAAGCGATGGGCCAGTTCGGCAAGCTGACCAGCATTGCCGATGTTCCGGAGGCAGCGGCGCTGGCGGTGATGGTGGCACAGGCGATTGTGCTCGCCAAGGCGGGCGCCAAAACCAAAAAGCCGCCGCCAGGCAGCAAACCGGCGCTCGATACGCCCGTTGATCTGGATGCGGCGCTGGCCGCGGTGCCGGCGGCGGTGGCGGGGTTTGCCGCCTTGCCGCCGGGCGCTCGCCGCGAATATGTCGAATGGGTGGTGACCGCGAAACAGCCCACAACTCGGGAAAAGCGCATCGCGACAACGGTGGCACAGGTCGCCGAAGGCAAGAAACTGCATTGGCGATACGAGAATTGCTGAAAGTGCGATGTCGCTGAACACCATCCAGGTTTTCGGTTACAGGTGGTGCATCCCGGCAGCGGCCATTCCAGCATGGACGGTCAGCATCATCAGGATGATCGTGCTGAGCGCGAACACTGCAAAGCGGAAGCGGATGATATTGCTGGTCGCCTGCACCAGGCTATGGGCGATGCGCACGCCGACATAGCCCCAGGCCAGCGCCGTGTTGAGTCCGCCGCCGGCCTCCGCCAACGCCAGCACACCGCAAACCGCATAGAACAGCACCGGCTGTTCGGTCAGATGCATGTAATTGTGCATCTTCCACTGCGCGCTGTCACTGGCGACGCCATCGAGGCCGCCGGGCTTGCTGCCCCGCACCGTGTTGATGTCGACGCCGAGGCGTTTGAGTTCCGGAAAGCGGGCGATGGTGGCCCAGACCAGCATGACGAGCGTCCAGCCGACAAGTGCGACGACTGGCAGCAGAATTGGGCTGTGCATGTGAAAAGACCCCCCGGTTTGTGGCCGGAGGGTCTATTGGTTTTCTGGGGTGTGTCAAATTGGGTAGGTGACCCCTCTCTCGCAGGGGGAGAGGTTTCACTCAGGCGAACAGCTTGCCCCACGCGCGCTTGGCACGGGTCTTCCAGAAGCCGCGATGATAGGCGTCGCTGGCGAGCAGCGGCATGACGCTGCCGGCTTCGGCGAAGACCATCTGTTCGATGCCGGTGTTGACCTTGCCCCAGCTGGCGGCTTCCTGCAGCGTCGATGACGAGCAGGCGCCGTCGCGCACATCAGCCACGGTGATCTGCACGGCATATTTGTGGACCTGCACATCGTCATGGCCGAGGATTTCGGCGCAAACCACCGTGTCCTGGATGAAGTTCTTGGGCACGCCGCCGCCGATCATGAGCAAGCCCGTGGTGCCGGCCTTGATCTTGATGTCGGTCAGTTCGCGGAAGTCGGCGATGGCATCGAGCACCATGTACGGCTTGCCTTCCTTGGCGCGGTCGACCTGGTGCTTGACAAGGCCGAAACCGGCGCTGGAATCGACGAACGCCGGGCAGAAGATCGGCACGTCATGCTCATAGGCGAGCTTGACGAGGCTGTTGTCCTTCTTGCCGTGTTCAACCAGATACTTGCCCATCTCGCGGATGAAGGCGCGGCTCGAATAAGCCTTGGGTTCCAGGCTGTTGGCGATCTCGAGGATGGTGTGGTCGCAATCCTGCAACTGTTCTTCATCGATATAGGTGTCGTAGATCCGGTCGATGAGCAGCGAGCGCAGCGTGTCGTCATCGGGCACGTCGAGCGCCTGATAATGCTTGTGGCCGAGGCCTTCGAAGAAATCCATGTCGACAATGCTGGCACCGGTGGCGACGATGCCATCGATCATGTTGTTGCGCAGCAGTTCGGCGTACAAGTCCATGCATCCGCCGGCGCTGGTCGAACCAGCGATGACCAGAAAGATAGTGCAATCCGGGTCCGACAGCATCTGGTTGTAGATGGATGTGGCGCGGGCGAGATCACGCGAGGTGAAGCTCATGTTGGCCATGCCATCGATGATCGGGCGCGCGTCGAAGCTGCGGATGTCGATATGCTCGACAACCTTGGAAAGAAGCTCGGCCTTGCGCTGGGCGTTGATTTGATCGGTCATGATATTGCCTCCAGTGGCGTGTCACTGGCCCGGCGCCGCGAACGGCGCCGCCCGCGGCCGGATCATTCCGGCGCCGAGCGGGTAGGTGCTGCCCCGGGCAATGCCGGGGCAGGGGTTAGCGGATGCTGAAATCCTTAGACTCAGCGGATACCGATAACCTTGGACGGCGACACTTCCGTGACACCGTACACCGAGTCCATCGGCTCATCGCGGGCGATGACGGTGGCGCCGGCGGTGAAGCCGTTGAAGCCGGTGCGCATGGCGGAGCCATAAGCGCCGAGCATGCCGACTTCGATGTAGTCACCGGCCTTGGTGTCGGCCGGCAGCTCGAACGGGCCGCGCATGAAGTCCATGTCGTCGCAGGTCGGACCGTAAAAGCTGAACTCCATCGTCTTGGCGCGCGAAGGGGTTTCGCGAACCAGTTCGACCGGGAACCGCCAGGCAACATGCGCTGCATCGAACAGGGCACCATAGGCACCATCGTTGATGTAAAGCACATCGTCCTTGCGGGCTTCGACGCGAACCAGCACGCTGGCATATTCCGCGCTCAGCGCCCGGCCTGGCTCGCACCACAATTCTGCCGAATATGACACCGGCAACGCTTCATAGGCGCGGCTGATGACCTCGAAATAGCCATCGAGCGCCCCCGGCTCCATGCCCGGATAGACCGACGGGAAGCCGCCGCCGACATCGACGACATCGACAGTGACGCCGGCGCCGACGATCGCGGCACGCACCTGTGCCAGCGCTTCGGCATAGGCCTGCGGGCTCATCGCCTGAGAACCGACGTGGAAGCAGATGCCGAGCGCATCGGCGACCTGGCGGGTGGCCATGAGCAAAGGCGCCGATTCATCCGCAGCAACGCCGAACTTCGATGCCAGGCTGAGCTTGGAATGCGACGACGACACGCGCAGCCGGACGCACAGCGTCAGGTCGGTGGCTGCGTTGGTGGCGGTGACGATCTTGTCGAGCTCGGTCAGCGAATCGAGGCTGAAGGTGCGCACGCCGTGAACATGATAGGCCTCGGCAATGGCTTCCTCGCCCTTCACCGGGTGCATGAAGCACAGCACGGCGGTAGGCAGCAGGCTGCGCACCAGACGCACTTCGGCGATCGAGGCGACGTCGAAATGCGTGATTCCAGCGTCCCACAACGACCGGATCAGGTCGGGTGACGGATTGGCCTTGACGGCATACATCGAAGTACCCGGAAACTTTTCAAGAAAGTAACGGGCAGCACGATGTGCCGCGTGCGGGCGAACCAGGGTGATGGGTTGTGTCGGCTTTTGGCCGAGCGCTACCCCCAGCGCGTTATGGTTTTCGTGCAATTCAAGGGACCTCC
>JBMOGO010000052.1:0-22057 GCA_049318305.1 Polymorphobacter sp.
GGCGTCTGGGCCTATACCCAGGGCGATTTCGCCGTGCGCCATGCCGATGAAGGCTTCTCGCTGCACGGCCGGTCCGATGATGTCATCAACGTTTCGGGCCACCGCATGGGCACCGAGGAAATCGAAGGCGCGATCCTGCGCGACAAGCAGCTCGACCCGGATTCACCGCTCGGCAATGTCCTCGTCGTGGGCGCGCCGCACCGCGAAAAGGGGTTGACGCCGATCGCCTTTGTCACCGCTTCGCCGGGGCAGGTTCTGACGCGCGACGATTTCCGCCGGCTGTCGGACCTGGTGCGCCAGGAAAAGGGTGCCGTCGCGGTGCCGGGTGATTTCATCCAGGTCAGCCAGTTCCCCGAAACCCGCAGCGGTAAATATATGCGCCGCATGGTTCGCGCCATCGTGGAGGGCGGTGACGTCGGCGATGTGACGACGCTGCGCAACCCGGAGAGTCTCGACGAATTGCGCAAGGCGATCGGCGACTGGCAGCGCCGGCAGAGCCTGTCGGAAGACCAGCAGATTTTCGACCGCTATCGCTATTTCCGCATTCAATACAATGATGTCGCTCCCGGCCAGAAGGTCGCGACGGTGTTCGTCACCAACCCGCCGGTCAACGCGCTCAACGAGCGCGCCATCGATGAACTGGTGATCGTGGTCGAGCATCTATCGCGGCGCGATGATGTGGTGGCGGTGGTGTTCACCGGCGACGGCACGGCATCGTTCGTTGCGGGCGCCGATATTCGCCAGTTCCTCGATGAAATCCACACGGTGGAGGAAGCCAAGGTCCTGCCCAACAATGCGCAGCTGGCGTTCGCCAAGATCGAAAGCATGGGCAAACCGTGCGTGGCGGCCATTCAGGGCGTCGCGCTCGGCGGCGGCATGGAATTTGCGCTCGCCTGCCATTGGCGGGTGGCGGAGCCGCATGCCCGTTTCGGCCAGCCGGAAATCCGGCTGCGGCTGTTGCCCGGCTATGGTGGCACCCAGCGGCTGCCGCGCCTGCTCGCGGAAAAACGCGGGCCTGAGGGGTTGCGCGATGCGCTCGACCTGATCTTGGGTGGTCGCAGCATCGATGGCGAGGCAGCGCTGGCGATCGGGCTGATCGAAACACTGGCGACCGGCGCCGATGACGCGCTGTCGCTGGCGCATGCCGCGGTGCGCGAATTCGTGCGCCACGGTGACCAGAGCGCGCTCGGGCGGACCTGGATGGAGCGCAAGAAAGCCGCCAAGGGTGCCTGGCAGCAGCCGGCGCATGTCGATCTCGATGATGCGCTGGCCGATGATTTCGTGCAGCGGATTTTGGCGCAGCTCGAATGGGCTGGCCGCGGCAAGGCGGGGATGCGCGCCATCGAGGCGATCCGCACCGGTTGGGAGCAGGGGCTTTCCGCCGGGCTGGCGCGTGAGGGGCAATTGTTCGCCGAAGCTGTGGTCGACCCCGATGGCGGCAAGACCGGCATTCGCGAGTTCATCGACAAGAAGAGCCCGCCGCTGCCGGTCCGCCGCAATGGCGTGTTCATCGACAGCGAGCATGACGCCAAGGCTCAAAAGCTGGAGGCCGCGGGCGACCTGTTGCCCGTCGGTGCCGCCTTTTTCCCCGGCATCACCGCGATTCCGGGGCATCAATATGCCTTTGGCATCGCCCGCAATGCCGAGACCGGGGCACCGCGCTTTGGCCAGCCGGCGACGCATGAACGCGAACTGATCGTGCCGGTGCCAACGCCGGAACCGACCGAAGCGCTCGTCTATCTGCTGACCAGCGAAGTCAATTTCAACGACATCTGGGCGCTGACCGGCATCCCCGTGTCGCCTTTCGACGGGCATGAGGAGGATTTCCAGACGACCGGTTCGGGCGGTCTGGCGCTGATCGCGGCACTGGGCTCCGAAGCGCGCGCCGAAGGCCGGTTGAAGGTCGGCGACATGGTCGCGGTCTATTCGGGGACTTCTGATTTGTTGAGTCCGGCCGCTGGCCGCGACCCGATGTTCGCCGATTTCAGCATCCAGGGGTATGAGACCAAGACCGGCAGCCACGCGCAGTTCCTGACCGTGCAGGCGCCGCAGTTGCATGGCGTGCCCGGCGACCTGACGCTGGAACAGGCTGGCAGCTATATTCTCAACCTGGGCACCATCGTGCGCTGCCTGTTCACCACGCTGGAAATCGTCGGCGGCAAGACCATCTTAATAGAAGGCTCGGCGACCGGCACCGGGCTGGACGCGCTGAAGTCGTCAAAGGCCAGCGGGCTGGCGGTGACCGGGCTGGTATCGAACCCGGCGCGTGCCGAATTCATTGGCCTGAAGGGCGCCGTGGGCGCCATCGACCGCACCGATCCGCGTTTTGCCGCGCTGTATACGCCGGTGCCGGATGGTGCCGCGGCAGCGCAGGCGTGGGAGGCAGCAGGCGAGGTGCTGTTGGGCGAGTACAAGCGCCTCAACAATGGCAAGCTGGCGGATTATGCCGTCAGCCACGCCGGCGAAACGTCGTTCCCGCGCTCGTTTCAGTTGCTGGGCGACGGTGGCAAGCTGGCGTTCTATGGCGCGTCGTCGGGCTATCACCTCAGCTTCATGGGCAAGCCTGGTGCGTCAACGGCGGAGGCGATGCTGCAAAAGGCCGGCGCGCGCGGCGGCGAAGCCATCCTGATCTTTTATGGCCCCAATTCCACGGCGCTGGCCGATGAAACCGGCCTTGAGATGATCGAGGCGGCGCGCGGCATCGGGGCGCGGACGGTGGTTGTGACCAGCACCGACGGGCAGCGCGAATTCATCCTTTCGCTCGGCTTCGAGGATGCGGTGGCAGGTGTGGTCAGTCTGGAAGGCATCAAGCGGCGCGAGGGGGCGAATTTCGATTGGCCCGAGACCATGCCGCGCCTGCCGGTCGCCCGCGAGGACATCGAGAAGTTCCGCGATGCGGTGCGGGAATTCCAGGACAAGACGCTGAAGCCGTTCGGTTCGGCGGTGGGCAAATTGCTCAAGTCCCCCGACAATCCGCGCGGAGCGCCGGATATCGTGCTGGAACGCGCTGGGCAGGACACGCTGGGGGTCACCTCCGCGCTGGTCAAGCCGTTCACCGGGCGGATCGTCTATGCCGAGGACATGGCCGGGCAACGCTATAACTTCTACGCGCCGCAGGTGTGGACGCGGCAGCGGCGCATCATCATGCCGACCGCCGAGATTCTGGGCACGCATTTGTGCAACGCCTATGAGGTGACGCGTATGAACGACATGGTCGCCGCCGGGTTGCTCGATGTGACCGAGCCGACCGTGGTGCCGTGGGAAGGCCTGCCGGAGGCACACCAGGCGATGTGGGATAACCGCCATTCCGGCGCGACCTATATCGTCAACCATGCGCTGCCGGCGACCGGGCTGCGCACCCGCGACGAACTTTATGAAGCCTGGGCTGCGCAAGCCTCAACGATCTCGAAGTGAAAGAACCGACGATGGCCAAGACCACCACCGCCGAAGCCGTTTTGCCGTCTGGCCGCCTCGCCGGAAAGGTAGCGCTGATCACCGGCGCTGCCGGCAATCTGGGGCAATCGATCGCCCGGCGCTACCTTGCCGAAGGCGCCACCGTGGTGTTTTCGGGGCGCGACCGCACCCGCACCGACACGGCGCGGGATGCCGCAACCGAAGCCGCCGGCGTCGCCGCCGATCGCGCCTCGACGGTCGTCATCGATGGTGCAAACGCGGAATCGGTGCGCGCCGGCATTGCCGAGGTGGTCCAGCGCCATGGCCGGATCGACATATTGGTCAATAACGCCGGCTCGGCCGGGCCGAAACAACCGCTGGAAAACCTGCCGCTCAGCCTCGCCGATTTGCAGGCGTTGCAGGCCGCAGGCAGCACCGATACCGAAACCGTGGGTGACGCCGCGCGCAACATCATGGTCGTTGCCTGGAACATGGTGCGAGCGGCGGCCGCGTCGATGGGTGAGGGCGGCTCGATCATCAACGTTTCCACCATCTTCAGCCGCACCGAATATTATGCCCGCGCCGCCTATACGGTACCCAAGGCGGCGATGAACGCCATGTCGCGCGAGATGGCGACCGAGCTTGGCGGCAAGGGCGTGCGCGTCAACTTGCTGTTCCCCGGCCCGATTGCCAGTGAACGCATCCGCAACGTGTTCGCCGCGATGGACGGCCTGCGCGGCGACGCACCGGGCGCGACGGCGAACCACTTCTTCGACCTGATGGCGCTGGAACGCAGCGTCGATGGCGCACCCAAGGCGAAAACCTTCCCGACGCCGGCGGATATCGCCAACACCTGTGTGTTCCTGGGGTCCGATGAATCGGCGGCGTTCAGCGGCCATGATTTCGAAGTCACCCATGGCATGGCGGTGCGCCAGGAATCGCGCTCCACCTATATCTCGCGTCCCACCATGCGCTCGATCGATGGCGGCGGGCTCGGCGTGCTGGTGTCCGCCGGCAGCCAGGTCGATGACGCGCTCGCTCTCGCCAGGGTGCAGGCCGATTGCGGCGCCGAAGTGCTGATCGGTTTTCATGCCCAGGCGGCGGCGGAGGATGCCAGCGAACGGACTGCGGGCATGGCACGGATTACCGTCGCGCATTTCCCGCGTCACGACCATGTCGTGATGGATGCGGTGCTCGCCGATTTCACCGCGGCGAAGTGCCCGTTGACTGGCGCCATCGTGCTGCCGACCCGCCCGACCGGCTATTTCACCGGCACCCTTGCCGATGCCAGCGATGCGCATGTCGAACGCTTTGTCGATGACGAGCTGGAGGCCAATATCGCCGTGGCACGCACGCTCAGCCGCTATTGGAAGGTGCATGACGGGCTGTTGCACGATCCGCGCTTCGTGTTCGTATCGAACGGCGATGATGGCAATGGCAATTATTACGCCAGCATGTTGCGCGCCGCCTTGGAGGAACTCATCCGCATCTGGCGCGACGAGAGCGCCGTCGATGCCGCCGCCGGCCGCCGCGACAAGCCCGAATGGGGCAACCAGATCATCCGGTACACCAACAACGAGCCAGAAAGTTTGAGCTTTGCCGCCGGGCAGGCGGCGCGCATCGTGCTCAAGGAGCGCAAGATCACGCCGGTCAACCTGTATCTGCCGGAAAGCATCGGCGAGGCCACCGGTGCCAAGCGCGCCATGGTCGGCACGCTGGAAAACATCACCGGGCTGCACCTGGGCAAGGTGGCGCTGATCACCGGCGGTTCGGCCGGCATTGGCGGGCAGGTGGCGCGGTTGCTGGCGCTGGCGGGTGCCAAGGTCATGATGGTGGCGCGGCGCGACAGCGAACTGGCAGCGGCGCGTGATCGGATCGTCGGCGAGCTGGAGGATATCGGATTTTCGGGGGTCGAGCGCCGGGTGCGCACGCTGGCCGATATCGATGTGGCGGATGTGAACAGCCTGAAAAAGGCTGTCGATGCGACGATCAAGGCGTTCGGGCGCATCGATTATCTGATCAACAATGCCGGGGTGTCGGGGGCCGAGGAAATGGCTGTCGACATGGACATCAAGGCGTGGCGCAACACCCAAAAGGCCAATCTCATCTCCAACTATGCGCTGATGCACATGGTGGTGCCGATGATGAAGGCGCAGGGGTCGGGCTATATTCTGAATGTGTCCAGCTATTTCGGCGGCGAAAAATTCCTTGCCGTCAGCTATCCGAACCGCACCGACTATGCCGTTTCCAAATCAGGCCAGCGGGCGATGGTCGAAAGCATGGCGCGCCACCTGGGGCCGGAAATCCAGATCAACGCCATCGCACCGGGGCCGGTGGACGGCGACCGGCTGGCGGGCCTGGGCGGCAAGCCGGGACTGTTCGAGCGGCGCGGCAGGCTGATTTTGGAGAACAAGCGGCTCAACGCCGTGCACGGTGCCACCATTAAGGCGATCCGCCGAGGGGAGAAGGTCGAGTCCATTCTGGCGCGCCTGATGCGCAACGACACGGTGCAGTTGAGCCATGACAAGGCGGTGCCGATCGAACTGCGCGAGCTGGCGCTAGCCTGCGCCCGCGAAGGCGATGAAAGCTGCTGCTGGGACCGCTATCTGCTGACGCCGATGCTGGCGACCAAGCTGGTCAAGCGGCTGCGGCTGGGCGGTTATTTCCTGGGGAACGCCGGTGTTGCAAGTGAATGGGCGAGCAAGCCCGATGAAGGCTGGCTGCTGCGCTTCCCGCCTGATGATGTGCCGTGGCTGCCAGCGGCGCAGATTGCCCGGGAGGCGGCGAAGGTGCGCTCCGGCGTGCTGTCGCAGTTGCACCTCGGCAAGATGCCGACCGAAGGTGATGTGGCGCAGGCGACGGTGTTCTTCCTCGCCGACCGCGCCGTGTCGGGGGAAACCTTCATGCCGTCGGGCGGGCTCAATGTGGAGCGTTCGACGACCGAGCGCGAGCTGTTCGGCAGTCCCAAGCAGGAGCGTGTCGATGCCATGGCCGGCAAGACGGTGTGGATGGTCGGCGAGCATCTGACCGATTACCTGGCCGAAAGCGCGCGGGAGTTCCTGCGCGCCGGCATTGCGCGGCTGGTCTTGGTCACGCGGTCGGCGTCGGGTGCGGCGGCGATCACCGCGGCGATTGCCGAGCTTGGCGAGGGCCGCATCGAAACGCTGGTAGTGGGCGATGCCATCGATGACGCGCTGGAAGCCGCGCTCGATACGGCGCTCGGCACCTGGGGGCATCCGACGACGGTGGTTTCGACGCCGTTCAAGCCGCTGCCCGATGCGCTGTTCGAAGGCGATCATCCGCTCGATGCCGAAGGCTTTGCCGATGTGGTGGAGACCAATCTGACGCATCATTTCCGTGTCGCGCGCAAGGTGTCGCTGTACGATGGCTGCCAGCTGGTGCTGGTGTCGCCCGATGTGCCGATGGGGGGCGTCGGAGGTGCCGCCTCCGGCGGCGGGGGCGGCCCGGCCTTTGCGCTGGCCAATTTCACCAAAACAACGCTGCACGCGTTCACAGCGACGATCGCGGTGGAGAATGAGCGGCTGGTCCATGACGTGCCAGTCAACCAGATCAACCTGACCCGGCGGGTGCGGTCGGAAGAACCGCGCAACCAGGCCGAGCATGACGAGGAAGTGAAGCGCTTTGCGCGCGCCGTGCTGCTCGCCGGTGCGCCGCTGCCCGATGCGGAGGATTCGCGGTATCGGGCGCGGGTGTATCGGGGCATGTCGATTACGGTCTAGGGTCGAAAGCAGCGCTGTCGAAACGGAGTTTGGGGCCGCGGTCCTTACCGCCGGAGGCATGCTTGCCGAATGATCGAGGTATTGCCACCCTCAGAGGACGCTCGCTTTTGGCCGGTCAGGCAAACAGCAGGAGCAGCAGCGCCAGGACAACGCCGGCGCCGAGCAACCGGACCCGCCGGTCGGTCCGGCGCTTCATCGCCTCGATGGTGTCGAAGCCGAGCCAGTGTTCCTGGACCAGCAGGAACGCGTGCTTGTCGAAGACCGAGGGCGCGACCAGGTTGAGCAAGCGGCGCACGGCAAAGCCGGCGATCCACAGCTTCAGCCGCCACGGCATATGGCCATATTGTTCGGGAAACACCGTTTGCACCAGCCTGACGAGCGCAGCACTTTGCGGCAGGCGTTGGCGTTCGAAGGCCGCACAGGCGGCTTCAAGGCTGCCAGGGGTGGCTTCGAGGTGCCCGGCGAGGCAGGACAGGTCCTCCAGCGCCGAATTGACGCCAAGGCCTAGATCTGGCGGGAAGGCATGGGCGGCATCGCCGACCAGCAGCACTTGCATGCCGGGGGTGCCAAGACTTTGGTGCAAATGGCTGGCATATTGTGGGACGGGGAAGCGGCCCGGATCGATGCCGGCAAAGGCTTCGGCCTGTTCGACGCTGATGAGCGACCGGATGTCGAGCTGGGGGAAGGACTTTTCGAAGAAATTAAACAGGCTGTCGGCCGTTTTCAGCGTCCATATCTTGTGGTCGGGCGGTCGGATGATGTTGGCGCTACGCGGTTCCTCGCTGTTAGAAACCGGAAACGCCGCGAGCTGGACGGCTTCGGCATGCGGTTTCGGCGGGCTCGAGAGCAGATAGGCGAGGTAGTGATCATCAAGCGGCGTGACGCCGCCGGCGCTGCGCACGGCAAGCCCTGGCGGCAGGGTAAGTACCTTGTAAGCGAGGCCGGCGCTTCTTGAGGGGTGCTCGACCATGGTGAAATGGCCATCGGACACATCGGTGCGCGCATTCAGGGCGGCGCGGACCCGGGATGACAGCCCGTCGCAGCCAAGGACGAGATCGGGCGCCAGCGTGATCGTCGTACCGTTCGGGCCGAGCACCTGCGCGCCTACGCTGCCATCAGCCTGATCGACGAAGCCCTTGAATTGATGCCTGTACAACAGCCTGATGCGCGGATCGCGCCGCGCGGCGATGGCATCGAACAGCATCTGCTGGAAATTTGCGCGGCGGATCCAGTAGCATCGCCCACGCAAAGGGTTGATGATCGGCGGCGCGACCTTCCTGAGCTTGCCGTCCGGGCCGACCATGCCGAGCATGAAGTCGTCGTTGGCGACGCCGTAGCGATCAAGCATTGGCGCGACGCCGACTTTCAGCAACAGCTGCTGGCCGCGCGGATCGATCTGGTAGTTAAAGGCCTTGTTTGGTTCAAAGTCGGCGGGCCCGACGCGGCGTTCGACGACAATGATGTCATCCCAGCCGAGAGAGGCGAGCAGCAAGGCCGCAGCAAGGCCGGAAGGCCCGCCGCCGCAGATCAGGACCTGGCGTTTTGCCGGGGGCTGGCTCAAGCTGCAAACCCGCTCACCAGGAACCGTTCCGCCAGCGCAGCATGAACCGCCGCGCCTTCGGGTTTCTCGACCATCCCGCCGATCTTGACCGGCGGTGCCTCGACGCGGCCGACATAGGCGATACGCGTGCCATCGGGCGACCAGGCGGCGGCGCCCGCCTTGACCGCGGCGGGGATCAACAGGCGCTTGTCGACGCTGTTGCCGGTGATCGTCGCCAGCCAGGTTTCGTCCTGCCGGGTGTCGGTGGCGATATCGAACGTGGCGCGGTCGAACAGCACGCGGTTGTCATCGGGCGAAACCTGCGGGTCGGTGACCATAGACAGCGCGTACAAGTCGGCGGGTTCGAACGGCTTTGCGACAAGGGCCGGGGCTGTGGTGAGCAACAGGGCGAGCAGCAGCAATTTCACGGAGATTCCTTTTGTGGTGAGGCCAGACTAGCTACCCCTCCCTTAAAAAGGGAGGGGGATGGGGGGAGGGTTTGCTTTCTGCTGCCGCGGACGCATTTTTCTGGATTGGCAAGATCGGTTTTGCGGCACACACCCTCCCCCGGCCCCTCCCTCAAGAGGGAGGGGAGAAGCGCGGCGCACTCGGCGATAGGATGTCCCTCATGACGACTGATTTCGATGCCTGGCGCGCCCGTTCGCCCTATTATGACGATAGCCATGAGGCGGTGGCGCAAAGCGTCCGGCGCTTCATGGCGCAGGAGGTGCTGCCCAACATCGACCGCTGGGAGGCGGAGGGGGAACTACCCCGATCCCTGCACAAAAAGGCGGCGGAGGCGGGCATCCTGGGGCTCAACTATCCCGAGGAGTATGGCGGGCATAGCGCAGGCTTCGACATCTTCCATTCGCTAACCCAGAGCGAGGAAATGGCCGCGGCCGGCGCCGGCGGACTGGGCGCGTCGTTGATGACGCACGGCATCGGCCTGCCGCCGATCCTGGCGCTGGGCTCCGACGAGATGAAGCGCCGCATCGCGCCGGGCGTGCTGGCCGGGGATCTGATCATCGGGCTGGGCATCACCGAGCCATCGGGCGGTAGCGACGTTGCGCAGATCAAGACGAAAGCCGTGCTGACCGGCAACAAATATGTCGTCAACGGCAGCAAGATGTTCATCACATCGGGGATGCGCGCCGATTATCTGACGACCGCGGTGCGCACCGGCGGGCCGGGCATGGCCGGCATTTCGCTGATGCTGATCGACATGAACGCGCCTGGCGTATCGCGCACTCGGCTCGACAAGATGGGCTGGCGCTGTTCCGACACGGCCGCCATCCATTTCGACAATGTCGAGGTGGCGCCGGAAAACCTGATCGGCCCGGAAAACAGCGGTTTCGCCGGCATCGTGCGCAACTTCAACGGTGAGCGGCTGGGCATGGCGCATGGCTGTTGCGCAATGGCACGCGTGGCGCTCAAGGAAGCGGTCGAATGGGCGACGACGCGTGAAACCTTTGGCAAGCGGCTGGCGCAGCACCAGTCGATCCGCATCAAGCTGGCGGATTGCGCCCGGCAGATCAACGCCACCCAGGCCTGGGTCGACCTGTGCGCCTGGCAGGTGAAGACCGGGCAGGGGCAGCCGGCGGATTTCGCCATGCTCAAGGTGCAGGCGACACGGATGCTCGAACATGTCGCACGCGAGGCGGCCCAGGTGCTGGGCGGGGCGAGTTTCATCACCGGGTCGAAGGTCGAGCGGATCTATCGCGAAGTGCGGGTCAATGCGATCGGCGGCGGCTCGGAGGAGATCATGCTCGATATGGCGGGGCGGCAACTGGGGTATAGTTGAACCGCGCCGCCTTCCTGCAATGAAAGGGGGAACATTCGTCGCATTGGGTTAACACGACGCCTGTAACCCTGCTACACGCTCCCCATGCTAGCCCGCCGTTTCCTCTGGATCATCGCGATCCTCACCATGCTCGTCATCGCCGCGGCGTTCGCTTACAGGCTGTTCGGCGACCGGTTGATCCGCATCGCGATGGTGCCGAGCGCCGATTATGTGGCCCCGCCGGCAAGCGATGCGCCCGACTATGCGCTGGCCAGGAACTGGATCGCGCGGCCCGACCTGCCGACCGATGTCGCGCGCTGGACTCCAGCCGGATATTCGGCAGCCCCGCAACCCGGCATCGCGGTCTTTTACGTGCTGCCGACCAGCGTTTTCGATCGAAGCCGCTGGAACGCCAGCATCGCCGACGTGGACGTCGCCAAGCGCATGGAATTGTTCCTGCGCTCGCAGGCAAGCATCTTCAACGGCGTCGGCGCGGTCTGGTCGCCGCGCTATCGCCAGGCGACGTTCGGCGCCTTTCTGACCGACAAGCCCGAGGCGAAGCAGGCGCTCGATCTGGCCTATGGCGATGTGCTGGCGGCGTTCGATGCGTTCCTCGCGGCCCAGCCGGCGGGGCGCCCGATCATCCTCGCCGGGCACAGCCAGGGCTCGCTGCACCTGCTGCGGCTGCTCAAGGAGCGCGTCGCCGGCAAGCCGCTGGCGCAGCGCATCGTCGCGGTTTACGCCGCCGGCTGGCCGATTTCGGTCAGCGCCGACCTGCCGGTGCTGGGCCTGCCGGCGTGCGCCGCGCCAGACCAGACCGGCTGCATCCTGTCGTGGCAAAGCTTTGCGCGGCCCGCCGACTACAAGATGGTGCGCGAGGCGTTCGACAAGGATAATGGCCTTACCGGCCTGCCGCGCAAGGGCAGCGCCATCCTGTGCACCAACCCGCTGACCGGCACGACCGGCGCCACCGCAGTGCCAGCCGGCGCCAACCTGGGCTCGCTGGTGCCGAATGCGGATTTCACCAGCGGCACGCTGGTCGCCAAGGGTATCGCAGCACAGTGCCTGGCATCGGGCATCGTCGATATCGGCGAACCGCCGGCCGGGTTCACTGCCTATGTGCTGCCCGGCAACAATTATCATGTCTATGATTATCCGCTGTTCTGGGCCGATTTGCGCGCCGATGCGGAGCGGCGGGTCGGCAATTTCGGCGCGCCGCCGCCGGCCAAACCGGCCGCGTGATCACCAGCAGCGTCGCCGAGTTCGCCGCGGCGCTGCCCGATGCCGGGCGGCTGGCGGGCATCGATCCGGGCACCAAGACCATCGGGTTGGCCACCTGCGACGCTGGCTGGAGCTTTGCTGCGCCGCATTCGACGCTGGCGCGCGGCAAGTTCACCGCCGACCTCGTGCTGCTGCGCGCCTTCATCGCCCGTGAACACATCAAGGGGCTGGTGATGGGCCTGCCGCTGAGCATGGATGGCAGCGATTCACCGCGGACCCAGTCGGTCAGGGCGTTCGCGCGCAACTTGGGCGTCCTCGAAATGCCGCTGCTGCTGTGGGACGAACGCTGGAGCACCCAGGCGGTGGAGCGCGCCATGATCGCCGAGGACCTGTCACGCAAGACGCGGGCGGAGCGCGTCGACCGGCTGGCCGCGGCCTATATCCTGCAAGGCGCCATCGATGCGTTGACCCGGCCAAGCCTGGGGGGCTGATTTCGACGGTTGACGAAATGATGTGTTGTGTATAGACAACGAATCATGGTCAACGGCAATGATTCTCTCAGTCTGCACAACCGGCTCGCGCTGTTCCGCGTCGAACGCGGCCTGTCGCGGGCGGCCCTTGCCGAGCTGGTTGCCGTCAATCCGCAGACCATCGGCTTTCTGGAACGCGGCCAGTACGGCCCCAGCCTCGAGCTGGGGTTGAAGCTGGCTGCGGTGTTCGGCGTGCCGGTCGAGACACTGTTTTCGCTCACTGCTTTCGCGCCGTTGGCCAGCCAGCTTGGCGCGATCGTCAAGGACACCACCGATGCTTGACGCCCGTACCCCGACATTTGGCCCGCCAAATGCTGCTTTGAGCGAGCGTTGCCGCGCTGATCATGCAGCTCATGTGGCGGACGCTTGACCATGTCGAATTCGATTGAAGGAGGGTCCTGATGGTCACGATTGTCCGAGTGCCGGCGCGCTTGTCGCTGCGCACCGCCAAAATCCTCTCGCTGGTCGCGCCGGCCGGGCTGGTTCTGAGCATGTTGGCTGGAGCCTATTTCCTCGGCCTCGACGGGCGCGTGCAGCCGATTTTCCACGCGCTGCGGCTGCTGTTCCTGCTGACCTGTCTCGCGCTGTTTATCGATGGCCGCACCCAGGCGACCAACGTGCCCGAACGCTTCGACCCGTTGTTCGACGAGCGCGAGCGCGCCGAACGCGACCGGGCGTTCCGCAGCAGCCACAAGACGATCATCTGGACCGTCTTTGCGTTGTGCGCCCTGGTCACCGTAGCGCTGCGCCTCGGCTGGTGGCTGCCCGATGTGCGCGGCGCCATCGATATCACCATGGGCCTGGCGTTCGTCGCCATGGGCCTGCCGGCGATCATCCTGGTCTGGCGCGCCCGAGACATTCCCGATGAAGACTGAAAGGAGAGGAAGAATGGACATGACTTTGAACCCGCCGTTGCGGTTGAAACTGCGCACCGCGCGCATCCTGTCGGTGGCGGTGCTGGCCGGCCTGGGTATCGGCTATCTGGGCGGGGCGATGTTCCCCGATGATGATGGCGGGGTCTGGCTGGGCTTTTCGGCGCTGCGGTTGATCGGGCTGTTCAGCGCGGTGCTGCTGTTCGTCGACGTCCGCAACCAGCAGGCGCACGCGCCCGATACGATGCTCGATGAACGCCAACGCGCCGAACGCGACAGCGCCTATGTGCGGGCGCATCAATACATCGTCGGCAGCCTGTTCATCGCGTTGTTCTACACGGTACCGGCCCAGGCGTTCGGCTGGTGGCTGCCGGATCGCGACGGCATTATTGACCTTGTATCGGCGTTCGCCATCACCAGCATGGCGGTACCGGGCATGATCCTGGCGTGGCGCGAGCGCAGCGACGAGGGTTGACGCAATCCCGCAAGGGGTGGGGACGGGCCGGCGGCAACGACTGCCCCTCGGTGCCGGCAAAGCCGGCCAGTCCCCTTAGAGCCTGATCCGAAAGTCTGCGGTTGAGGGCTGGCGAGGGATTTTTCGTGGCCGTGAGGAGCGATTGCAGCCTAATTGCCTGTGCGTCGGGGCAAAATCGCGACGAAACAGGCGCGGAAAAGACCCGTCAGACCGACCCGCAGACTTTCGGATCAGGCTCTTAGCGGCGGACGACCCGTCGGGACCCGGTGATGCGACCCAGCGCCTTCAGGTCGCGGCCATCGATGAGGACAGTGCGGTGCGCGGCGCGGATCGCTTCGAACGCCTCCCGAACCCCGTCATAACCGCGCGGATCAGGATAGCCGACCACCACCACGACATTCCAGTCGGCATCGGCATCATCGGCGCGGTACAGCACGAAATGGCTGAACAGCCCGCGCGCCACTGCGATCCGATCCATGGCGAACCAGTTCGCCTCGATAAAGGCGATCAGCGCCGCCGGGTCGGGGTCGATCGATCTGAGGAAGGTCCATTCTTCCACAGCGGTCGGCGGTGCCGCGGCGAGCAGGGGCAGCGCCGCTGCTGCTGCCAGCACGGCGCGTCTGGCAATCACGCGGCGTCGATCTCCACCAGCAGCATGCCATCTGCCACCTGGTCACCTGTCGCGATATGCACGGCGCCGACCACACCGGCAGCACGCGCAGTGATGCGGTGCTCCATCTTCATCGCTTCGAGCACGAGCAGGCGGTCACCGGCGGCGACCGCCTGCCCGGTGGCGACATCGACCGCCAGCACCCGGCCCGGCATCGGCGCGGTGATGCGGCCGTCGCTAAGCCCTGCCACCGCATCCTTGCGCGGTGCGCTGGTCGCCAGCCGCCAGCTTTGGCCGCCGATGCGGACATCGGCGGCTGTATCCGACAGCACGACATGGCCGGTCAGCAGCATGCCGCCCCGATCGACGATGATCGCCGCGCCCGGCCCGCGCCGTGCGCCGAATTCGGCGAGGGTTTCCAGCCCGGCAACCCGCCAGCGGTCGCCGCTCGGGCGCAGCGTCAGCGCGTGCATCGTCGCACCATTCCATAGACGGACCTGGCGTTCCTGCGGCAGGTTGAGCCGGAAGCCGCTGCGCGCGAACGGCGAGGCCGCCGCCGGGGCACCGACCGGCAGGGCCAAGGCCAGCGCGGCGAGCAGCAATGCCGTTTCCGCCACGGTCTCGGCCGGCGCCAGGCTGTCGGCGTGGCGCCCGATGAAGCCGGTATCGACCTCGCCGGCGCGGAACGCCGGATGGTCGGCAAGCCGGGCGAGAAAGCCGCGGTTGGACTTCAAACCTTCGACGACCGTGCCGCCGAGCGCGCCGACCAGCCGGTCGATGGCGGTGCTGCGGTCCGGCCCCCAAGCGATGACCTTGGCGATCATCGGGTCATAATCCAGCCCGATGCGGCTGCCGGTTTCGACGCCGGTATCGATGCGCACGCCCTCTCCAGAGCCGAAGGCCAGCGCTGTCAGCGTGCCGGTGGAGGGCAGGAAGCCGCTGTCGGGGTCCTCGGCATACAGCCGCGCCTCCACGGCATGGCCGGTCACGGTGATGGCGTCCTGGTTGGCCGGCAGCATTTCGCCGCGCGCGACGCGCAACTGCCATTCGACCAGATCGAACCCGGTGATGCATTCGGTGACCGGATGCTCGACCTGCAGCCGCGTGTTCATTTCCATGAAGTAGAAGGCCGGATCCCCGTCGGCATCGACCTGATCGAGATCGAGGATGAATTCGACCGTGCCGGCGCCTTCATAGTTGATGGCGTGAGCGGCGGTGGCGGCGGCAATACCCAGCGTGTGGCGCAGGCGGTCGGACAGACCGGGAGCAGGGGCTTCCTCGATGACCTTCTGGTGGCGACGTTGCAGCGAGCAATCGCGCTCGAACAGATGGACGACATTGCCATGGCTGTCGGCGAATACCTGCACCTCGACATGGCGCGGGCGCTGAATCAGCTTTTCGAGCATCACCGAGGCATTGCCGAAGCTCGATTGCCCCTCGCGCTGCGCCGCCATCAGCGCGTCCTGGAACTCGGCGGGTTCATGCACGGCGCGCATGCCCTTGCCACCACCGCCGGCGACCGCCTTGATGAGCAGCGGAAAGCCCACGCCTTCGGCAGCGCGTTGCAGGCGGACCAGCGACTGGTCATTGCCCTGATAGCCGGGCGTGATCGGTACGCCGGCCTTTTTCATCGCCGATTTGGCGCTGTCCTTCAGCGCCATGACTCGCATCGCGGCTTCGGGCGGGCCGACGAAGATCAACCCGGCCTTGCGGACCGCCTTGGCGAAATCGGCATTCTCGGACAGGAAACCATAGCCCGGGTGGATGGCATCGGCGCCGGTCAGCCGCGCGGCGGCGATAATCTTGTCACTATCGAGATACGGCCGCGCCTCGGCCGGGCCGATGGCGACGGCCTGTCCGGCCTCGCGCACATGCGGGCTGCCGGCATCGGGGTCGGAATAGACCGCCACGCTGGCGATGCCCATCGCATCGGCGGTGCGGATGATACGCCGGGCGATCTCGCCGCGGTTGGCGATGAGGAGTTTCTTCAGCGGCTTGGTCATTTCGGGCATCCTGTCGGATCGGCGGTCCAGGCCAGACTGTTCAGCAGCCATTTGCCATTGGTCTTGATGAAACCAAAGGAATCGACGCCGCAATGGATGCGCTTGCCGTCGATGTCGAGCGTATAGGGCGCCCAGACATGGGCGAAATCGCGGGTGACGAGGATCTGCGGGTCGATCAGCCGTTCATCGACGACCGTGCCCTTGCGCGTTCGCATCCGCGCGGCGAAGTCGCTGGCGGCGATAACATCGAGGCTGGTGCTGCCGTCCGGCTTGAACCGCTGGACCTGGATCATGGTGCCGGGCTGCTGGAGCGCCAGAAACGCGTCGGCGTCGTTGGTGTTGACGCTCGCCATGACGGCGGCGAGCGCGGCGGCGACATCGGCATGGGGGTTGGCCTGGACGCCGGCGCTGCCGAGCAGCAGCGCAGTGGTGAAAAGCGTGCGGATCATGCGGACCACTCCGGCTGGCGTTTGTCGAAAAAGGCAGCAAGGCCCTCGCGGCCTTCGGGCGAGGCGCGGCGCGCGGCGATGCGGCTGGCGGTCAGCGCGCGCAATTCGTCATCGACCGCGCGGCCGGCGACATCGGCGACCAGCGCTTTGGCGTCGGCGACGGCGCCTGGCGCGGCGCTGCGCAGATGCGCCAGCCAGTTGGCGATCACTGCGTCGGCGGCATCGCCATCAATGGCGGTTTCATGAGTCAGCCCCATGCGCTCGGCATCGGCGGCGCCGAAACCTTCGGCGGTGAGGAACCAGCGCCGCGCCTGGCCGGCGCCGATCTTGGCGATGACGAACGGCGATATGGTCGCCGGCGTCAGGCCGAGCCGCACTTCGGACAGGCGGAACTGCGCGCCTTCGATGACGACCGCCATATCGGCGACCGCGACCAGCCCGACCCCGCCGCCAGCGACAACGCCGTGGATGCGTGCGATCACGGGTTTCGGGCAGGTGTCGATGGTGTGGAGCATCGCCGAAAGCCGCATTGCATCGGCATGGTTTTCGGCCTCGGTCCAGCCGCCGGCGCGGCGCATCCAGGCGATATCGGCGCCTGCGCAAAAGGATTTGCCGTTGCCGGCCAGGATGATGGCGCGCACCGCCGGGTCGTTGCCGAGCGCTATGAACGCGTCGGTCAATGCGGCGATCAACGCCTCGTCAAAGGCATTGTGTCGGTCCGGCCGGTCGAGCGTGACACGCGCGATGCCGTCACTATCGATGGTGGTGTCGAGCATGGCTGCGGCTTTCCTTTTGGTCGATCAGCAGATACGTCGTTGACGGCGAAAGGCAATGGGGCGGCGACAGCCGACGCCGTGGGGGGTGACTTTCACGGCGTCCGCGCCTAACAGGCGTCGCCCATGATGAACCCTCCGCCCCCCCACATCCCGCCCAGCATCTTCCCGACCGCGCGTCAGGATGCCGAGGTCGCCGCCACGCCGACGAGTACGGCGCAAACCGAGCATCCGGCCTATGCGCTGGCCTTTCAGGACACGGATTTCCTGCTACGCGAGGATCTGCGGCCGGTGCGGTTCCAGCTCGAACTTCTGAAGGCCGAACTGGCGCTGGCCGAAGCGGGCATCGATTCGACATTTGTATTTTATGGCTCGGCGCGGATTCCCTCGCCAGAGGAGGCGGACGCCGTGCTCGCCGCCGCGACCACGCCGGAAACGCTGGCGGTCGCGCAGCGGTTGGCCGCCAAGGCGAAATACTACACCGTCGCGCGCGAGTTGGCGGCGCTGGCGTCGTGCAAGGACGACACCGGCGCACGCTGCTTCACCGTCTGTTCGGGCGGCGGCCCGTCGATCATGGAGGCCGCCAACCGCGGCGCCCATGACGTCGGCGCCATGTCGGTCGGGCTGAACATCGTGTTGCCGTTCGAACAGGTGCCAAACCCCTATGTCACGCCGGGGTTGTCGTTCCAGTTCCACTATTTCGCGCTCAGGAAAATGCATTTCCTGCTGCGCGCCAAGGCGGTCGCGGTGTTCCCCGGCGGGTTCGGGACGTTCGACGAGTTCTTCGAGCTGCTGACCCTGGTGCAGACCGGCAAGGTCGCGGCGCTGCCGATCCTGCTTTACGGCCGCGATTTCTGGTCGCGCGTAGTCAATTTCGAGGCGCTGGCCGACGAAGGCGTCATTGCCCGCGCCGACCTGCAACTGTTCCACATCGTCGAGACCGCCGAAGAAGGCTGGGCGATCGTCAAGGCACACTTCGGGATGTGATGTTCCGCCCCTTGCGGGGGCGGAAGTTTCAGGCGGCGGGTGCCGGTGCGGCTTCGGCCGGTGCGGCTTCGGCCGGGGCGGCTTCGGCGGCCGGCGCTGCGGCTTCTGGTGCAGCTTCGGCGGGTGCTGCGACTTCTGCCGGCACGGCGGGCATCGGCATCGGACTGTCGCTCTTGGAATTCAGATAGGCGAGCACGGCGGCGCGGTCTTCCGGCTTGGAAATCCCGGCAAAGCTCATCTTGTTGCCCGGCGCATACGCCTTGGGGTTGGTCAGCCAGGCGTTCAATTCGTCCCACGACCAGGGCTTGCCCTTCATCGCGCCGAGCGCTTCGGAATAGGCAAACCCGGCGGCAGCGGCGTGCGGCTTGCCGACGATGCCGTACAGGTTGGGGCCGATGCCGGCGGCACCGCCCTTGGCGTTGTTGTGGCAGGCGCCGCACTTCTTGAAGACGGCTTCGCCCTTGGTCACATCGGCGGAGGCGAGGTAGAAAGCGATCGGCTTGGCAACTTCGGCCGGGCCGGCGTCGGCGACTTCAACCTCGACGCCTTCAACGATGTAAGACTGTTTTTCGGGTTTCACCGGGTGGTACATGCCATCGGTGATGATGCCGATGGCCAGCACCGACAGCGTTGCGGCGAGTAGCCAGCCGGCAATCTTGTTGAATTCGAAACTGTCCACCACGTGGCTCCCGAAACACAGGCGGCGCTGCGGTTGCGGCGACCCTGAATGAACTTGTTGCGGTGCTATAGCAGCGGGACCGGCGCGGGCAAGCATTTGCGGAAAGCTGCGACGTCGCCTAACGGGCGGGTATGAGCAGCTATCCCCCCCGCGCCCAGGCGCTTGTCGATGATATGGCGGCACGCGCCGCGCAGAATCCGGCCGCCGCCGTGGCATTTCAGGGCGCTCCGGGGGCCTATTCGCACCAGGCGGTGCGAGAATTGTTCCCGAATGCCACCGCGCTGCCCTGTGCCTCGTTCGAAGACGCCATCGAGGCGGTGCAGTCCGGCCGCGCCGGCCTTGGCGTGATTCCCATCGAAAATTCGCTGCATGGCCGGGTGGCGGACATTCATTTCCTGCTGCCCGAATCGGGGCTGACGATCATCGGCGAACATTTCGTGCGGGTGCGGCACTGCCTGATGGGCACGGGCTCGCAGGCGGATCTGAAGCAGGTCATCAGCCATCCGCAGGCGCTGGGCCAATGCCGGATCCGCCTGCGTGGGCTGGGCATCGAGCCGGTGCAGTATTTCGACACCGCAGCGGCGGCAGCACAGGCGGCCGGCGATGGCGATCCGGGGCAGGGCGCGATCGCGTCGAAACTGGCGGCGGAACTCTATGGCCTCACGGTGTTCGCCGAGGGCGTGGAGGATGCCGAGCACAACACGACGCGCTTCGTCGTGCTGTCTCGCGACGCCGTGCCACTGCCGGGCCCCGGCGTGCTGGCGATGACCAGCCTGAATTTCGAAGTGCGCAACGTGCCGGCGGCGCTGTTCAAGTCGCTGGGCGGTTTCGCTACCAACGGCATCAACATCACCAAGCTGGAGAGCTATATCCGCGATGGGTCGTTCGCTGCGGCGGAATTCTACGCGGAAATCGTTGGCTCGCCATACGATCCGGCGGTGCAACTGGCGCTGGAGGAACTGCGCTTCCATACCAAATGGGTGAAGGTCATCGGCACCTATCCGTGCGTTCGGGAACGGACGGCCTGACCGATTCGTCATCTCGGGCTTGATCCGGGACCCAGCTTATTTTCGTGTATTCGCCCAAGAAACTGGGTCCCGGGTCAAGCCTGGGATGACAAGTCAGGCGGGGGCGCGCAGCAGGTGCAGCCGGGCCTTGCCATGGTCGCGCACCGCCAGCACTTCGTAATCCGACGCCAGCGTTTCTTTCTTGCCGGTTTCGACTGAAATCAGCGCGTGCGGCGCGATCCAGCCGCGCTCGGCCAGGCGGGCCAGCGCGGTTTCGCCAGCGCCCGAGGCATAGGGCGGATCGAGCATGATCAGGTCGCACGGCAGGCCGTTGCCAATGCTTTCCATCGGCGCCGGTATGACATCGGCGCTGACCTTCATACCGGCGATGTTGCGGCGCAGGGCGACGACCGCAGCGGCATCGCGCTCCACGAAGGTCGCATGGGCGGCGCCGCGCGACAGTGCCTCCAGGCCCAGCGCGCCGGTGCCGGCAAAACCGTCGAGAACGCGCAGCCCTTCGAAACTGCCCAGCCGGCTGGTCAGCATGGAGAACAACGCCTCGCGCACCCGGTCGGCGGTGGGGCGGGTGACATCGCCGGGCGGTGCAATGATGGCCCGGCCGCGCCAATGGCCCGAAATGATCCGCATCGGTTCAGCCGCGGGCGAGCGATTTGCGCAGCGACGCGACGACGCCATCCGGCACTTCATCGGCATCGCGGGCGCCAAGATCGCCCAGTTCAATGGGGCCATAGGCGACGCGGATCAGCCGGCTGACCTGGAGCCCCAAAAACTCCAGTACGCGGCGGATTTCGCGGTTCTTGCCTTCGGTCAGGGTCATCGTCAGCCACAGGTTGCGGCCGGTGCGGCGTTCGATCTCGGCGTCGATCGGGCCATAGCGCATGCCGTCGATGGTCAGCCCTTCGATCAGGCTTTCGATCGCCGGTTGCGAGATTTCGCCATAGGCGCGCACCCGATACCGGCGCGGCACGCCGCTGGTCGGCAGTTCGAGTGCACGTTTGAGCGCGCCATCGGTGGTCAGCAGCAATAGCCCTTCGGTGTTCATGTCGAGCCGGCCGACCGGCACGACGCGCGGCAGGCCGGGCGGCAATATGTCCATGATTGTCGGGCGGCCACCGGGGTCGCGCGCCGTGGTCAGGAAGCCGGCGGGCTTGTGGAAACGGAACAGGCGGGATGGTTCGAGCGCGGCGACCGGCTGGCCTTCGACGGTGATGCCATCGAGGCTGGCGACGACCGTGGCCGGCGCGTCGAGCACCTTGCCGTGCAACTCGACCTTGCCCTGTTCGATCATGCGCTCGATATCGCGGCGCGAGCCGATGCCGGCGCGGGCGAGCAATTTCGCGATGCGCTGCGGCTCCACCGGCACGGCGGCGCCGCTGCGCTTGGCTTCGCGTTCGGCGACGCGGGCGTCGCCCCTACCGCGGCGCCCCGTCGGGGCAGAGCGGTCAACCAGGGTTTCGCGGCGGCCGGTGGGGGCAGCGGCGGGCAGATCACTGAACGGTGCCGGGTTGCGCAACGGACGGCCGGCGCGCGGCGGCCGGGCCAGCGCCTTGGGGGCGCTGCCGGGGACCTTGGGCAAGCGGCCGCCGGGGATGTGGCGGCGGCGGTCGGCGGCAGGCGTCTCGGTGTCGCGGCGCTCGGCCTCGCGGCGCGAGGTGAAGATGGTTTCGTCCTCGGCGCGCGGCGGGCGCGGGCGGGCGGGTACAGCGGCAGCATCGCGCGGGGGGGCGTCACGGAAACCGCCCTGGGTGCGCAACGGGGTGGCGCGCGGTGCGCCATCCGGGGTGCGGCGCGGGCCGGCTGGCCGGCGGTCGCCGGGGCTATTGAAGCTGCGCTCGCCATCGCCGCCAGACGCGGGCCGGCGCTCGCCGGACGAAGGCGGCCGGCGGTCGCCAGGTGCGGGAGGTCGGCGGTCGCCGGATGAAGGAGGTCGGCGGTCGCCGGATGAAGGAGGTCGGCGGTCGCCGGATGAAGGAGGTC
>JBMOGO010000053.1:0-21850 GCA_049318305.1 Polymorphobacter sp.
CATGGCCATGGCACGGCGTTCTGGGCACTCGGCGGCAATGTGCGCGGCGCGCGCATTGCCGGCGAACAGGTCAAGGTGGCGCGCGCCACCTTGAACCAGGACCGCGATTTCCCGGTTCTCAACGAATATCGCAGCGTGCTCGGTGGGGTGTTCCAGCGTTTGTACGGCCTGGATACGGCGCGCATCGGGCGGGTGTTTCCCGGCGCCAAACCTCGCGATTTGGGACTGTTATAGGCGCATTTGCTGCGGCTTTGCTTTAGACTCCCGGCATTGTCGGCACGCCCGACGCTGCAACAGGGACATTTCCGCGATGACCGACGACACCCGCCCCAGCCGCGCCATGCATCATCAGGCGCGCAGCATCGGCAACCGCAAGCTGAAACCAGCGACGATGATGATGGGCCATGGCTATGATCCGCGGCTGTCCGAAGGCGCGCTCAAGCCGCCGATCTTCCTCACCTCAACCTTTGTTTTCGAAAGTGCCGCCGATGGTAAGCGCTTTTTCGAAGGCGTGACCGGCGTGCGCCCCGGCGGTGCCGAAGGGCTGGTCTATGGCCGCTTTAACGGGCCGGACCAGGAAATCCTGGAGGATCGGCTGGCGCTGTGGGAGGATGCCGAGGAGGCTCTGACCTTTTCATCCGGCATGTCGGCGATTGCCACCACCTTCCTTGCCCTGGTCAAGCCGGGTGATGTCATCGTCCATTCAGCTCCGCTTTATGCAGCCACCGAAACGCTGATCGCGCGGATTTTCGGAAAGCTGGGGGTGACCTGGCTCGATTTTCCCGCCGGCGCGACCCAACCCGAGATCGAGGCGGTGATCGCCGCGGCCAAGGCCAAGGGACGGATCGCCGCCATCTATCTCGAAAGCCCGGCGAACCCCACCAATGCGCTGGTCGATGTCGAGGCGGTCCATGCCGCGCGCGCCGCGATCATGGGCAGCGACGAGCATCCCCCCATCGTCATCGACAACACGTTCCTTGGCCCGCTCTGGGCGCAGCCGTTGGAACAGGGCGCCGATGTCACCATCTATTCGCTGACCAAATATGTCGGCGGCCATAGTGATCTAGTCGCCGGTGCCTGTATCGGCGCCAAATCGGTGCTGACTCCGATCCGCATGGTGCGCAATATCATCGGCACGATCACCGATCCGCACACCGCCTGGATGTTGTTGCGATCGCTCGAAACCCTGGAACTGCGGATGAGCCGCGCTGGTGAAAATGCCGCCAAGGTCTGCGCCTATCTGCGGGACCATCCCAAGGTTGAACGTGTCGGCTATCTCGGCTTTCTCGAACCCGGCTCGCGTCAGGCGGACATCTACGCCCGGCATTGTTCGGGTGCCGGCTCGACCTTTTCGGTCATCGTCAAAGGCGGCGAGGCTGAGGCGTTCCGGCTGCTCGACAATCTGAAACTGGTCAAGCTGGCGGTCAGCCTGGGCGGCACCGAAAGCCTGGCGTCGCACCCCGCCGCGATGACTCACCTGTCGGTATCACGCGAACGCAAGGCCGATCTTGGCATCACCGACAATCTGATCCGCGTGTCGATCGGCGTGGAAGATGCAGGCGATCTGATCGCCGATTTCGAGCAGGCGCTGGCTGCGGTGTGATCACCACATTGCTTTTTTGTAACTTTCTGCGATGAACGACCTTGAGAGTAGTATAGTCGGCCCCTAAATAGCCGCGTCGGCCGCTGCGTGCCGGATCAATCGGAGATGGAATGGCCGGCGCGGAACATCATCAAATTCGGCTGCGCGATGTGCTGCGCTGGGTCGGGCCGATCATCGGGCCGGAAAAGAATTTTTTCTGGCTGGCGATCATCTATGGCGTCGGCATCAGCCTGTTGTCGCTGGCGACGCCGATTTCGGTGCAGCTGCTGATCAACAGCATCGCCAGCACGGCGCTGCCCGTGCCGCTGTTCACCCTATCGGCGGTGCTGTTGTTCCTGCTGCTGGTGTCGGGCCTGTTCGGGGCGCTGCGCAGCTACATAATGGAATTGTTTCGCCGCCGCTTCATGGCGCGGCTGGTGGCGGAAATCACCATCCGGGCGATCAACGCCTCCAATCCGTTTTTCGAGGATACGCGGCGGATCGACCTGTTCAACCGCTATTTCGAGATGATCAACATCCAGAAGGTAATCCCGTCGCTGCTGATAGGTGGCTTCACCATCTTGTTGCAGGGCGGGGTCGGCTTCATCGTCACGTCGTTTTACCACCCGTTCTTTCTGGCCTTCAATATCGTCGTCATCCTGCTGGTCTGGCTGATCTGGGGCATCTGGGCCCAGGGCGCGATGAAAAGCTCGATCGTTCTCAGCCATGAAAAATACAACGCCGCGCATTGGCTGGAAAGCGTCGGCGCCTCCAACGGTTTCTATAAATCGGCGCGGCATATCGATTATGCGCTCGACCGGTCGGAAGAGGTCAGCGCCCGCTATGTCGCTGCGCATAAAAAGCATTTCAGTTATTATTTTCCGCAGACCATCGCGCTACTGCTGTTGTATGCCGTCGCCAGCGCCGGTCTACTGGCGCTCGGTGGCTGGCTGGTCATCCGGGAACAATTGTCGATCGGCCAGTTGGTTGCGGCGGAACTGATCCTGTCCGGCGTGTTCTACGGCGTATCGCAGCTCGCGTCATACATCGACGATTTCTACGATCTTGTCGCCGCCATCGAGGAGCTGGCGCTTCTCTATGATATCCCGCAGGAACCGCCGGCACCAATCGGTACAAGACCGCTGCCGACACGCAGCTGTGCGCTGACGATGACCAATGTGCAGTTCGGTCACGTCTCGGGCCCCGTTCGCTATACGGTTGATGTTCCCAGCGGCGCCCGGCTTGTGGCGCAGGGTGCGCCGGGGATGGAGCGGACGTTTTCGATGTTGCTTAAACGCCACCTGCGGCCCGACAAGGGCCTCATCACCATCGGCGGTGTCGATATCGGCGCGCTCGATGCGATGGACCTGCGCAGCGATGTTCAGGTGCTCGACCGCCCGGCGGTGGTCGAATCGACGATTGCCGAGTATCTGCGCCTGTCGAACCCCGATGCCGACCCGGCAGCGATGCTGGCGGCGCTGCGGCTGGTCGGGCTGGAAGACCGCATCGCAATGCTGCCCGAAGGCATGCAGACAACTTTGTCATCGACGGGTTATCCGTTGTCGCTGGGCAAGACCATGCAGTTGCGGCTGGCCGCGGCGATTGTCGCCGAACCCCGCATCCTGGTGCTGTCGCCGTTGTTCGACATGGTGACACAGTCTCGCTTGCGCGCCGTGTTCGACAGTTTCCGCGGCAAGCGTACGACGATCATCTATTTCAGCAACCGGCCTGAAGACACCACGCTCGATGGGTTCCTGTGGCTGGGCCGCACTTCGCAACAGATCGTCAGCGACCGGGCGGAATTCGACCGCCTGCGCCACATCGCCAGTGCGGAGGAAGCCGATGGCGATGCGCGCTGAAGATCTGAAGCATTTCCCGACGCTGGCAAAGCTGCGGCCGCCGCGCGTCATCCGCGCGCTGGCGATCCTGGTGTTGATCGGTATCGCTTCGGTCATCGCCTTTGCTTTGATTGTGCCTTGGGTGCAAACGGCACCCGGTACCGGGATGGTGATCGCGCTCGATCCGCGCGATCGGCAACAGAACATCACCGCGATGGTGCCCGGCCGTATCGACCGCTGGTTCGTCACCGATGGCAGCGCGGTCAAGGCCGGCGATCCGATTGCGCGGGTGGTCGATATCGACCCGATGCTGCTCGACCGGCTTGATTCGCAGCAGCGGCAATTGGGCGCCGAAATCGACGCCGCACGCGAAGCAATGGCCACGGCGCAGCGTGATGTCGATCGCACCGGCACGCTGTTCCGCGAAGGGCTAGCGTCGCGCCGGGATTGGGAACTGGCGCAGATCAAGGTTGCTGATTACCGCGCCAAGATCGCCAAGTCGCAGGCCGACCTCAATAGCGTTGTCGTCAATCGGCAGCGCCAATCGGTGCAATTGATCAGCGCGCCGCGTGCCGGGCGCATCATGCGCGTGCAAAGCATCGATTCCGCCACGATGATCAAGCAGGGCGATGTGCTGGCGACCTTCGTGCCGGCTGATTCGCAGCGTGTGGTCGAGCTTTATGTCGATGGCCGCGATATTCCGCTGATTTATGTCGGCCGCCGGGTGCGGCTGGAATTCGAAGGCTGGCCGGCGATCCAGTTCAGCGGCTGGCCATCGGTAGCGCGCGGCCTGTTCGATGGCCGGGTCGAAGCCGTCGACGTTGCCGCCTCCCCTAACGGCTTGTTTCGCGTGCTGGTCGGCCCGTCGCCTGACCGGCCGGCCTGGCCGAAGGAACCATCGGTGCGGCTGGGTGCCAAGGTGCGCGGCTGGGTGCTGATGGACACGGTCAAGGTCTGGTTCGAATTGTGGCGGCTGCTCAACGATTTCCCGTTGCAGTTCACCCGTCCTGGTGCCGAACAGACCGTCAATGGTGAGGCTGCGTCGCAGGCGAGCGATGCTGCGAAATAGCTTCGGCGCCGGTGCGGTGCTGGTCGCGGTGTTGCTTTCGGGCGGTGCCGTCGTGGCTGCGCCGGTCACTACGGCAGTCACCGTGGCCGCGGCACCGCGCGCGGCGCCATTGACGCTCGCCGAGGTGCTGGCGTCGGCGCGGTTCCATGCACCGCAGGTGCTGGAGGCTCTGGCGCGCGTGCGCGGTGCCGAAGGCAGGCTGCTCAGCGCCCAGGCGGCGTTCGATACGGTGTTCAGCGCCAACGCCGAAACCCGGTTGAGCGGATTCTACGACGGCCGCGATGTCGAGGCCAAGGTCACCCAGCCGCTGGCGGATTTCGGCGGCTATGCCTATGGCGGCTATCGCGTTTCGGGCGGTCGATTCCCGATTTACGAGGACGAACGCTACACCAACCAGCTCGGCGAACTGAAGGCCGGCGCGGTGTTTGCGCTGATGCGTGACCGGATGATCGACGACCGGCGTTTTGCCCGAACCCAGGCCGAGGCCGATATCGCGCTGGCCGATGCCGATCGGCTGATGGTCGCTATCGGCGTGCAGGCGCGTGCCATCCAGGCCTATAACAACTGGGTCGTCGCCGGGCTGCGGCTGCGCATCTATCAGGATCTGCTGGCGCTGGCGCGTGACCGCCAGGTCGGGTTTCGCCGGCAGGTCGCACAGGGCGCGCGGCCCAGCATCCTGCTGACCGAGAACGAACAGAATATCCTGCGCCGCCAGACGCTGGTGGTGCAGTCCGAACAGGCGCTGGCCGTGGCGGCGACGGCGCTGTCGCTATACTTGCGCGATGCCGATGGCCTGCCGCAGGTCGTCGATGCCGTGCGGCTGCCCGCCGACTTGGGCGCGCCGCTGCCTCGCCCGGCGCAACCGCGTGAGCTGCTCGCGGCGCGGCCCGACCTGCGGACCATCGATATCCGGCTGAAACAGGCGAGCCAGCGCATCGCGCTCGATCGCAACGCCTTTTTGCCGCGGCTCGACCTGAAGGTGGAGGCGTCGCGCGATTTCGGCGATGTCGGGCAGGGCGGGTCGTCGCGCAACAGCACCGAAAGCAGGGTCGGCCTCAGTTTCACGCTGCCGCTGCAGCAAAGCGCGGCGCGGGGCCGTATCGCCCAGACCAACGCCGAAATCGATGCCTTCAAGCAGCGCCGGCGGTTTCTGGAGGACCAAATCGTCACCGATATCGACGGGCTGGGCATCACCGCAACCAACAGCGCTAAGCTGGTGACACTGGCCGCCGATGAAGCCGAGCGCGCCGCCACCATGGCCGGCGCAGAGCGCCGCCGATTCGAGCTTGGCGCCAGCGACTTCTTCCTCGTTAACGTCCGCGAGGAAGCCGCCGCCGATGCCCGTGTCCGCCGCCTCGATGCCGCCTTCCGCCAGATCGTGGCGCATGCCGACCTGGCGGCGGCGACCGCAGACCTTGAAAAGCTAGGCCTTTAGCAGCGCCGTATCAAACGGCAGCGCGCGCAACCGCACGCCCGTCGCCGCAAACACTGCATTGGCCAGCGCCGGTGCCACCGCCGGATAGGCAGGCTCCCCCATCCCCGTCACCGGATAATCGGTGGTCAGGAAGGCCACTTCAACGGGCGGCGCCGCATCCATGCGCAGCAGCGGATAATCGCCGAAATTACGCTGTTCGACGGCGCCATCGGCAAAGGTCACCGCCTGGCCCATGGCGGCGCCAATGGCATCGAGCACCGATCCCTGCACCTGGTTGAGCGCGCCGGAGGGGTTGACGATCTGCCGGCCGACATCGCCGGCCATCCAGACCTTGACGACCTTGACGCTGCCATCGGTGGCAACCGCAGCTTCGACGACATTGGCGAAATAGCCAAGGTGGCTGAAGTGAAAGGCGATGCCCATTCCGGTGCGCGCCGGCAGCTTGCGCCCCCAACCCGCCATGGCAGCGGCCTTGTCGAGCACGCCGCGCATCCGTCCGGTGTGGTAGGTGCCGCGCTTTTCCGGGTCGCCGAGCCAGCGCGGCGCACCGAGGAACGTCCGCCGGAAGGCCAGCGGGTCTTGCCCGGCGGCATGCGCCAGTTCGTCGATGAAGCCTTGCGTCACAAAGCCGAAGGCGTTGTTGGCCGGCGCGCGCAGATAGCCGGTGTTCGATTCCAGCGGCAGGATCGAGGCGCCGACGCGGAAATTGTCGACGAGTTTTGCCGGAAAATCGCTTTCCCCGATTTCGGCGGCGCGGGCAAAGGCGCCGCCCTTGCCATAGCTGATGAAATGATTGTCCCAGGCGACTACCTTGCCGGCGGTATCCAACCCGGCGGTGTAGCTATGCCAGCCGCCGGGGCGCAGCCAATCATGGGCGATATCGTCTTCGCGGCTCCAGGTCAGCTTGACCGGCAGCCTGGCGGCGCGCGCGATCCAGGCGGCTTCGACCATATAGTCATTGACCAGCCGCCGGCCGAAACCGCCGCCGCAACGCATCATGTGGATGGTGATATTGGCTTCGGGCACGCCCAGCGCCTTGGCCACCGCCTTGCGTCCTGGTTCAGGGTTCTGCGTCGGCGCCCAGATTTCCACCGCGTCACCGGTCACCCGCGCCGTGCAGTTCATCGGTTCGAGCGGCACATGGGCGAGGAAGGGATAGGCGTAATCGGCCTTGACGACCTTTGCCGCCGTGCCGAGTGCGGCCACCACGTCGCCGTTGCTGACGATCGGTTTTTCGGGGCCGGCGGCCTTGCGTTTGGCGGCGGCGTCGGCCCAGCCGGCGGTGGACTGGAAGGCGCCGACACCCTCGGTCCATTCGACCGTCATCTCGTCGCGGGCGCGCAGTGCGGCCCATGTGTTGTCGGCAATAATCGCCAAGCCGCCGGCGAGATCGGGCCCGCCGGGCACGACAAAGGCATCGCGCACGCCGGGGCGGGCCTTCAACGCCGCCAGATCGACCGATTTGACCTCGGCACCATGGATACCGCGCTTGTGATAGGCGGCGTACTTCATCCCCGGTAGCGTCGCATCGATGCCGAACAACGGCGCCCCAGTGACGACAGCACGATTGTCGACGCCGGAAATCGGCTTGCCGACGAGCTTGAAATCCTTGGCATCCTTCAGTTTCAAGCCCGCCGCATCAGGGGCCGGTAACGCGGCTGCGGCGGCCGCAAAGCTGCCATAGGTTGCCGATTTTCCCGACGCATGGCGCAACATGCCGCCGCCGGTCGCAATCTCTGCCGCCGGCACCTTCCAGGCCGTGGCGGCAGCGTTGACGAGCAGCGCCCGCGCCCCGGCGCCGACGCGCCGCATCGCGTCATATTGCAGCGTTGTCGCCATGCTGCCGCCCGCGACCTGCCGGCCATAGGTCTTGTTGTCTGCCAGCGCTTGACTAATCGTCACCTGCCGCCAGTCGACGTCAAGCTCCTCGGCGATCAGCATCGGGATCGACGTCTTGATGCCCTGGCCGATTTCCGGGTTATGCGAGGTGATCGTGACCTTGTTGTCGGGCGTGATCGTCACCCAGGGATTGAGCGGCCGATCCAGCGCCGCTGCGCCTGCGGCATCCCAGCCGACCCACAGCCCGCCGCCGGCCACCGCCCCGGCGACGAGAAAGCCGCGCCGATCGAGTGCGACCGTCATGCCGTCACCCCGGCAGCCTGCTTGATGGCGGCGCGAATGCGGATGTAGGTGGCGCAGCGGCACAGGTTGCCGCTCATCGCCGCATCGATCTGGTCATCGCTCGGCCGCGGCGTTTCGGTGAGCAGGGCGGTCGCCGCCATCAACTGGCCCGCCTGGCAATAACCGCATTGCGGCACATCGAGCGCCACCCAGGCGTCCTGCAGCTTGCGGCCGACGGCACTCGCCGAAAGCCCTTCGATGGTGGTGATCTTAGCGGTGCCGACCGACCCGACCGGGGTCTGGCAACTGCGCACCGGCTGGCCATCAAGGTGGACGGTGCAGGCGCCGCAGAATGCCGCGCCGCAGCCGAATTTAGTGCCGGTCATGCCGAGCACGTCGCGCAGGGCCCATAACAGTGGCATGCCGGGATCGGCGGCGACGTCGATCGCCCGGCCGTTGATCGTCAATCGTGTCGTCATGCCAAATCCCCAGGCGAGGCCGCCATGCTAGCGGCGAAGTGCCCGGGTCGCAAAGGGCCATTTGGCCCCGCTTCTCCCAGAAGCGGCTGCGCTCAGCGCGCGATCGTTGCCTTGTGCTGCATGAATTCCGGCGTGCCTTCCGGACCAAAGCCAATGAAGCTTTCGCCATCGTCACGGTCGCGGCGATCATCACGGCGGCCGTCGCGGCGACCGCTGGGTTCACGCGCGCCGCGATACTCGCGGATCGGATCGCGGCCAGCACGTGGTTCGTCCCGGCGGGGCTCCTCACGGCGCGGCTCCTCACGGCGCGGCTCCTCACGGCGCGGTTCCGGGGACCGCGCCGGTGGCGGCAGCGCGCTTTCCGCCAGTTTCGGCGCGGTCTCGGTGCTGCTGTCGTCGCCATCGCGCTTGCGGCCGCGGCCACCGCGGCGGCGCTTGCGCGGCCGGTCGCCGGCGGGCTCCAGAACGGCGTCGGTCTCGGGCGTGTCTTCGTCCGGCTCGGCAACGTCAGCAACGGGCAGCACGATATCGGCAGGGGCGATTGTTACGGCGGCAGGTGCTGCGCCGGTGTAGCGCTCGATCTTCTGGCGAATCAGCTTTTCGACTTCGGCGAGATTTTCGGCTTCGTCAGGCGTTGCCAGCGTATAGGCGATGCCCGTGCGTCCAGCGCGACCCGTACGCCCGATGCGGTGGACGTAATCCTCGGCATGGTGCGGCACGTCGTAATTGACGACATGGCTGACACCCGGGATATCGAGGCCGCGCGCGGCGACATCGGACGCCACGATGATGGTGATGTCGCCCGATTTGAAGCGGTCGAGCTCCTTGATGCGGTCCGACTGGTCCATGTCGCCGTGGATCTGGCTGACCGCAAAACGCGCGCGCTTCAGGCTTTCGACCAGTTCCTTGATGTCGCGCTTGCGGTTGCAGAACACGATGGCGTTCTTGACTTCGGGATCGCTGAGCAACGCCCGCAGCGCCTCGCGCTTGCCGCGCGACGTGGTTTCGACAACATATTGCGCGATCGACGTGTTCGTCGACGCCGGGCGCGCGACTTCGATCAGTCGCGGTTCCGACATGAACTTGTCGGCAAGCTTCTTGATCGGCGGCGGCATCGTCGCCGAAAATAGCAAGGTCTGGCGCGGGCTGGGCAGCTTGGTGCAGATTTCCTCGATATCGGGAATGAACCCCATGTCGAGCATCCGGTCGGCTTCATCGATGACCAGCAGGCTGCACTGGTTGAGCATGATCTTGCCGCGGCTGAACAGGTCCATCAGCCGGCCCGGCGTGGCGATCAGCACGTCGACGCCCTTTTCCAGCGCCGCCAGCTGATCGCCCATCGACACGCCGCCTATCAGCAGCGCCATGCTCAGCTTGTGATACTTGCCGTATTTGTCGAAATTTTCGGAGACCTGCTGCGCCAGTTCGCGCGTCGGCTCCAGGATCAGGGAGCGTGGCATGCGGGCGCGGCTGCGACCTTCGGCGAGGATGTCGATCATCGGCAGCACGAACGACGCGGTCTTGCCGGTGCCGGTCTGGGCGACGCCGATGATGTCACGCCCCATCAGGACCGGCGGGATGGCCTGGCGCTGGATCGGCGTCGGGTCGTTATAGCCACTGTCGGCAACCGCACGGAGCAGTTCCTCCGAAAGGCCCAGATTAGCAAAGCTCATGCGGTTCCTTGTGCGAAGCGTCCGAACGTCCGGCCCGCATCGTCGCAGCGCCATGCGCGACTTTGGGGCTAAAAGTCAATGGAGACACCGGGCAGACGCCGGGAATTGCCGATATGGGCACCGCCAAACGAAACGGGCGGGGACACTGCCCCGCCCGCCCGTTGTTCATATCGACCCGCTGATCAGAAGCGGAAGCCGATGGCACCGCCGTAACGGCGCGGTTCCAGCGTGAAGATGTTGGTGAACAGCCCCGACGACTGGTCGGTGACATACAGGCCGGTGGTGGCGCTGTTGTCGGTCAGGTTCTGCACATAGGCGCGGGCATACCAGCGGTCGTCCTTGCCGTTGATCTGGACCTGGGCGTTGATGACCGAATAGCTGGAGATGCGATTGACATAGCCATTGAAGATATTGCCAAAGCTTTCCCCGGTCATCGCGAGATCGACGCGCGGCACGATGGTCATGCCGCTGTCCATCTCGATGGTGTACTGCGCGCCTGCCGAGAATTTGAATTCCGGCGCCTGTGGCAGCTGGTTGCCCTTGATGTTGACCTCCACCCCGGCGAACAGCACGTCCATCCCGGCCGCGGCAGCATTGCCGGCGAGCGCGCTGCAGATGCTGAACGCACCGGTGGCACCGTTGATACCGCTGTCGGTGGGGAAGGCGGTCGGTGCGCGCAGGCCGAGCGCGGCGTTGACCGCACCGACGTAGCCGTTGGCGCCGGCGGCATTGCCGGCCACCTTTGGCACCAGCGCGCAATTGGAGCCGTTGGTGATGTCCTTGATGATCACGGCATCGCTGCGGCCACCCGACGGGTCACGCGGGTTGGACAGGAACTTGTCCTGCGAAACCTTGGTGTGCAGATAACTAGCGCCGATGTTGATCGCCAGTTCGCGGGTCGGCTGGATGATGAATTCGCCTTCCACGCCGTAAACTTCGGCGTCGACATTGTCGTTGACCGAGGTGCGGGCGACAATGCGGCTGAGCTGCAGGCTCTTGTACTTGTAATAGAACGCCGTGACGTTGGCGCGCAGCGTGCCGTCGAGGAAAGTGTTCTTTGAACCGACTTCGAACGAATCGATGAATTCCGGCGAGAAGCTTTCCGGAACGGCAAAGATCGGTTGCAGCGGCGGGTTGATGCCGCCCGATTTATAGCCGCGCGAATAGGATGCGTAAATCAGGCTGCTGTCGCTGACCTGCCAATCGACGACAAAGCGGCCGGTGAATTCACTGAAACTGACTTCGCGTTCCTGGAACAGCTGGTTGCCGGCGATGCCCGGATCAGCATCGAAGCTGCCGACAAAAGGCGATGCAAAGGCGTCAGCGGTACCGAACGGCACGAAGAAGCTGGCGAGAGTCGAACGTGCCCGCACGAACTTCTTGTCGTTGTTATAGCGCAGGCCCGCCGTCACCTTGATCGTGTCGGTGACGTTCCAATAGGCTTCACCGAAGATGCCATAGGATTTCAGCGTCGTCTCATCGGTGTTGTTGCGGAAGAACGGCGTGCCGAGGTAACCGGCTGGCAGGCCGCTGCCCAGTGCCGTTGCGGCGCCCAGCACCCCGGTCACGTAATCGATGCCGAAGCCGTTCACATAATAGCTGTTTTCCGGCAGCTTGGTATCAAGATAGATGCCGCCGACGAGGAAGTTGAACGGGCCGTCGAACTGGGTCGTCAAAATGCCTTCGACCGACCAGGTGCGGCGTTCTTCGTTGGATCGGTCATAGGTCAACGGTGTCGATGAGCAGACGCCGCCACCAGGGCCGTAGATGCCCGTGCCAGTTTCTTCGGTGTTCGAGCTGCAATACTGGCCATTGGGGATCAAGAAGCCCGGCAGGCGCGAGAACTGCGGGATTCCCGCTGCCAGGCCCCGCAATCCGGCAAGGCCGGGTTGGAACACCGACGGGTCCTGGATGCCAAGATTGTAATCGACCCGCGAATCGACCTTGGTCTTCTGGTAAAGGCCGGTAACCTGCAGTTTGGCAGGCCCGAAATCATGCTCGATGCGAGCCTGATACTGCTCTTCCTCGGCGAAGTATTCCGGCGTGAAGGCGGTGCGAACCTGGCGAACGTCGCTGGGCTCCTGGAAATTGGCATAGGGGTCGGGGCCGTAAAGGCTGCCCAGCCCGGCGCTCGACAGCGGGCCACCAAAGGCCGCACCACCGTTGATGCGCAGGAGTTCGCGCGATGTCAGCACGCCGACGAAGGTGGAATTGCCGTTGAGCTTGCCATTTTCAAGCCGGCCGGGAAGGCAGCCGAGCACGCCGGTCGGATCGCGCTGGCACAGCTGCTTCTGGATGCGCGAGCGATTATCGTCCTCGCGGAAGTAGTATCCCATCAGGTCGATGCGGGTGTTTTCGGTGGGCTCCCAGCGCACCGAGCCGCGGATGCCGTACATGTCGCGGCCGTCGATGTTTTCGCCGTTGAACAGGTTTTCGGTGTAGCCGTCGCGCTTGAGGTAAAAGCCGGCGAGGCGGACCCCCAGGGTTTCGGTGATCGGCAGGTTGAACATGCCGCGCACGCGCAGCGAGTCATAGTTTCCGTAATCAACTTCACCGGCCGCGCCGATCTTGTTGAGGTCGGGCTTGGCGGTGATGAAGTTGATGACGCCCGACGTCGCGTTGCGGCCAAACAGCGTGCCCTGCGGGCCGCGCAGCACTTCGATGCGCTCCATGTCGAAGAATTCGGCTTCGAACAGCCGGGTGGCGACCAGCGGGCTGCCGTTGACATGGATGGCGGTGGCGCTGTCGCAGGTCACGCCGACGCACAGATCGCCGATGCCGCGGATAGTGAAGCTGGACCCGGTGAAATTGCCCTTGGTGAAGGTGATGTTGGGCAGGGTCAGCTGAAGGTCGGACGAGTTCTGGATCTGCTGACGCTGCAAGGCTTCGGCGCTGAACGCCGAAACCGCGATCGGCACGTCCTGCAGGCTTTGCGCGGTGCGCTGCGCCGTGACGACGATTTCCTCGATGCCGGTGTCGGCGGCCTGGGCCGTCGCCTGGGCGAGCGCGGGCGCCGCGAGCAAACCGAAAAGTGAAACGCCGCCGATCAGGCCGGCACGGAATCCAGACGTAACTGTCATATGGTCCTCCCCAGATGTTGATCTCGCCTTCCCCTGTTGCCGGAGATTGGCGAGGACATGGACGCGAGCTGCACGTTCATGTTCACCGGTGAGTGTGGTCGCCACGACAGGCCTTTGTCCAGCCGTCACGCGCATTTGTCGCATTACGCCGTAAGCTGTTGCGAAGCGTGGCGAAAAAGACACACTTGTTTGGTTGACGCCGATGCTGCGTCCCTAGTGCATTTGCTAGCGTTTGAAGCGGCGCACCGGAATGATGCTGGCGATCGGACATTCGCCGCCGGACCGCGCGCCGATGACATCGCGGCCGGCGCACAGCTGCCCGGCTTTGAGGCGGCGATAATAGAAACCCTGGTAGAAACTGAGCGCCGGACATTCGCGTGCGAAGAACAGGCGGTAGCGGCTGCCGTTGCGCATAGTGAGTTCGATGGCGCGATCACCGAACATCTGGGCGCCGGCGATGGTGTTGACGCCGATGCAGCGGTTGCGCCCGGCGCGGGGTGGGAACGGCCGCATGTCGACCGGGCCACCGGGCGTCACCTGCATCCGGCCCCAGGGCCCGCCCAAGCTGTCGGCATTGACCGGTGGCGCCGTTGGGGGCGCTGCCGGCGCCGGGCGCGGGGGTGCCGCGAGCGCCGGGCGCGGAGGCGCCGCGAGCGCAAGCGCTGCCAACAGCACCTCTGCCAGCACGCGTTGCTGCCAGGAAAATGCCAGAACCCTCGCCAACTGCTTCACCCCGGTGTCGACCCTCCAATGCCCGGACGGACCGGCCTCTTGCCCGCCGCCTGTGCACGCCGGCGATTGAACGCGCTATGAACTCGGGCATTTTCTTTAGGGGCAAGCCGCATCAGGTCAATCACCGCAGCTTTGCGGTCTCGCTTACAGCCGCCTATGGTGGCGCCATGGCCACACACGTACCGACTGCTGCCGCCCTTGCCGCCTTGAAAACCGCTGCCGGGGAAGGCAACTGGAGCAGCGATCCAGACGTGCTGGCGCCGCGGCTGGTGGATTGGCGTGGCAAATTCCACGGTGCAACGCCGCTGCTGCTGTTGCCGCGCAGTACCGATGCGGTGGCGGCGATTGTCCGCGCCGCCGCTGCCCACCGGGTGGCGCTGGTGCCGCAAGGCGGCAACACCGGGCTGGTCGGCGGCGGCATTCCGGCGGCCGATGGCAGCGCGGTGCTGATCAGCCTGGCGCGCATGGACCGGATTCGCGACGTCGATGCCGCCGGGCTGACGTTGACCTCCGAAGCCGGGGTGATCCTCGAAAACGTCCATAATGCCGCCCGCGCCGTCGCTTGCGAATTCCCGCTGTCGCTGGGTGCCAAGGGCAGCGCGACGATCGGCGGGTTGGTCTCAACAAATGCCGGCGGCGTGCAGGTGCTGCGTCACGGCACGATGCGCGCCCTGGTTGCCGGGCTGGAGGCGGTGCTCCCCGATGGCAGCATCCTCCACCAGCTGACCGGGCTGGCCAAGGACAATAGCGGCTATGACATCAAGCAGCTGCTGATCGGCGGCGAAGGCACGCTGGGCATTGTCACCGCGGTCGCGCTGCGGCTGGTGCCGGCGCCGGCGCACCGCGCCATCGGCTGGGCCGGCGTTCCCGATCCGCATGCCGCACTGGCGCTGCTGGCGCGGCTACGGCAGGCGTCCGGCGGGCAGGTCGAAAGCTTTGAATTGCTGCCCGACAGCGGCGTGCAACTGGTCCTCCACCATCTGCCCGGCAACCGGGCGCCGCTAGGCGGTGCGCACCCCTGGCATGTGCTGATGGAGCTTGCCGGGCCGCAAAGCCTGGATGGCGTGCTGATCGACACGCTGGCGGCGGCTGCCGAAGCTGGCGAGGTGCATGATGCCACCGTGGCGGCGTCGGCGGCGCAAGGCGCGGCGCTGTGGCGGATTCGCGAGGAGCTGCCGGACGCGGAGCGCCGCGATGGCGCATCGGCGCACCATGATATTTCAGTGGCGGTGGCCGCGATGCCGGGGTTCGCCATTACAGCGGCGGCGCGGGTGGAGGCGGACTTTCCCGGTGCGCGGGTGCTGGCCTTCGGGCATCTGGGCGACGGCAATCTGCACTTCAATGTGCGGGCGCCGGCTGGCGCTGGCGGTGCCGACTGGTTGCAGGCGAACGGTTCGGGCATCACCGCATTGGTCTATGACCTGGTGGCCGCTGCGGGAGGCTCGATTTCGGCCGAACATGGCATCGGCGTGCTGAAACGCGAGGAACTGGCGCGTCTGGTCGACCCGGCCAAGCTGGCGGCGATTCGCGCCATCAAGGCGGCGCTCGATCCGCTCGGGCTGATGAATCCCGGAAAAATCATTAACTGAGCCGTGCTTACGGGCGGAAACGCAAATGGAACCGGCATGAACGCCGCCACGCTTGCACGATCCGCAGCATGACCTTAGACAGCGCCACCTTCCATCCCGTTTTCCAGATCACAAGAAAGACGCGAGACCATGGCCAGCACGCCTGCGAACCCGACTGAACAGAGCCTTCCGCTGTTTTACGGCGGACTTGTGCCGCTGTCGTCGCAACTTCACCCCACGCATGGCCTCAAGCAGCGTGAAAACCTCGCCTTCACCCGCAAGACGCATGCGATCCCGGTGACTGTCGATGAATTCGCGATTGTGCAGCGTCATTACCCGATCGTCTTTGGCCTGGGCGACAATCCGGCGCCGCTGGCGCTGGTCGGCCTGCAGGAAGGCAACAACCTGTATCTCGGCGCCGATGACCAGTGGGAGCAGAATCAGTATATCCCCGCTTTCGTACGCCGTTATCCGTTCATGCTGGCGCGCCTGTCGCCGCAAAGCGAAGACCTGTCGCTGTGCTTCGACGATACCGCAGGCATGGTTGAAGCCGGCATTGGTGAGTCGATGTTCGCAGGGACCGACCCCACCGAAACCACCAAGGGCGTGCTGGCGTTCTGCGAACAGTTCGAACAGGCGGTGTTCCGCACGCGTGCCTTCATGGACGAACTGACCAAGCTCGACCTGTTGATGGACGGCGAAGTCACCATCCAGCGCGAAGGCCTGGCCGAACCGGCCATCTATCGCGGCTTCCGCATGGTCTCCGAAGAAAAGCTGCAGAACCTGCGCGGCGACCAGGCCCGCAAGCTGGTCCAGTCGGGCATGCTCGGGCTGGTCTATGCGCACCTGTTCTCGCTGTCGCTGATCTCCGGCCTGTTCGAAAAGCAGTTCGCTGCCAGCACCGCTGCTGCCGCCAAGGCCTGAACAGCGGTCTGAACCGGTTCGTAGCAGCGCGCCGAATCCCGGGGCCGCCGCCCTGCCTGGCTTTGCCGGGCCGGGCGGCGGCCCTTTGCTTTTAGTCCGGTGCGGGCGCATGACGGTTGCAGTCGGCACTAGCCGCCGAATGGAAGCCGCCCATGCCCATTACAGATCGCAGTCGCTATTCGCGTGTCGCCATCTGGCTGCACTGGCTCATCGGTCTGGTCATCATCGGCAATCTGATCGGCGGGCTGACGCTCGACCTGTTCCTGGACAGCGCCGATCTGGCGATGAAGGCGCTGGGCTTTACCATCATCGGCTTGCACAAGAGTCTCGGTCTGACGGTCATCGTGCTGACGCTGGTGCGCATCGGCTGGCGGCTGGCCAACCCGCCGCCGCCACTGCCGTCGCACATGACGCGCGCCGAAACCCTGCTGGCACGCGGCACCCACCTGGCCTTTTACGTGCTGATGCTGGCGATGCCGCTCAGTGGCTGGGCGATGGTATCGACGGGCAAGACACTGTGGCCGATCCCCTGGTTCGGCCTGTTCAACGTGCCGCACCTGCCGCTGCCGCGCAGCCTGGGCGGATTGTTCAGCGAAAGCCATGAACTGCTCGGCTGGCTGACCATTGCGCTGATCGTCCTGCATATCCTGGCGGGACTGAAGCACCAGATCCTCGATCGCGATGACCTGCTGGCACGAATGCTGCCGTTCCTGCGCCGCCGCGCGGGCTGAACGCACGCCGCGCCTTTCGCATTTGCAACATTTCTGCGGTTGACACGATATAGTATCACATTTAGCGCATGACTCTGTCTTCGCCCCAACAAGGTCGTGTTCCCTCATGCGTATCGCTTCGCCGCTGCTGTTCCTCCTGCTCGCCTCGACCGCGGCGCCGCTGCTCGCCGCTGAAGCTCTGGCCGTTGATGCGGCTGTCGATGCCGATCCGCTGCACCCGGAAACATCGGCTGAAATCATCGTGTCCGCCCCGTTCGAACGCAACCGCGCCACTGTGCTGTCGGGCATCACCGTGCTGCAGGGCACCGAACTGACCCGCGAGCTGCGCAGCAACATCGGCGATACGCTGTCGCGCCAGGCCGGGGTCAGCTCGACCAGTTTCGGCCCCAACGCCTCGCGGCCCATCCTGCGCGGTTTCCAGGGCGAACGCGTCCGCGTGCTGACCGATGGCATCGGCAGCTTCGACGTGTCGAACACCTCGGTCGACCATGCCGTCGTCATCAACCCGCAACTGGCGGAACGCATCGAAGTGCTGCGCGGTCCGGCGTCGCTGCTCTATGGCTCCTCGGCGATCGGCGGCGTCGTTAACGTGCTCGACAAGCGGATCCCGCGCGCCGTGCCGGAGGAAGCGATCCATCTTGATATCCTCGGCACCTATGGCTCGGCGGCCAGCGAACGCAGCACCGCCGGCGTCATCGAAGTGCCGCTCGGCGACCGGCTGGTGCTGCACGCCGACGCTAGCTACGCCAAGTCGAACGACCTGCGCATCGGTGGCTTCGTGCTGTCCAAACCCGCACGCGCTGCGGCGCTGGCGAGCGCGGAACCGGCCGCCAACGCGCTTGCCGACCTGAAGGACCGCTTGCCCAACACCGCCGCTGAAACCTGGACGGCCGGCGGCGCCATCGCCTTCATCGATGCCGGCGGCGAACTCGGCATCGCCTATAGCCATTTCGACAGCCTGTATGGCGTGCCGGCGCGGTTCGATACGGCCACCGGCGATGGCGAGGCGGTCCGCCTGAAGGTCAAGCAGGACCGTATCGACGTGCGCGGCCAGATCAACGTCGGCGGCGATGTCATCGATACCATCAAGGTCCGCGCCGGCTTTGCCGATTACCGGCATTCCGAACTGTCGCCCGAAGGCGATATCGGCACGACATTCTTCAACCAGGGCATCGAGGGCCGGGTGGAAGTTGCGCAGGCCAGCCGGGCACTGGGAAACGGCAGCTGGCGCGGCGGCAGCGGCGTGCAGGTCTTCACCCGTGATTTCGACGTCGTCGGCGAGGAAGCCTTCATCCCGCGCAACCAGACGACGCAGCTTGGCGTGTTCACCTTGCAGGAGCTGGATTTCGGCACGATCAAGGCAGAGTTTGCCGGTCGCTACGAACATTCGCGGGTCCAATCTTCGGTCAGCGATTTTCGCGGCGAACCGGTGTTCGTCAACCGCAGCTTCAACCTGTTCTCGGGCTCCGCCGGCGCCAGCATCGGCCTGACCGAAGGCTGGCGCGTCGGGGTCAACCTGTCGCACACCGAACGCGGCCCAGCGGCGGAAGAACTGCTCGCCAACGGTCCGCACGCCGGAACGCAGGCGTTCGAAATCGGTAATCCGGATTTCGCCAAGGAACGCTCCAACGGCGCCGAAATCGTGCTGCGCGGCAAGGGCGACAATTACAGCTTCGAAGCGTCGGTCTATTACAACCGCTTTGCCGACTATATTTTCGAACGCCAAACTGGCGCTATCGAAGATGACCTGCCGGTGTTCCAGTTCGAACAGGCCGACGCGCGGTATCTCGGCATCGAGGCACAGGCCGCCTTCACCGTGGCGCGCTTCGGCGACAGCGAGGTCAAGATCGACGCGCTTGCCGACTATACCGATGCCCGGTTGCTGGACGGGCTGGGCCGGGTGCCGCGTATTCCGCCGTTCCGCGTGCTCGGCGGCATCGGGGTTTCCAACCCGGTCTGGGATGCCCGCGCCGAGATCGAGCACGCCAGCAGCCAGGGCAAGGTTGCCGATTTCGAAACGCGCACCGACGCCTACACGATGGTCAACGCGTCGTTCAGCATCCGGCCGTTTGCTGATCGTCCCAATACCGCGCTGGTGGTGTCGGCCAACAATATCTTCGATGTCGATGCGCGCCGCCACGCCTCGTTCCTGAAGGATTTCGCGCCGCTGCCGGGCCGCGACATCCGGATTTCGCTACGCTTCACCATCTGACCTGCGACATTGCCGAGGCTTGAAACCCGGCGCGCGCCGCCTATCTCTATCAGGCGCGCCGCTGCTTCCCCCTGGCACCGGCGCCGCGACCAGGCGCTTTGCTCCTGGTCTTCTCCCCGAACTCCCGCCGCTCCGCTTTCGCGGGGCGGCGGTTTTTCATTCTGCCGCCTCGCGCAGCGGTGGCCCCAGGCCGAGTCCTGGCGCCGCGCGCACCAGCAGCCGGGCCAGACCCTCCATATGCGCTGCCACCGCGTCAAAGCCCTGGTGACGGGTCAACCGCTGGGCATCCATGTACAGGTTGCGGTCGATCTCGATCTGCACGGCGTGGATACCGCCGGCGACACGGCCATGAAATTCGGTGGCATGGCCGCCGGCATAAGGCTTGTTGCGGGCCGTCCGCCAGCGCGCCGCGGTGAAATGCTGTTCGATAAGGTCGACCAGTTGCGGTGCCGCGCTGGTGCCGAACCGATCCCCCAGCACGATCTGCGGCGGCAATATCCCGGTTGGCTGCGGCATCGAATGGCAATCGATCAGGATCGCATAGCCATGCCGCGCCTGGGCCCGCGCCAGCAATTCGGTGATGCGGGCATGCCACGGCCGGTGCAGTGCCCGAATGCGCGCCTGCGCCTCCGCCGGCGGTATTCGCCGATGATAGATATCCAGCCCATGCGCGGCGATCCTCGGGATAACGCCCAGCCCGGCGGCAACGCGTTCGCTGTTCTGCGCCGGTGTTGGCAAACCGCCATCGAACATCGCCGGGTCGAGCTCATGTTCCGACCGGTTGAGATCGAGAAACGCCCGGCCATAACGGGCGCGCAGTACCGGTACGCCGCGGATGCCACCCAGCAGCGCGTCGACAAACGGATCCTCAGCCCGGCGCAATTGCGGACGCTGCAACCGCGACGCGGCGAGAAACGCCGGCGGAAAGTCCTGGCCCGAATGCGGCGATGCCATGACGACCGGCCAGCGTCCGTCGGTGTCGCCGGTAACGCTGAACCCTGGCAGCAACGAATCATCCATGGCCACCTTGGTAATGCATCGCGGCGTGGCTTGTCTTGCCCCGTGCCATCATAAAACTGTCGTCAACTGCCCCCATGCGCCGCCCTGCGGCTGTCGGCCGCGCCGGTGGCGCACGATACGGCAACCGGGCAGCGCGTTGTTCAACGGGCTTGCAACCCGCGCCATGTCCGACTAACAGCCTGCCCAGCGTGGGCGCGTAGCTCAGTGGTAGAGCACTGTGTTGACATCGCAGGGGTCACAAGTTCAATCCTTGTCGTGCCCACCATTTATCTCCTTGAGATGATGAAAGAAAAGGCGGAGCTAGATGGCTCCGCCTTTTTCTGATCCGGTGCGTCTCCGGTGCAGCGCCTCTGGCGCGATTGATTCGAGGTCATGCAAAACGCTCGCGAGAGCGGTCTGCGCCGTGATGTAAAGTGTTCCGGCCGCATAGATTTCCGTGGTTCCGGCGACCCGGTGACCCATCTGGCCCTGCAGATCCCACTGAGTCGCGCCACGAGCTCGAACAAGATTCGCAAGAGAATGACGCAGGATGTAGGTTCCCCATTCCGGCCCCTTCGGAAAGCCGACCTCGTTGCGCATTGCGTCCCAGGCAGTCTTGACTGAACGGACCGGTTCTCCGGCGACCTGGCACAGCCAGCCCTTTGATTTGGGATCCGCCTGGATTTCACCGAGCCAGCGATCAAGAGTTGCCGGCACCGGCACAATTGGCCGGTGCTTTTTGGTCTGCACGCGGCCTCGAGGGTTCAGGTCCAGCAGGTTGCCTTGCCATTGCGCGCGGTCCGAATCGGTTGAAATGTCGACGATCGCATTCGGCCGGGCGAGTGTGCAGATGGAGCCGATCAAGAACGCGTGCAGAGGGCCACGACGTTTCCACTTCGGATCAGCGGCCCAGCGCAACATCGCGGCAATCTGCTCGACATCGGCGCGCGCCAGCCGGAGCGGTGAGACTTCTCGCCTTGTCCGGCTGATGAATTGCGGCGGCGCCTCGATCCGCTGTCGCTTGTGCGCATGGTTCAGTGCCGCTCTGAACTGGTGAAGGACTTCCTCGACGGTGGCGGCGGTTCGCGGCCGCGTCTTGGTCACCGTTCCGTTCTTTGATCGCGACTTCACTGGCTGGGCAGCAAGCCATTCGCGCATGGGCTCGGCAAGGGCGGCGGCTTGATCGCAGGTCGCAGCAATCCGGTCAGAAGCTTCGAGATAGTCGAGCACATTGTTGAGACGGGCGGCAATGCTGTCGGCAGAGACGCGCTTGTCGCCAACTTCCAGCCGATAATCCGCGATTGCATCTGCTATAAGATAGCTTCTTGCATGCGCCATGGGGCGGCCACAACCCTGTGGATCGGCGTGCAAAAGGGATCCTGTTAGCGGGGTGATCGGCGTCCAAAA
>JBMOGO010000054.1:0-21849 GCA_049318305.1 Polymorphobacter sp.
CCGCCATCGGCGTCGGCCTGATCTTCGGCATGTTCCTGTCGGGCGCGCTGCGCAACCCGGCCGCTGCTGACAAGCTCGGCGCCCGCCTGATCTTCGGCTTCGCCGTGACCGAAGCGCTCGGCCTGATCGCCGCCGTCGTCGCGCTCGCGCTCGCCTTCGGTTAAGACAGATCGTCCGTGCCTCAGTTCAACCCGGCCGACTGGATTTCGCAGATAGCGTGGCTCGCCGCGATCTTTGCGTTCCTGTATTTCGCAGTCGTGCGCCCGACCTTGCCAAAGGTCGGCCGCGTCATCGACGAGCGTGAGGGCCGGGTTGCTGGCGACCTTGACGCTGCCGAAACTGCCAAGGGCGAAGCGGACGCCATTCGCGCCCGTTATGATGATGGCATGGCAACGGCGCGTGAAACCGCCCAGGCCCAGGTTGCCGCCGCCCAGGCGACGGCAGCCGGCAAGGTCGAAGCGCGCATGAAGGAACTGGCTTCGGTGCTCGACGGCAAGGCCGCCGAAGCCGCCGGACGCCTTGCTACGGCGCGTGACGCGGCTCGTGCCACGCTGGCAGCTACAACCACGGAATTGACCGGAGAAGCCGTGAAGCGGTTGACCGGCCTCGACCTGTCCGCCGCCGAAATCGAAGCCGCGCTGGCGGCTCAGCAGACTGGATCGCCAGCGTGACCGAAACGCTTCCTTCGTCGTTGCCAGCGGGAACGCCGGATGTCATCCCCGCTTCGGCCCTGCAGGAATCGGGGGCCTTCACGTCGCCGGCGACGGCGGTTGAAACCCATGCCGGTACCGAAGCTGCGGGCGGCGAACACCATGCAGAAGCCACGCTGCTGGGGCAGGGGGCGGAATTCTACGTCTATGTCTCGATGGCGATTTTCTTCATTCTCGCCATCTGGCTCGGCAAGTTGCCGCAGCGCATCACCGGTGCGCTTGATGACCGCATCGCCGGTGTGAAGCGCCAGCTGGACGAAGCCAAGGCGGTTCGCGCCGAAGCAGAAGCACTGCTCGCCGATGCAAACCAGCGCCGTGATGCCGCAACGAAGGACGCCGAAGCCATTGTGGCACGCGCCCATTCCGAAGCGGCAGAACTCCTCGCCAACAGCGAAAAGACCGCTGCGCAGACCATCGAGCGTCGTACCGCTGCCGCCGAGGCGAAGATTTCCGCTGCCGAACGGGCTGCCGAAACCGAATTGCGCGCCGATGTCGCTCGCCGCGTCACGGCAGCCGCCGCCACGTTGATTGCGGCAAAAGCCGACGAGACGTTGCAGGCCAGGCTGACCGACGAAGCGATTGCCGGCCTGGAGCGCCGCCTCCACTAATCTTTGCTCAGCGCCGTTCATTGCGCCGCAAGCCGTCGCGTGTTAGGCGCACGGCGACATGACGCTGATTGTTCCGATGAGCCGACGAGGCTGACCCCCCGACACCGTGCTGGTGGCCGGGCATTCCCCTTGTTGTGTATCGGAAAGACCCCCTGAAATTGATCAATATACGGCCTGCGCGGGCCAGTGACCTGCCCGCCATCGACAGTCTGCTGGACGATCGTTTCGGCCCGGCGCGGCGCAATCGCACCGCATATCGGTTGCGTGATGGCGTCGATCCCGATGGCGAGCTGTCCTTTGTCGCATATGATCACCATCGGTTGATCGGCTCGCTGCAGTGCTGGCCGCTCCGGTTGCGCAGCATCACCGGCACGACACTGCCGCTGACTCTGCTCGGCCCGGTGGTGACCGCCGCCGATCGGCAGGGCGAAGGCATTGCCACATGTTTGATGCAAGCGGCCTTGGCTGCGGTCGATGCCCGTGGGGCGGGGCCTGTGCTGTTGATTGGCGATGAGCCCTTTTACGGCCGGTTCGGTTTCTCCGCTGCCGCCACATCGGGCTGGCTGTTGCCTGGTACGGTCGACCGCGCGCGCCTGCTGCTGCGCGCCAACTGCGCCATGCCGGCGGTCGGCTGGGTTGAGCCCGGGGACGCGGTTCGACGCGCGGCATAACGGCCGGTTCCCTGTGTCCTCTGGTCGGGCTAAGGATGGGGAATGACCAGCGCCGACCTTCGCGATTCTGCCGGCCGCAGCCCGGCTGAGCTCGCGGCATTGCTCGGCAAGAGCAAGTTGCCGCCGGTGCATCTGTGGAATCCGTCGCATTGCGGTGACAGCGAGATGCGCATAGCCGCGGACGGCACCTGGTTTCACCAGGGCTCGCCGATCGGTCGCAAGGAACTGGTCAAGCTGTTCTCGACGATCTTGCGGCGGGAGCCGGACGGCAGCCATGTGCTGGTCACACCTGTAGAAAAGCTGGATATCCAGGTCGATGACGCCGCTTTTGTCGCCGTGGAGGCCATCAGCGAAGGGGCGGGGCCACACCGGCGCATCATCTTTCGGTTGAACACCGACGATCTGGTCGCCGCTGGCGCCGACAATCTGCTGCGCGTCGACACCGCGACGGATGGCACGCCGCGGCCCTATCTGCATGTTCGTGCGGGGCTGGAGGCCTTGGTCAATCGGCCGGTGTTCTACCAACTTGCCGATATCGCAATCGACGAGGCCGCACAGGCCGGGTCTGGCACGCCGCCGGGCGTATGGAGCGGCGGCGTGTTCTTTCCGTTCATGGCGGCCTGATGGCGGTTGATCGGTTAAGGGCGGCGCTGCTCGTCGGCGGGGCGGGGGGCTTTCGCGGGGATTGGGATGTTACCGACGATGCCGGGCTAGAACGGGTCAGCGTGCTCACCCCGGCGGCGGTGTTGATCGCGATCACCAACGAGGCCGAACCGCAGCTGCTGCTGACCAGGCGCAATGCCAATATGAGCCGGCACCCGGGGCAGATTGCCTTTCCGGGCGGGCGTGTCGACCCGGAGGATGCGAGCGAGATCGCCGCTGCGCTACGCGAGGCGGAAGAGGAAGTGGCGCTGCACCGCAGCCACGTCGACGTGCTGGGCACACTCGATCGGTATGAGACGGGGACGGGATTTTCCATCCTGCCGGTCGTTGGGCTGGTGCCGCCGGGACTGGTGTTCGCCGCGCACGAACGCGAGGTGGCCGAGGTGTTTCATGTGCCGTTCGCGCATGTCATTGATCCGGCGAATCACGAAATGCGCACCGGCGAATGGCAGGGGCGCCGCCGCAATTTCTTCGTCATCAAGCATGGCGAGCGCGAGATCTGGGGCGCGACCGCCGGCATGATCGTCAACCTGGCGCGGCGCCTGTGATGTTGCCGGTGCCCGCATGGGTGCAGCGTTCCGACGTTGCCACACTGTTGGCGGCGCTGGGGGCGGCGGACGGCGCAACGCGGCTGGTCGGCGGCATCGTTCGCGATGGCCTGTTGGGGCTGACCAGCGCCGATATCGACATGGCAACCCGGCTGGCGCCCGATGTTGTGATGAAACAGGTGGCAGCGGCCGGGTGGAAGGCGGTGCCGACCGGGCTGACGCATGGCACCGTAACGGCGGTAACGCCGAGTTTGAGCATCGAGGTGACGACGCTGCGCCGCGATGTGGCGACCGATGGCCGGCATGCGCAAGTGGCGTTCACCGACGACTGGCAGGAGGATGCGGCGCGGCGCGATTTCACCATCAATGCGCTGTATGCGGCGCTGCCAGGCGGTGATGTCAGTGACTATTTCGGCGGGATCGACGATCTGGCGGCGCGCCGGGTGCGCTTCATCGGGGCGCCGTTGCAGCGGATAGCCGAGGATCATCTGCGCATCTTGCGGTTTTTCCGGTTCTCGGCGCGGTTTGCGGAGCGCCTCGATGCGGACGGGTTGGCGGCTTGTGCGCTCCGCGCCAATGACCTGATGGCGTTGTCGCGTGAGCGGATTGCCAATGAAATGCGTGGGATTCTGGCCGTTGAGGACCCGGTCACGATCCTGTCGGCGATGATTGCGCACGGCATATTGGTGCCGGTGCTGCCCGAAATCACCGCCGATCGCCTGCCGGCGCTGGCGCGGACGGTGGCGGCCGAGGGAGCCGGTGGCGTTACGGCCGATTGGCGGCGCCGGTTAGCCGCACTATTGCCCGCAGAGGCCGCTGCTGCAGTCGCCGGGCGGTTGCGCCTGTCGAACGCCGACAAGGCGCGCGTGGCGCTGGCGTCGGTGCCGCATTGTGGTGGCGCGCTGCTGCCGCTGGCGTGGGAAATCGGCGCGGAAGCGGTGGTTGACCGAGTGTTGATCGCCGGGGATCCGAGTGGCGATGCTGCATCGTTGCAGGCCTGGCAACGGCCGCGCCTGCCGGTTTCGGGCCGTGACGTGATGGCGCGCGGTATCACCGAGGGGCCGGAGGTGGCGCGGCGGCTGGCGATGGTCGAGCGCGCCTGGGTAGCGGCGGGGTTCCCGCAGGATGAGGCGACGGTCACGGCCTTGCTCGACCATGCCGTCGCCAGCGCCTGAAGCCGGAACGCCTGCCCCCCTGTTCCGGAGGCGCGATCAGCCTGAAGCGCGCATTACCTTTTGGATAGGTGTTTGTCGTATCGAAGAATAGGGCCGAGCCGGCGGCTGGTCGGCGAAAGCGCACAGGCGGTCGGGACAATGCCGATCTGGGCGATGTCGGTCAGGACAGCGGTGTCGACGGCGGCCGCCCGCGGCGCGGCGGGGCGCTGAGCGCGACCTTGACGCCGCGCCGCGCCAGCGCCTCGCGCAGCAACATTTCGATTTCGCCGTTGATACTGCGCAAATCGGTGGCGGCGATGCGTTCGATGGCACCGAGCAACGCCGGGTCGATCCGCAGCGCGAAAGGCCGTTTTGCCGTCACCTCACTGGTAAAGCGTGCCGGTATTGAGCACGGGCTGGGTGTCGCGTTCGCCGCACAGCACGACCATCAGGTTGGAAACCATTGCGGCGCGGCGCTCGTCGTCCAGTTCGACGACCTTTTTCTCGCTGAGCATGGCCAACGCCATCTCGACCATGCCGACGGCACCGGCGACCAGAGTTTCGCGCGCCGCGACAACCGCCGCCGCCTGTTGGCGCCGCAACATCGCGCCAGCGATTTCAGGGGCATAGGCGAGGTGGGTAAAGCCGCATTCGTCAACGGTGATGCCGGCAACGGTCAAGCGCTCGATCAGCTCGGCACGAAGTTCGCCGCTCACCCGGTCATGGTCGCCGCGCAGCGTGACCTCCTTGTGTTCGAAATCATCATAGGGGTAGCGCGCGCCGATGGTGCGCACGGCGGCCTCGATCTGCGCCAGCACGAAACTATTATAGTCATCGATATCGAACAGCGCCTGCGCCGAATCGGTGACGCGCCAGACGACTTGTGCGGCGATTTCGATGGGGTTGCCGCGCTGATCGTTGACCTTGATCGTCTGCGAGATGAGGTTGTGGGCGCGCAGCGAGATTTTCTTCTTGGCCATCCATGGCCAGGTCCAGCGCAGGCCCGGAGTGCGATCGCTGCCGCGATAGGCGCCGAACAGGGTAATGGCTGCGGCCTCATTGGGCTGCACCTTGTAGAAACCGGAGAGGATGAACAGGAAGCCGAGCAGCGCCGCGATGGCGCCAAGCAGCAAGACGGGGCTGACGACCACGCCGGCAAGAGCCACCAGCCCGGCAACCATAACCGCGAACAGCAAAGTCAGCATGACAAAGCCATTGCTGCCTCCGCCGGGAATTTCGGTGCTGCGCCGGGGTGCAGTGTCGGATATCAAGATCGCCTCCTATTAAAGACGATATCATGATTATATCAGAATTATTTCGTCTGCAAGACGATTCGATGCTCAGTCGCCGCCGCCGCCATCACTACCCCCATCACCGCCACCATCGCCGCTGCTTGCCGGCGTGTCCCAACTGCCGCTGCTGCCGCCGCCACCGAAATCGCCGCCGCCGGGTGTAAAGTCGTCGGGCAGGCTGCCGCCCTGCCACAGGCCATCCGGGGTTTCGCCGTAGATGATGCCGTCTCCGCGGCGGGCTTCGCGGTGATCCGGTGTCGGCGGGGCAACGATGGGCTTTGCCCGGCGCGGTCGTGAGAGCAGGATGAACAGCACGACGGCAAGAATGATGATCGGAATGATCAGCACGACGGTCTAGCCCGCATCGGGACCATCACCTGGCGGGGGTACGTCGCGATCGCGGCGTTTCCAGACATTGGCGGGGTCGCGCACCGCGAGATAGAGAATCCAGCCGAAAAAGGCGATATTGAGGGCAATGATGAGCGCGAACTTGACCATGGCAGCAAGATAGCGGGATTGGCAGCGCGGCGAAAGCCGCTGGACAGCCGGTCGCCCGGCTCGCACAAGGATACGATTTCAGACCTCTTCGCGGCGGAGAGAGGTGGTTCAACCGAACCTGTTATCGCGTGGGAACCCTGTCGGCGGCAACCGCCCGGCGCTGCCACGCGCACCCTTCCAGAAGCTCAGGTCGCTTTCGGTGCGGGTGCGCGCCGAAGCGCCGCCCATTGCCCAGCTCAACCCATCGGTCATCACGAAACCACGGGCGTCGGCGAGGCCGCCATCCTTGTATTTCTGCAGCGCGACGCCCTGGCCGCGGCCCATCACCGGCAGTTCCTCGACGCCAAAGACCAGCAGCTTGCGGTTGTCGCCGATGACCGCGATCATGTCCTCGCCGGGCGCGATGGCGCGCACCAGTTTCAACCGTGCGCCATCACGCGGGTTGAGCACCTGGCGGCCCTTGCGCGTTTCGGCCAGCACATCGGCCGCCTCGACGATGAAACCGCGCCCGTCGCTCGATGCGACCAGCAGCCGGGCGTCGGGCTTCCAGACGGTGAGGGCGATGATCTCGGTGCCTTCGGCAAGGTCGATCATAAGCCGCAGCGGTTCGCCGAATCCGCGCCCACCGGGCAGTTTGTCGGCGCCCAACGTGTAGAAGCGGCCGTCGGAGGCAGCGATCGAAATCTTGTCGGTGGTGTAGGCGTGGAAAGCCCAGGCGGCGCCATCGCCTTCCTTGAACTTGATGGCGTCGCCGGCGGTCAGGTCGGCATGGCCCTTCAAGGCGCGCACCCAACCTTTCTGGCTGGTGATGATGGTCAGCGGTTCCTTGTCCATCATGTCTTCAAGGCTGATCATCTTGACGTTGGGCGCCGCCGTGATGGTGGTGCGGCGGGCACCAAGCAGCGTCGTCGGCCCATAGAGAGCGCGCAATTTGGCCAGATCGTCTGCGAGCCGGGTCGTTTGTTCGGCGGGGGAACTTATCAGGCCGCGCAAGCCCTTGGCTTCGAGTGTCAGCGCCTTGTTTTCCTTGGCGATCTCCATCTCCTCGAGCTTGCGCAAGGATCGCAGCCGCATGTTGAGGATGGCTTCGGCCTGATTGGCGGTCAGCTCGAACGTTGTGATCAGGCTGGCCTTGGGGTCGTCTTCTTCGCGGATGATGCGGATCACTTCATCGAGATTGAGATAGGCGATGAGGAAGCCGCCGAGGATTTCCAAGCGGGCGTCGATCTTGTCGAGCCGGTATTTCGACCGGGCGACCAGCACCTCGCGCTGGTGCACCAGCCAGCGGACAATGACCTGCTTCAACGACAGCACGCCGGGGCGGCCATGGTCGAGCACGTTCATGTTGAGCGAGGCGCGCACCTCGAGATCGGTCAGCTTGAACAGGCTTTCCATCAACACTTCGGGGTCGATGTTCCGCGACCGCGGCTCGATGATGATGCGGATCTGCGCATCCGATTCATCGTCGATATCACCCAGGATCGGTAGCTTCTTTTCGGTGACGAGTTCGGCCAGCGCCTCGATCAGCTTGCCCTTGACGACCTGATAGGGAATTTCCTCGATGACGATGCGCCAGGTGCCTTGCCCCATGTCCTCGCGGCGCCAGCGTGCGCGCAGGCGGAAACTGCCGCGGCCGGTCGCATAGGCCTCGGCGATCGACGCCGCCGGTTCGACGCAGACGCCGCCGGTCGGGAAATCCGGGCCCTTGACCCATTCGAGCAGCGCCGTATCGGGCAAATCCGGGTCGGCGAGCAGCGCCATCGCCGCGTCGAGAATTTCGGCGGCGTTATGTGGCGGGATGCTCGTCGCCATGCCGACCGCGATGCCGGACGAGCCGTTCGCGAGCAAATTGGGGAACATGCCGGGGAAAACCTCGGGCTCTTCCTCCTCGCCGTTGTAGGTCGTGCGGAAATCGACGCTGGCTTCGTCGAGGCCGTCCATCAGCTGATAGGCGGCCGCCGTCAGCCGCGCCTCAGTATAGCGCATGGCGGCGGCATTATCGCCGTCGATGTTGCCGAAATTGCCCTGGCCATCGACGAGCGGATAGCGCAGCGAGAAATCCTGGCTGAGGCGGACTAGCGCGTCATAGATCGATTGGTCGCCGTGGGGGTGATATTTGCCCATCACATCGCCGACGACACGGGCGGATTTCTTGTATGCCGACGCCGGATCGAGCTTCAAGAGCCGCATCCCCCACAGGATGCGGCGGTGCACCGGCTTAAGTCCGTCGCGAAGATCGGGCAGCGATCGGGCGGTGATTGTCGACAGCGCATAGACCAGATAGCGATCACCCAATGCGGTATCGAACGGCGTGTCGAGAATGCGGTCTTCAGGGGGATCAGCGGTGATGTTGGCCATGGTGCGAGATAGCGCGCGACCCGCCGCGCGTCCACTCGCTACAACGTCGCGAACATCACGGTCGACGCCAGCGCCATCAACCCGGTGGCGGCCCAGCCGAGGCGCGCGTGCCAGCGCTTGATGACGAAACTGCCCATCACGCTGCGCTGCCCGGCCAGCACCATGATGACCACCATCACGGGCACTGCCACGACGCCATTGACCACCGCACTCAGGAACAGGGCCGTCATGGAATCGATTTCCAGAAAATCGAGCCCGACCGCCGCCAGTACGGCCATGCAGATGACGCCATAAAAATGCCGCGCCTGTCTCGGCTTCAGCTCAAGGCCGGTGCGCCAGCCCATAACTTCGGACAGGGCATAGGCCGCCGACCCCGCCAGCACGGGAATGGCAAGCATGCCGGTCGCAATGATACCGATGGCGAACAGCGCAAAGGCAAACTCGCCGGCAAGCGGTCGCAGCGCCTCGGCCGCTTCGGCAGCCGTCGTGATGGTGGTGATACCCGCGGTGTTCAACGTCACCGCCGTGCTGATCATGATCGCGATGGCGATGAGATGCGTAAAGGCGGTGCCGCCCCAGGTGTCGATCCGCATGCGCCGGAATTCGGCAGCGGCATGGGCATGGTCGCGTTTGAGCGGGCGGTCATGGTGCGCGGCCGCGTCCTCCACCTCCTGTGCTGCTTGCCAGAAGAACAGATACGGACTGATCGTGGTGCCAAGGATCGCCACGATCATCGTTGCAGCGGCTGCGGTCATCGGCGTCTGTGGCCAGATGATCGACCATGCGACAGAGCCCCATGGCACGTCGATCAGCAGCACTACGCCAACATAGGCGAACAGCGCCAGCGTCAGCCATTTCAAGTAGTTGACATAGATATGGTACGGAACGAACAGTTGCAGGGCAAGCGACAGCAGCGCCAGACCTATGGTGAAGCTGCGGTGCGGCCAGCCGGTGACAAGCTCGGCCGCGGCGCCCATTGCAGCAACATCGGCGGCAATGTTCAAGGTGTTGGCGACCAACAGCAGCATTACGACGGTACCGGCAATGGCTCGGGGAAGGTGGCGTTTCATGTTCGCCGCCAGCCCCCGACCACTCACCCGCGCAATTTCGGCGCAGATCAACTGAAACGCCGCCATGAAAGGATAGATGAGCACCACCGACCAGAGCATGCTGAAGCCGAAGCGCGCACCGGCCTGGGAATAGGTGGCGATGCCGGACGGATCATCATCGGCGGCGCCGGTAATCAGGCCCGGACCAAGCGCGGTGAATGGGTTGAAGCGTGGTGCCGGAACGGGCAGCATGCCGGGGCGCTGGTCCGGCGTGTGCATTCAGGCCGGCCGGTGCCGCATCAGGCCTTCCTGCATGACGGTAGCGACGAACTCGCCGTTTCGGCCGTAAACAAGGCCGCGATTCAGCCCGCGGCCGCCACCCGAGACCGGAGCGTCCTGGTCGAACAGCAGCCAGTCGTTCATGTCCGGCGTCGTGTTGAACCAGATGGCATGATCAAGGCTGGCAACCTGCAACGCCGGGTCTGTCCAGGCGATGGCATGGGGCAGCAGTGCGGTGTCGAGCATGGTCATGTCGCTGGCATAGGCGAACAGCGCACGCGCGACCGGCGGCGGGATGTCCACCGGCGCGGCGGCGCGGCACCAATGGCGGGCACGGGGTGGTGCCGCGACGGGATTGAACGAATCATGGTCTTCACAGGCACGAAATTCGATCGGCCGGTCGCGGTTTTTCATCAATGTGCGATGCGGTTCCGGTGCCTTGTCAGCGTTCAATGCTGCCCATTCGGCTTCGTTCTGCAACGTTTCCGGCGCCGGTGCATCGGGCATGGCAAACGCGTGCGCTAGCCCGGCTTCGACCGTCTGGAACGACGCCGCCATGTTGAAGATCGGCCGACCTTTCTGCAATGCAACGATGCGCCGGGTGGTGAAGCTGGCGCCGTCGCGGTCGCGTTCGACACGATAGACAATTGGTTCGGCGGGGTCGCCGGGCCGGATGAAATAGCTGTGCAGCGAATGGCACAACCGGCTGTCATCGACGGTCTTGGATGCGGCCATTAATGCCTGCGCGACGACCTGGCCGCCATAGACGCGCATCCAGCCGGCATTGGTCGACTGGCCGCGAAAACGATCGTCACCCAGTGGCTCGACATCGAGCAGCGCCAACAAACGGGCAATGGAAGCGGCAGGATCAAAGGGCGGCGCGTCGGTCATGCGCATTGCCTAGCGATGCCGGAAGGGTGTGTCATCCCGTTGCGTGCGGATGATCAGCCGAATAAGATTCTGAAATCATGATGGTGAAGGAATGAATCATGCGCGTCTTGCGCACGCCCGACAGTGCATTCGAAGGCCTGGCCGAATATCCGTTTGCACCGCGCTGGTCGGTGGTGGCCGATGCCCGGCTTGGGCCGTTGCGGATGCATTATCTTGACGAAGGCCCTGACGATGGCCCTAGCATTTTGCTGCTGCATGGCGAGCCGAGCTGGTCCTACCTCTACCGGCGGATGATTCCGCTTCTGGTTGGCGCAGGGTTCCGCTGCCTGGCACCGGATTTGGTGGGCTTTGGCAAGTCCGACAAACCGGCGGCTACCAGTGATTACAGCTACGCCTGGCATGTCGCCTGGCTGTCTGAATGGTTCGAGCAGATGGCTTTGCGGGACGTGACACTGTTCTGCCAGGATTGGGGCGGGCTGCTCGGCCTGCGGCTGGTCGCGGCCTATCCCGATCGGTTTGCCCGGGTCATGGCGTCGAACACATTTCTGCCGACGGGCGATTCGCCGATCAGCCCCGGTTTTTTGCGCTGGCGCGATTTCAGCCAGTCCGTGTCGGTGTTGCCGGTCGGCGGCATCATCCAGGGCGGAACGGCACGCGGCATCACGGCGGCCGTGCGCGCCGCCTATGACGCGCCGTTTCCGGACGAACGCTACAAGGCGGGCGCTCGGGTATTCCCGACGCTGGTGCCAACCCGCCCTGACGACGCCGAATCCGAGGCCAACCGTATCGCTTGGCGCGTACTGGAGGATTGGCACAAGCCGTTCCTGACTGCCTTTGGTGACAGCGACGCCGTCATGGCCGGTGCGGACCGTGAATTTCAGGCGCGCATTCCTGGCGCGCGCGGCCAACGCCATGTCACAATCGCTGCTGCCGGCCATTTTTCGCAGGAAGATGCGGGTGCGGAACTTGCGGAAGTTTTGCTCGGGTTGATGACCACCGCTTGACAGCGGGGAGGGGGGTGCCTATCCCGCCGCTTCCGCAGAGCATATGCGGGTGTAGCTCAGTTGGTTAGAGCGCCGGCCTGTCACGCCGGAGGTCGCGGGTTCGAGCCCCGTCACTCGCGCCACCCTTTCCAGGTTGGTTCAGCGACGCAGCCGGTCCCAAACCGTCAATTCATAGGCGATGGACGCTTCGACAAGGCTTTCCCAGAAGTCGGTGACCACGCCGGCCGGGATACCGGCGCTAGTGGCAGCCGCCTCGGCATTGGCGATGACCTGGGCTTTGCGCGCTTCGTCGCGCACAGCGTCGCGGCTGGGCTTGATGCGTGCGGCGGCCGCCATATAGCCAAATCGACGCGCCAGTAGCGCGACAAGCTGCGCATCGAGCGCATCGACGCCGGCACGCACGTCCGACATTGTCTGGCAATCTTCAGGGGCCTTCATGGCTCGCCGGCCTTTTTGTCAGGGCCGTGCGTCCAGCGGCCGGTGTTCATCCACAGGAACAGCGGACGCAACGGCAGCACCCAGGCCAGCCCGAACACGATATACGCGAGCAGCATCAACGGTTGCGGCAACGCCGACAGAGCGTCGCCGAACGACGCGACGAGCCCCGCGTAGAGAGTGAGATACAGCAGCAGGCCGAGTACGCCCGCCGGTTTGCGCCAGCTTGGTTCCATGTCGTCCTGTTAGCGATGGCGCGCGCAATCCACCAGACGCGTTGGTGTCGCGATATGATCGAGCAGCGCATCCCAAGGCTCATGCGGCAGCGAATCGGTCATCTGCACATCCCAGGCCATGCCGATGGCAATGATCGGCTGTCGACTTCGCAGATCGGCCAAGGCGCGATCATAAAAGCCGCCGCCCTGGCCAAGCCGGCGGCCATCAGGCGTCACGGCGAGCAGCGGCACCAGTACGACGTCGGGAACGACCTGCGGCGCGCTGGCGCTCGGTTCGGGGATCTTCCCAAAGCCTGGACGCAAATCCTGCCAGCCGCAGATGTGGAAGGACAGTCGTTCACCGGCGACGCGAGGGTAGGCCAGCGATGGCAGGTTCATGCCCACGAACCGTGGGTCGATTTCACCTCCGCGCGCTGCATAACTTGCCAATATCCGAGCACAAATGGCTGCTGGCGTGACGACGCGGGCAAGGGCGCTTTCCAGCTGCTCGCGTTTCTCCGCATCGAGACCGGTCGCAAATTCTTGTCGGCGCTGGCGAAAAATGCGGCGCAGGGCCGGTTTTGGGTCTGTCGCGGGCAACGGCCACTCCACGCGTTGGGACAGGGTTGGCGGGACCATCATGGGTCGTTGCGAGAAGATCCTCTGACGCCGTTTACGTCAGGTGGGAGCCAGATAGGACGGACCAGGATCCGCCCAGGGCCAGCCCCCTAGGATAGTGAATCGCCTCAGGGATGCTCGATGCTCGTGCCGGACAGTACCCGCCGATGTTGTATATAGGAGCGACCGGGGCCGGGCTCAACCAGCAGGCCGTCGATTGTCAGGCATCAAGACTTTTTGCCAGCCGCTCGGCGCGTTGCAGCAACTCGGCAAGACGCTGCCTGACAGCCGTGTCGGCCGACGCCGGTTGCGGCGGCGCCCAAGACGGCATCTTTCCATTGCGAACATCGTACAGTTCATCGGCGACCATCAGTGCCGCCATCAACAGCAACTGTGCCTCGCTCATCGGCCCGAGTGATTGGGTCAGCCCATCGGCCTTCTCGGCAATCTCGCCGGCAAGTTCGGTCAGATGAGGCTCATCGCCATCGCGGCACGACAGCGGATAGCTGCGGCCACCGATCTCGACATTGACCTGGCCCATCAGCCTAGGCCCTGGGCGCGCGGCTGGGAAGCGATCGCCGGGGGAGATTCGATGAGGGCGTCAAGGTCGGCTAGCGCTGCCGCCGCTGCCGCTTCGACGCGTCGCAGCCTGACGCATTCTGCTTCACGCGCAGCCATCACCGTCTCGATTCTTGCCAGAACCGATTCGATCCGTTCGACAATGTCAGCCGAATCAGAAATAGCACGTCCTTTGAGTTCAGAGGCTTCTGGCCATCTTGTAAGGAAAAATCTTAGCCCGCGTCAATTGCTACTTTTTTGTTAAGGCCGATTGCCGGGTTCAGCTTCTGTTGACGATGCAGTTGGGGTCTGCCCAAGGTGATACGTGATTCGCCGCCGCGGTGCTTTGCATCAAAAAAAACCTTATCATTTCAGGTTCATTAACGATGACCGACCTCCGTTCGATGGCGAATGCCATCCGCGCCCTGTCCATGGACGCCGTTGAGGCAGCGAATTCCGGCCACCCCGGCATGCCGATGGGAATGGCCGATGCTGCAACGATCTTGTTTGCGAATCACCTCAAGTTTGATCCGAATCGGCCGCGATGGGCCGATCGTGATCGCTTCGTGCTCTCCGCCGGCCACGGCTCGATGCTGATATACTCGATTTTGCATTTGACAGGTTATAAGCGCCCAACGCGTCACGACATTGTAAATTTCCGACAAATCGGCAGTCCCTGCGCTGGTCATCCCGAGAATTTCGAGCTGGAAGGCATTGAAACAACAACAGGTCCGCTCGGCCAGGGTTTGGCGACGGCGGTCGGCATGGCGATGGCCGAACGCCACTTGAACGCCGTATTCGGAGATGATCTGGTCGATCACCGCACCTGGGTGATCGCTGGCGACGGCTGCCTGATGGAGGGCATCAGCCACGAAGCGATCGGGCTGGCAGGGCATCTGGGGCTCGGCCGTTTGAATGTGCTGTGGGACGATAACCACATCTCGATCGATGGCCCGACAGCGCTGTCGACCTCTGAAGACATGGCGATGCGCTTTGCGGCCGCGGGCTGGCATGTCGTGGCTTGCGATGGCCATGATTTCGCTGCTGTTGACGCGGCGCTGACGGCGGCCAAGGCCGACCCGCGGCCGTCGCTGATTGCCTGCCGCACAACCATCGGCTTTGGCGCCCCGACCAAGGCCGGTACCAGCGGCGCGCATGGCTCGCCGCTGGGCGCAAAGGAAATCGAAGGCGCGCGCGCGGCGCTCGGTTGGGATTCGCCAGCCTTTGTCATTCCGGATGCGATTGCTGCCGATTGGGCCACCGTTGGCGCGCGCGGCGCAGCCGACCGGGCGGCCTGGGATGCCCGTCTGGCGGCATCGCCGCGGGCCGCCGACTTTGCAGCGCGCATGGCGGGTGATGTCCCGGCGGCAGCCACGACGGCGCTGGAGGCACATATCGCCGCTCTTATCGCGGCGCCGCAAAAGCTGGCAACGCGCAAGGCATCGGAACTGGCGCTTGGTGCGATCAACCCGAATGCGCCGTTGATGCTGGGTGGTTCCGCCGACCTTACCGGCTCAAACAACACCAAGACCAAGGACCAGGCGCCGTTCACGGCGGCGGCCTATGATGGCCGGTACGTCTATTATGGCGTGCGCGAGTTCGGCATGGCGGCCGCGATGAACGGCATCGCTCTGCACGGCGGCGCAATTCCCTATGGTGGCACGTTCCTCGTCTTCTCGGACTATATGCGCAACGCCATCCGCATGTCGGCGTTGCAGCGAGTGCGGGTCATCTATGTGCTGACGCATGATTCGATCGGGCTGGGCGAAGATGGCCCGACACACCAGCCGGTCGAACATCTGCTCAGCTTGCGCGCCATTCCCAATCTGGCGGTCTATCGGCCGTGCGATACGGTGGAGACGGCGGAAGCTTGGGCGCTGGCGCTCGCCGACGTGTCACGGCCTTCGGTGCTGGCGCTCAGTCGGCAGAATCTGCCGCAGTTGCGCCTGATCGCCGGGGAAAACCTCACCGCCAAGGGTGCCTACCGTTTGCGGGCGGCAGCAGCCACGCGGCGCGTGGTGTTCCTCGCCACCGGGTCGGAGGTTGAAGTCGCGCTGGCCGCGGCCGATCTGCTCGAAGTCGAAGGCATCGGCTGCGACCTGGTCTCGATGCCGTGCTGGGAAGCCTTTGACGCGCAGCCGGCAGCGTATCGCCATGAACTGTTGCCGCAGGACGCGTTGATCGTTTCGGTAGAGGCGGGCGTCACGCTCGGCTGGGAACGCTACACCGGCAACCGCGGCCTCAACATCGGCGTCGACTGCTTTGGCGCCTCGGCACCTATCGAGGCGCTGTATGACCTGTTCGGGCTGACCGGACCAAAGGTCGCGGCGCGGGTACGCGAACGGCTGGCGGGATAGACGCGCTCGCCGTCCCCACGTGCCAAAGCGATTTGCGTCATCAGCAGATTGCCGTCCGGTAAGGCTGGCATTTTGCGGTGCAGCGCGTCTATGAGCCTGCGGAACATAACAGCCAAGGGAATCACTGCATCATGGCCATCAAGGTCGCCATCAACGGTTTCGGTCGCATCGGTCGCAATGTGCTGCGTGCCATCCTCGAGGCGAAACGCGATGATATCGTCGTCGTGGCGATCAACGACCTGGGTGATGCTGCGGCCAACGCCCGGCTGCTGAAGCGTGATTCGGTGCATGGCACCTTTGCCGGCAGCGTCACCGTCGACGGCGACAACATCATCGTCGATGGCCACCGCATCCGGGTGACCGCCGAGCGTGACCCTGCCAAGCTGCCGCATGGCGAAATGGGCGTCGATATCGCCATGGAATGCACAGGCTTCTTCACTGATGCCGCCAAGGCCGGCCTGCACCTCGCCGCCGGCGCCAATCGCGTATTGATTTCGGCCCCGGGCAAGGGTGTCGACCTGACCGTCGTTTACGGCGTCAACCACGACCAGCTGACGTCAGCACACAAGATCGTGTCCAACGCCTCGTGCACGACCAACTGTCTCGCTCCGGTCGCAATGGTGCTCGACCGTGAATTCGGGCTGACCAAGGGCCTGATGACCACGATCCACAGCTACACCAACGACCAGAAGATCCTCGACCAGATCCACGATGACCCGCGCCGGTCACGCGCCGCTGCCTTGTCGATGATCCCGACCACCACCGGCGCGGCCCGCGCTGTTGGTGAAGTGCTGCCGCAATTGAAGGGCAAGCTCGATGGTTCCGCAGTCCGGGTGCCGACGCCGAATGTCAGCCTGATCGACCTGACCTTCGTCTCGGCGCGCGACACGACGAAGGATGAAGTCAACGCCGTGCTGAAGGCGGCCGCCACCACCGGGCCATTGCAGGGCATTCTCGATTGGACCGATGAACCGCTGGTCTCGATCGACCTCAATCACAACCAGGCGTCATCGACGATCGATTCGCTGGAAACCGCGGTGATTGGCGGCAATCTGGTGCGGGTCGTGTCGTGGTACGACAATGAATGGGGCTTTTCGAACCGCATGGCCGATACCGCCGTCGCGATGGGCCGGCTGCTCTGAATATGACGTTTCGCAGCATCGATGACATGCCCGATGTCGCCGGCAAGGCGGTGCTGGTGCGCGCCGACCTCAATGTGCCGATCGCGGACGGTCGGGTCACCGACGCAACACGGCTGACCGCGGCGATGGAGACGCTGGCGGTGCTCGCCGATCGCGGCGCGCGGGTGCTGGTGCTGTCGCACTTCGGCCGGCCAAAGCCCGGTGACCGCAGCGAGAGCCTGGCGGCTATAGCACCGGCGCTTTCGGATGTGATGGGCCGGCCGGTGGCGTTCTTCGATGATTGCATCGGGCCGAAAACCGAGGCCGCTGTTGCGGCGATGGCGCCGGGCAGCATCGCTGTGCTGGAAAATGCGCGCTTTCACCCCGGCGAGACCGCGAACGATCCGGTGTTCGTCGCTGCGTTGGCGCGACTGGCCGATTTCTACGTCAACGATGCCTTTTCCGTGTCGCACCGCGCCCATGCTTCGACCGAAGGCCTGGCGCATGCGTTGCCGGCCTTTGCCGGGCGCACGATGCAGGCCGAACTGGTCGCGCTCGAAAAGGCGCTGGGCAAGCCGGAACATCCGGTGGCGGCGGTGGTTGGCGGCGCCAAGGTCTCGTCGAAGCTCGATGTGCTGACGCACCTGGTCGAACGTGTCGATCATCTGATGATCGGTGGCGGCATGGCCAACACCTTTCTGGCAGCGCGCGGTATCGATGTCGGCAAATCGCTGTGCGAGCATGACCTGGCGCCGACTGTGATCGACATATTGGCGCGCGCCGAAGCGGCCGGCTGCACCGTGCACCTGCCCTATGATGTCGTTGTGGCGAAGAAGTTTGCGGCCAATGCGCCGCACCGGACCTGCAATGTCCATGAGGTTGCCGCCGACGAGATGATCCTCGATCTGGGCGATGCCGCGGTCGAAGCGCTCGGCGATGCGCTGAAGACCTGCAAGACGCTGGTCTGGAACGGGCCGCTGGGGGCGTTCGAGATCGAGCCGTTCGACCGCGGCACACTCGCGCTGGCGCGGATTGCTGCCGCATTGACGCAGAGTGGCGGGCTGGTATCGGTGGCGGGCGGCGGCGATACGGTCGCTGCGCTCAACCATGCCGGGGTGGGCGACCAGTTCAGCTATGTGTCGACGGCCGGGGGCGCATTCCTGGAATGGATGGAGGGCAAGGCGTTGCCCGGTGTCGAAGCGTTGAAGCGGGGGTAGGCAATGCCGGTCGATACCGATCATCTGTGGGAAAAACTCTATCCGGCAGCGTGGAAGCTGGCGCGATCGGCCGATCCGATTCATTCGCGGGTCGGCGATGCGTTTCGCGCCATCCGCGACCTGAAGGGCGAGGAGTTCGGCCCCGAGGAACGCATCATCTACAACGAGATCACCGCGCGGATGACAAAGGCCGGGCCGATCGTCGAAAATGGCGCGGTCAAGACCGGCGCGGTGGCCAATACGCTGGTGACAATGCCGGAATCGGAAGCGAGCGAAATCGCCGAGAGCGTCTTTGAACTGTTCGTCCAGGTTGCCGAGCAGCATTTCGCCCGCTGATTGCCGGCGCACCGTTGCCGCTGTGCGGTGCCGACGCTAACTGGCATTCACAGCAAAGTCCGACACAGATCGAACAAGGAATTCCCCTGATGACGACCCACACCACCTCGATGACCCCCGCCGTTCGCGCCATTCTCGCCAATTACGAAAGCGACAATCCCGGTACCAAGGCCAATCTGGCGCGCATCCTGATGCAGGGCCGGCTCGGCGGCACCGGCAAGCTGGTCATCCTGCCGGTCGACCAGGGCTTTGAACATGGCCCGGCGCGCAGCTTTGCGCCGAACCCGGCGGCGTACGACCCGCATTATCATTTCCAGCTGGCGATCGACGCAGGGCTGTCGGCCTATGCGGCGCCCTTGGGCATGATCGAGGCCGGCGCCGACACCTTTGCCGGGCAGATTCCGACGATCCTCAAGGTCAACAGCTCCAACAGCTGGTCGACCAGCATCAACCAGGCCGTGACCGGCACCGTTGACGATGCGCTGCGGCTGGGCTGTTCGGCGATCGGCTTCACCATCTATCCGGGTTCGGACGATATCTTTGAACTGATGGAAGAAATCCGCGAACTGTCGCAGGAAGCCAAGGCCGTTGGCATCGCCACGGTCATCTGGTCCTACCCGCGCGGTGGGGAGATTTCCAAGGCCGGCGAACTGGCGCTGGATGTCGGTGCCTATGCCGCCCACATGGCGGCGCTGGCCGGCGCCCACATCATCAAGGTCAAGCTGCCCACCGACCATATCGAGCAGAAAGACGCCAAGAAATCTTATGAAGGCGGCGACTGGAGCACCCAGGCCAAGCGCGTCGCGCATGTGCGCCAGGCGTGCCTCAACGGTCGCCGCATCGTGGTTTTCTCGGGCGGCGCGGCCAAGGGTGCCGATGCGGTATACCAGGATGCCCGCGACATTCGTGATGGTGGCGGCAATGGCTCGATCATCGGCCGCAACACCTTCCAGCGGCCGCGAGACGAGGCGCTGGCGATGCTCGACAAGATCGTCGACATCTATCTGGGCGGCGAATGACCGACGATCATGTGCCCCTCGATCCAGGCTTTGGTGACCGGTTCGACCGGCAGTTTCGCCCGGCCTGCCAGCTGTATGTCGTGTCGCCGCCGGCGATCGTGTTGCCGGATTTCACCGAGGCGTTGAAGGCAGCACTCGGCGGTGGCCCGGTGGCGGCGTTCCAGTTGCGGTTGAAGGATGTTCCCGACGCCGATGTGCTGCACGCCTGCGAAGCCTTGCTGCCGATCTGCAAGGCCCATGACGTGGCGTTCCTGCTCAACGACCGCGCCGACCTCGCCAAGGCGTGCGGGGCAGATGGCGTGCACCTTGGCCAGTCAGACGGCAGCATCAAGGACGCGCGCGCGCTGCTGGGGCCCGACGCGCAGATCGGCCGCACCTGCCACGACAGCCGCCACCTGGCGATGGAAGCCGGCGAGGAGGGCGCCGATTATGTCGCGTTCGGGGCGTTTTACGACACCACGACCAAGCCCAGCCATTATCGGCCGGAACCGCCCATCCTGACTTGGTGGACGACGATCAGCCAGTTGCCGTGCGTCGCGATTGGCGGGATTTTCCCCGACAATGCGGCGCCCTTGGTCGCCGCAGGGGCGGATTTCATCGCCGTGGTGCGGGCGGTGTGGGACCATGCCGACGGACCTGGGGCAGGGGTTGCGGCATTCGCCGAGGTGCTGGCATGAAATCGCTGTCCTACGCGAACCGATTTGGTTATAAAGTGATTCGCGCCGCTCTTTGACATCGTGAATAAAGGGCGCGCGCTGGCGACGGCTGCGCTGCGTCGGATGCAAAAACAGTGTGTTGACAGGGTTTTCACTTGCGCTTATTGCGTATTGCTTAAGTAATACACTTTGAGGACATGGTGATGGTCAAGTCGCTGCTCGTGGTTTTCGCGCTGGGTAGCGCTGTCGCCGCCGCCGCGGCGCCGACGCCGCCTGTCGAGGTGATGGTGCTGGGCGCCTATCATTTCGGCAATCCGGGTCTGGATACCAACAACATGATCACGGATTCGGTTTTGACGCCGCAAAAGCAGGCCGAACTGGAGCGGGTGGCCAGGGCGCTGGCCGCATTTCAGCCGACTCATGTGATGGTTGAAATGCAGAGCGACGCGCCGAATTTTGCGATTGGCGAGTATGGCCGGTTCGACGATGCGATGCTGGCGAAGGATGCCAACGAGATTGTGCAGATCGGCTATCGCACCGCTCGCGTGGCAGGGCTGAAGACGGTCAATGGCATCGACGAGCAGCCAAAAGACGGCGAGCCGGATTATTACCCTTATGACAAGGTTCAGGAAACGGCGGCGAAATTCGGCCAGACCAAGGTTCTTGAGGCGGTAAATGCGCCGGTAGCGGCCTGGGTAAAGGATTTCGAAGGGCGGCAGAGAACGCTAAGCATCGGGCAGATGCTGATGCGGATGAATGATCCTGCCGGCATTCAAGGCGCGATGGACAGTTATTACGGGATGTTGCCGATTGGCGACAAGGATACACAAACCGGCGCCGACCTCAACGCCGGCTGGTTTCTGCGCAACGCCAAGATTTTCGGGAAGCTGATGCAGGTGGCAAAGCCCGGAGACCGGGTGCTGGTCGTCTACGGCGGCGGCCATGGCTTCTGGCTGCGTCACTTCGCCAGCCTGACCCCGGGGTTTCGCAACGTCGATGTGTTGCCATATCTGAAAAAGGCCAACTGAAAACCCGACCCGAACGCAGGAGACTTTCCGGATGCGCCTGATCGTCACTGCCCTGATGTTGCTGCTGGCCCAGCCGGTGTGGGCAGCGCCCCGTCCCGACGCGGCGCGCAACCTGGCAGACTTTGATTTCGTCGTGGCGAAGATCGAGGCCAATTATGCCGGCTTCCCGACCAAAGTCAGCGCTGCCAATCGCGCGGATTACAGCGCGCTGACCTCGCGCCTGCGGGCACGGGCGGCATCGGCAACCGACGCCGAACTGGCTGCTGTCCTGCAGGAATGGGTGGCATTTTTTCGGGACGGCCACACCAATATCAACACGACCGGCACTGCTGTTGTCGGGAAGCCTGTGCCGAAGCGGCCGTGGCGCGAGCCCGACGTTCGCGCGGAACTGGCGGCGCTGGGCAAGGCGCGCGACCCGGTCGAAGGCATCTGGCAGTTGCAGGATCGCTATCGGCTGGCCGTCCTGCGGACAGGGAAAACGCCATCGCACTTTGCAGCCGTCGTTCTCGCCTGTGGATCGGCGTGCAAAAGGGATCCTGTTAGCGGGGTGATCGGCGTCCAAAA
>JBMOGO010000055.1:0-21506 GCA_049318305.1 Polymorphobacter sp.
AGCGTGTCGGTGTCGCCATCGAGGTTGGTGACTTCGCCGGTCAGGATCGATGGCGTGGCGACGGTGACCGCGCTGGTGGCGAGCACTTCGTAATTGCCGAAACCATAGCTGATGACGCCGGTGAGATTGTTGAGCACCGTGCCGGCAGCCACTATCGGGATGCTGCCTGGGGTGAAGCTGTCGCCGTCGATCTGGATGCGTTCGGGGTTATAGTCTGACCCGGCGCCGGTGTTGGTGACGTTGAGCCCGTCGCCGACGCTGCCCCTGGTGACGATGCTGCCGCGTGCTGACAGGCCGGTCGCACCGGCGCCGCCATCGGCAACGGTGTAGAGTTCGCCAAAGCTGCTGGTCGGCGCGACGACGAGCGGCGATGGCACGGTGACCAGCATGCCCTCCAGGCTTTCATAGAAATCGATGCCGTCGCTGGTCGGGTCGAAGGTGGCGAAATTGTCGTTGTCGATGATCTCGGTCGGTGCGGCGCGACCGCCGGCACCCAGCACGATCGCGGTCGGCAGGGCGTTGCCGCTGCTCAGCACGCTAACCGACGGGCTGGTCAGCTGGGTGGTCGACAGATTGCCTGTGGCGGCGCCGCCGGGGATGAATTCGGTCACGGTGCCGGTCACCGTAACGCGGTCGCCGACGGCCACGGTCGGCGCGCTGCTGGTGAAGACCAGGATGGCTTCGGACGTGGCGACATTGGCATCGGTGTCGGCGTCGGCCGCCTGGAGGTAAAAGCCGTTGGTATCGACCGCGGTGACGATGCCGCGTGTCGTCACCGTCTGGCCGGCGAGCGGCGAGGTGTGCGATGCGCCCTGGATGTCGTGGATGGCGATGATGCTGATATCGTCGTTGGTGATGGTGCCGGTGCCCGATGCATCGCTGATCGCCGCCGTGCCGCTGGTGTTGACCAGGTTCGACAGGCCAACGGTGAAGGTCTCATTGGCTTCGGCGGTGGTGTCGCCGTTGATGGTGACCGAAATCGTCTGGGTCAGCGCGCCGCCGGCGGTGAAGGTCAGGGTGCCGCTTGCGGCGACATAGTCGCTGCCTGCGGTGGCAGTGCCGTTGGCGGTGGCGTAATCGACGCTGAAGGCGCCGGTCGTGTCGCCGCGCGTCACGGTGAAGGTCAGCACGCTGGTGCCGGCATCGCCTTCGGTGATGCTGACATCGTCGATGGTCACAGTGGTGGCGGCACCGCCGGTGATGGTGAAGTTGCCGGGATAGGTCTGGCCGGTGGTCTCGCTGAACGTCCAGTTGGCGGGGTTGGCGATATTGGCGAGGATTTGCGCGCGCGTGCCGGAAAGCGACCCGGTGTAGGCGCCATTGTCGGCGCCAAAGGCGAGCGCGTTGGTGCCGGCGGTCAGGCCGGTCGGCACGGCCGATGTGTTGGAGTTGGTGGCGTCGGCCGCAAAGATGGTGTTGCCGTCGGCAAAATCGAGGGCATAAAGGAACGTCGGGCTGCCCGAGGTGCCGGTATAGGCGAGGATCTGGTCGCCATCGGTGCTGAAGGCCATCGTGCCGACACTGGTGACAGTGATCACCGTGCCCGCGGGCGTATTGGCGGGCACGACAAAGCTCAGCGACCCTTCATTGGCGCGAAAGCCGCCGGCCGCAAGCCAGCCGTTATCGGTGAAGGTGATGGTTTCGCCCGACAGATCGGCCAGCAGGACGAACGCAAACGAATCGGGATTGTCTGCCTTGAAACCTACCAGCGCGACATCACCGAGAACAGCCATTTGAAAATCCTTGCAAAAATCGAGATTGTGCGGGTCGGTTGCGCCCACCGCCGGCCTGGGCCGCGGGCGCTGTGAAACGAATCAGTAGGTCTGGTGTCGGGCAGCCGGAATGGCACCAGTGGACGGCGCAGCCTGTTGGTTCATTCCCCGCCACCCCTGGTTGATTACTGCGATTTAAGTTGACGGGCACGGCGACGTCATCCTGTCGAATGTGTCTTTAGTAACAGATTGTGAATTCTGAGTGACAGACGCCGGCCGTTTGCGCAAAAATCGGACGCGGTCGACGCGCCTTCGCTGAATCGGGTCGGCGCGGCATCCCGCCCCGAAAGCAGCATCACGGCGCCCTTTGCCGGAAGTTTGACGCGCAGCAGCATTGCCGGTCTGCCGGCCAATCGCTAGATGATGGGGTTCCGCAACCGGATTCGGATGAATGACCACAATCATCGCTCTTGCCTCCGACCATGCCGGCTATGCGCTGAAGGCGCAGCTGGTGTCGGACCTCCGCGAGGCCGGGCACACTGTGCTCGACCTGGGGCCGGATGGCGAGGCTTCGGTCGACTATCCGGATTTCGGCGCAAAACTCGCCGATGCCATCGCTGATGACCGGGCAACGCACGGCATCGCGGTTTGCGGATCGGGCATCGGCATCTCCATCGCGGTCAATCGCAACCCGGCGGCTCGCTGTGCGCTGGTCACATCGGGCCTGATGGCGCGGCTCGCGCGGCTGCATAATGACGCCAATTGCATCGCGCTGGGCAGCCGGATCATCGGCATCGAAGTGGCGCGTGATTGCGTCCACGAATTTCTCAACACCGAATTTGCCGGAGGGCGCCACGCCGGACGTGTCGCCAAGCTGGGCCAGACCATGAAGGAAATCGCATGAGCAGCAACGCCGCAACCGTGACCGAAACCCTGCCGACCGGGTTTTTCGATACGCCGCTGGCTGCGGCCGATGCCGCCGTCGCCGCCGGCGTTGCCTCTGAACTGGACCGTCAGCAAAACCAGATCGAGCTGATTGCATCGGAAAACATCGTCTCGCGCGCCGTGCTGGAGGCGCAGGGTTCGGTGTTCACCAACAAATATGCCGAGGGCTATCCGGGCAAGCGCTATTACCAGGGCTGTGCCCCGTCGGATGTCGTCGAAACGCTGGCGATCGAGCGCGCCAAGCAGTTGTTCAACTGCGCCTATGCCAATGTGCAGCCGCATTCGGGGGCGCAGGCCAATGGCGCCGTCATGCTGGCACTGGTCAAGCCGGGCGAGACGATTTTGGGCATGAGCCTCGATGCCGGCGGCCACCTGACCCACGGCGCCGCACCGTCGATGAGCGGCAAATGGTTCAACGCCGTGCAATATGGCGTGCGCCGCGAGGACCATCTGATCGATTATGACGAAGTCGAGCGGCTGGCGATCGAACACAAGCCGGTGCTGATCATCGCCGGCGGTTCGGCCTATCCGCGCATCATCGATTTCGCGCGCTTCCGGGCGATTGCCGACAAGGTAGGCGCCAAACTGCACGTCGACATGGCGCATTTCGCCGGGCTGGTCGCGGCCGGCATTCACCCGTCGCCGCTGCCCCATGCCGATGTGGTGACGACGACGACGCACAAGACCCTGCGGGGCCCGCGCGGCGGCATGATCCTGTCCAACGACGAAGCGCTGGGCAAGAAGTTCAACAGCGCCGTGTTCCCCGGCATGCAGGGCGGCCCGTTGATGCACGTCATTGCCGCCAAGGCGGTGGCGTTTGGTGAAGCGTTGCAGCCGGATTTCAAGGATTATGCCGTCCGGGTCGTCGCCAATGCGCAAACGCTGGCGGCCAGGCTGAAGGACCGCGGTTGCGCGGTTGTCGCCGGCGGCACCGACACGCATCTCGCGCTGATCGACTTGACCCCCAAGGGCATCACCGGCCGCGACGCCGATGAAGCGCTGGAACGCGCCGGCATCACCTGCAACAAGAATGGCGTGCCGTTCGATCCGTTGCCACCGACCAAGACCAGCGGCATCCGCGTCGGATCCCCCGCTGGCACGACGCGCGGCTTCGGCCAGGCCGAATTCGCCGCGATCGGCGACATGATCGCCGATGTGCTCGATGGGCTGGCGGCCAATGGCGAGCAAGGCAACGCTGCGGTGGAGGCTGCGGTCAATGTCCGGGTGCGGGCGCTGTGCGCGCGTTTCCCCATCTATCCCAACGGCTAACCTTCAAGAACAGGAGCGAAAGCGATGAGCGACGGACCCAAACCCGACGATCTGGCCGCCAAGGCCGAAAAGCTCGCGGCGGATGCGCTGGAAGCCGGCAAGAAGTTCATCGATAGCGACACTGGCAAGAAAGTCGCCGAAGTAACCGACAGCGCCTTTGCCACCGCCGAGGAAATGGGCCGCAAGATCGCCGACAGCGAGATGGGCAAGAAGGCGCTGGAAAGTGACCTCGGCAAGCAGGCGGTGGAGTTTGCCAAGGCGGCGAACGAGCAGACCAAATCGGCGATCCCGAACCTGATGGGACGCAACGTCGCCATCGGCGCGGCGGCGGGCGCCGTGGTTGCCATCCCGATTCCGTTCATCGGGCCGCTGATCGGCGCCGTGGTCGGCGCCGGGCTCGGCTATCTGCGCACCATTACCAAGAAGCCCTGATGCGCTGCCCCTTCTGCGGAAATGACGACAGCCAGGTCAAGGACAGCCGCCCGACCGAGGATGCCAGCGCCATCCGTCGTCGCCGCCAATGCCCGGCGTGCGGCGGCCGCTTCACCACCTTTGAGCGTATCCAGTTGCGCGAACTGGTCATCGTCAAGAAATCCGGCAAGCGCGAGGTGTTCGATCGCGATAAGCTGGCAAGATCCATTGAAATTGCTTGCCGCAAGCGCCCGATCGCGCCGGAACGCATCGAACGCATGGTAAACGGCGTCGTGCGGCGGCTGGAATCGACAGGCGACAGTGAAATCGAGGTCGGCCGGGTCGGCGAAATGGTGATGGAGGGCCTCCAGGCGCTCGATCCCGTTGCCTATATCCGCTTCGCGAGCGTTTACCGTGATTTCCGCGAAGCGCGCGATTTCGAAACCTTTGTGGGCGGCCTGTCGGAAACGGTGGCGGCGGGGCGCCGAACACCGGACGGCGCGCTGGAATGACCGACGGATCGGCCGCTCCCCACCGGGTGCGGCGCGCATGACAGCCCCAGCCATCATCCTGGTGCGCCCGCAACTGGGGGTCAACATTGGCGCCTGCGCGCGCGCCATGCTCAATTTCGGGCTGACCGACCTGCGGCTGGTCAGCCCGCGCGATGGCTGGCCGAATGCCGATGCCGGGCCGGCGGCGAGCGGCGCCGACGAAGTGCTCGAAAAGGCGCAAGTTTTCGACACGGTGGCCGACGCCTGCGCCGGGCTGTCGTTGGTGTTCGCCACCACCATTCGGGGCCGCGAACTGATCCGCCGGGTGGTGACGCCGGCCGAGGCCGCGGCCGATTTCCACGCGCTACCGGGGCAGGGTGGCATCCTCTTCGGCCCGGAACGCACCGGGCTGCTCACCGAGGATCTGGCGGTGGCGCACGCCATCCTGACCATCCCGGTCAATCCGGATTTCGGGTCGCTCAACCTGGCGCAGGCGGTGCTGGTGACCGCCTATGAATGGTTCCGGCAGCGCAAAACGCCGGTACCCGCCGGACTGGTCAATTACGAAGGCCCGGCGCCGCATGAGGAGTTGGAGGAACTGATCGCCGCCGTCGATGCGCAATTGCGCATCAACGGCTATTACAACCCGGTTCCCGGCCGTGCTGCGGCGGCGCGGCTGGTGATGCGCAACCTGTTTACGCGCCCCGAATACTCCAGCGGCGAGGTGCGGACCCTGCGAGGCATCATCCGGGGTTTGAGCAAGCCGAGGCGATAAAGAGCCCGTGAAAAATAGGGTCTGGGGCCTCAGGCCCCAGCCGCCGGAGGCTCTTCAAGCCCCCCGCCGAGGCCGTTCCACCGGCGTCGCCAGCCAGATGACATGCCGCGAGCCGCCGCGATCGCCGTTGGCGCGCACCACTTTTTCCTCCACGGCAAAGCCGGCGCGTTTCAGGCGGGAGGTGAACGGCCCGTCGGGGGCGGAGGACCAGAGCGCCAGCACGCCGCCGGGGCGCAGCGCGTCGTGGATGGCGAGCAAGCCTTTGCGGGAATAGAGCCAGTTGTTTTCGGGGCGGCTGAGCCCATCGGGGCCATTGTCGACATCGAGCAGGATGGCATCCCAGCGGCCGCGCTGTTGTTCGATGCGATCAGCGACATCGCCGAGCACGGTGGTGACGCGCGGGTCATCGAGGCTTCCGGCGAACAGCGCCGCCATCGGTCCGCGCGCCCAATAGACGACTTCGGGCACCAGTTCGGCGACGACGATTTCGGTTTCGGCCGGCATTACCGCCAGCGCGGCGCGAAGGGTGAAGCCCATGCCGAGCCCGCCGATGAGCAGCTTGGGCCAGGGGCCGCGCGGCATGCGGTCCCAGGCGAGGGTGGCGAGGGCTTCCTCCGATCCGCCCTGCCGGCTGTTCATCAGTTCGCTGTTGTCGAGCATGATCGCAAAGGCGCCGTCGCGTTCGTACAGCTTGAGATGGCCGCCGCCGGGCACTTCGGCCGAAGCGAGGAGAAGGCGGGGTTTCATGGCAGGTCCTTTGGCGGCGGGGCGCGCACCCTAGCGCATTGCCGGCGGGGAGGGGAGACACTGCTGGTCCCGCAGCCTATGACCGGCGCCAGGCGTCATGAAAGGCCCGGAGTGATGAGCGGCGATGATTATGTCTATGACGAAGCCAGCGGCGAGTGGGTGGCAGTCGGCGATGCTCCGGCGGCGACAACGGGAGTCGAAGTGCGCGATTCTGTCGGCAATGTGCTGGCCGACGGCGACAGCGTCACGCTGATCAAGGATCTGAAGGTGAAGGGCGCCGGCCAGACGCTGCGCCGCGGCACGGTGATCAAGTCGATCCGGTTGACGGGCGACGACCAAGAGATTGATTGCCGGTTCGACGGCATCAAGGGACTGGTGCTGCGTGCGGAGTTCGTGCGCAAACGCTAGCGTCATCCCGGGCTTGACCCGGGACCCAGCTTTTTTGCGCGATTGCCAGAAAAACTGGGTCCCGGGTCAAGCCCGGGATGCCTGTCTATTGGGCTCAGGCGACTTCCGGCACACGTTCCGGCTGCGGATCGCGCAGCGAATAGCCGCGGCCCCAGACGGTTTCGATGCAGCCGCTCGGCGGTGCGCCGGCAAGGTGGAGCTTCTTGCGCAGCTTGCAGATGAAGACGTCGATGATCTTCAATTCCGGCTCGTCGCGGCCACCGTAAAGGTGGGTCAGGAACATTTCCTTGGTCAGCGTCATGCCCTTGCGCAGCGACAACATTTCCAGGATCGCATATTCCTTGCCGGTCAGGCCGACGCGGCGGCCATCGACTTCGACGGTGCGCGCGGCGAGATCGATTGCGACCGGGCCGGTGACGATCAGCGACTGGGCATGGCCCTGGCTGCGCCGGACGAGGGCGTGAATGCGCGCCATCAGCTCGGACTTGTCGAACGGCTTGGTGACATAATCATCGGCGCCGGCGCCAAAGCCGGTGACCTTGGTCCCGGTTTCGGCATCGCCCGACAGGATCAGCACCGGGGTATTGATTCGCAGCATGCGCAGGCGTTTGAGCACTTCATGGCCGTGCAGGTCGGGCAGCGTCAAATCGAGCATGACCACGTCGAATTCATAGGTGCGCGCATATTCGAGCGCTGTTTCACCATTGCACGCGGTTTCATGTTCAAAACCCGCTTCATCGAGCATCAATTCGACTGATCGGGCCATCGCCCGGTCATCTTCGATCAACAAAACACGCATGGCACCAGTCTCCACGAACCCCCTGTCGTCGCTGAACGCACCTCCAACGACGCGAAGTCCGTCAGCATTTAACACTTTTTGGCCGTAAAGGTAAAGGCCGCTGCGACGGATGACGGAGAATGAATGGTGAAGCGAATTCATCGGCCGGATTTCGCTTCGAAAACCGGGCGGTAAATCTGCACGCGGGTGACCCGCAACCCTGGTACGCCGGCACAAAATACCGCTCGTTCCCAAAGCCTTAGCTCGGCTTCGCTGATCCGGTAGCGCGCGCAGGCATCGGCACGGCTGAGGGTGCCGGCGGTGATCGCCGCGAGCACGGCGGCCTTGCGCCGCGCCACCCAGCGCGTGGTATCGACGGGTGGCAGGTCTTCAATCGTTAACTCGGTCTTGGTCTCGTCAGCCTCCAAGCGCTCTGAACTGACGCTGACAACTGCTTGTGAAAAGGCCTCCATAGGTTTTTACCCTTTGTCCCGGGCCGTGCTGGCCTCGGCAGTGTTCACGGCGCCGCAAACCGCCGCCTAAGGCTGCGGATTGGTTAACAAACGGCGAGATATTGCCGCTTTGTCGGCAGCGGTTTGCCGGTCGGGGGCTTGACCCGCCGGCATTTCGGGGGAAAGCGCGCAGCCATGATCGCTGATTCCCCTGCTGCCATCCTGGCGCCGCTGGCCGGCCGGCGTATCGCCGTTGCCATGTCGGGCGGCGTCGATTCCTCGGTTGTCGCCGCGCTGGCGGCGGCGGCGGGGTGCGATGTTTTTGGCGTGACGCTGCAACTGTACGACAGCGGTGCGGCCGCTGCGCGGCCCGGTGCCTGCTGCGCGGGCGCCGATATCCGCGATGCGCGCGCGGTGGCGGATCGGCTGGGCATCGCGCATTATGTCATCGACATGGAGGAGCGCTTTCGTGCCGCGGTCATCGATGCCTTTGCCGACAGCTATGCCCGCGGCCAGACGCCGGTGCCGTGTGTCGAATGCAACAAGACGGTGAAGTTCACCGATCTGCTCGAACTGGCGCAGGGGCTGGGGGCGGAAGCCTTGCTGACCGGCCATTATGTCCAGCGGCTGATCGGCCCCGATGGCCCGGAACTGCATCGCGGCGCCGATCCTGGCAAGGACCAGAGCTATTTCCTGTGGTCGACGACGACGGCGCAACTTGATTATCTGCGGTTTCCGCTCGGCGGGCTGGACAAGGCGGTGGTGCGCGGCGAAGCGGCACGCTTTGGCCTGGGTGTCGCGGCCAAGCCCGACAGCCAGGATATCTGCTTCGTTGGCGGCGGCGATTATGCCGGAATAGTTGAAAAACTGCGCCCCGAACTGGCGACGCCGGGCGACATCGTCGATCTGGGCGGACGGCGCATCGGTGGCCATGGCGGCATCCACCGCTTTACGGTGGGGCAGCGGCGCGGGCTGGATATCGGCGGCTCGCCGGAACCCTTGTACGTCATCGGCATTGATGCCGCGGCCAATCGCGTCATTGCCGGGCCGCGGGCGGCGCTGGCGGTGGCGGCGGCGCGGCTGGAGGGCATCAACGCGCTGGGCAATCTGGATGGTCTCGTGGAGGTCAAGGTGCGGTCGATGGCGGCGCTGGCGCCGGCGCAGTGGCAGGGCGACGATCTGGTGTTCGATGCGCCCTTGCTCGGCGTGTCACCGGGGCAGGCGGCGGTTGCCTATCGCGGCAGTCGCGTCCTCGGCGGTGCTACCATCGCCAGTACAATACCGGTGGTTCTCTCCGAGCTTGCGTCAATTTCCTGACACATGTCGTCAATATTTTGACGCCTGGCCTGACGGTTTTTTGACAACTCCTTACCTATTTCTGAAGCTGTCCATGGTGAAACGAAGGTAACGGCCGCTTGGCACGTTGCTTGCTTAGCGTTGGCCATGAACAGCGCCCCCGCCCCGTCGCCCTGCCCGCCCTGCTCCGGTCTCGACTGGTTGCCGGGCCTCGCCGAACTCGACCTCGGTATGACGTTGCTCGTCACCGATGGCAGCACCCCGGCGTGGCGGCACATCGCCATCAGCCAGGCGGGCCGATCGCGCGCCATCGTGCTGCCCAATCGGCTGGAACTGCGGGTGGCGCCCGGAGACCATGGCTTTGCTCTGGCGCTGGTCGCGGCGTTCACTGCCCCCGACCACGCCCCGGCGGCGGCGGCGCCCGGCAGTCGCGAATTGCTCGCGCTGGCCGCCCGTGTGGCGCCGCGCGATATCTCGATCCTCATTGAAGGTGCTACCGGCACCGGCAAGGAAGGGCTTGCCCGCCTTGTTCACACCCTGTCCCCCCGCCGCGACTGTCCCTTTGTCGCGGTCAACTGCGCCGCGCTCCCCGAAACCATGTTGGAAGCAACACTGTTCGGTCACGAGCGCGGCGCCTTTACCGGCGCGGTTGCCGGCGGGCGCGGCCTGTTTCGGGCGGCGGACGGCGGCTCGCTGCTGCTCGATGAAGTCAGCGAACTGCCACTGGCGTTGCAGGCGAAACTGTTGCGGGCGTTGCAGGAACGCGAAGTGCTGCCGATCGGCGCAACAAAACCGGAAAAGATCGATGTGCGCATCATCGCCTGCGCCAATCGGGATCTGGCGGGCGAGGTCGCCGCCGGCCGCTTCCGGGCCGATCTGTTCTACCGGCTGGCGGTGTTTCCGCTGCGCACCCTGCCGCTTGCCGACCGCCCGGCGGATGTGACCGCGATTGCCGCGCACTGGTTGCTGAAGGCCGCCAGCGGCCGGCTATGCTGGCCAACGCCGGCCGCGCTCGCCCGGCTGTCGGTGCATGACTGGCCGGGCAATGTCCGCGAACTCGGCAATGTCCTCGACCGGGCGCTGGTGCTGGCCGACGGCGACAGCATCGACACGGCACACCTGGTGTTCGACCGCCTCGCCACCGCCGAGGCGACACCCCTGCCGGCGCAGTTGCCGGGGCTGGTTCGCCATCATGAAGCGCGGATGATCCGCGATGTGCTCGCCGAAACCCATAGCCGGCGCGATGCGGCGCAGCGGCTGGGCATCAGCGAACGCACGCTGCGTTACAAGCTGGCAGCGATGACCGACCGGCGGCAGCCAGGCCAGCAGCGCACGGTCCAGTAACCATGTTGCCGCCCATCGACACGCGTTCGGTGCTGGCGCTGCGCGCGGCGATCCTCGATCGCAGCAACGCGCTGTCGCAGGTGTCGGCGCTGGCGGCGCAGCGGGCGAACGCGCCCGATACCGGGTTCCAGGGTGCGATGAGCAATGCCCTGAAGTCGGTCAGCGCCGTGCAGGAGACCGCCGGCAACGTCAGCGCCGCGTATGAACGCGGCGACAGCCATGATCTCGCCAGCGTGATGATCGCCCGGCAAAAGGCTTCGATTGCGTTCGAAGCGACGCTCCAGGTCCGCAACCGGCTGCTGGGGGCGTACAAGGATGTGATGAGCATGCCGCTGTGAGCGGGCGAGTGTTGGTTGACGACAGGGCCTCCAGCGGCTGGGGTCTGAGGCCCCAGCCGCCGGAGGCACTTGGCCTGTGCCGATGACCGAAACCGTACTCGATCCGCCCGCCGACCTGCAAACGCGAGCGCGTGGGCTGCTGGCCAACCCGGCGGTGGTACAGGCGCGTCCGGCGATCATCGCTGCGCTGGTGCTGCTGCTGCTCGCCGGGCTGTGGTTGGGGCTGCGCTCGCCGGACTGGCGACCGCTCTACGGTGACCTTTCGGACGGCGACAAGGCGGCGGTGCTGACCGCACTGCAGGCCGGCAATTACACCGCGCGCATCAACCCCGATACCGGCGGGGTGGAGGTCGGCAGCGGCGATGTCGCGGCGGCGCGCATCCTGTTGGCGGGGCAGGGCCTGCCCAAGGCGGCACGCGCGCTTGATCCGGTGGGTGACATGCCGCTCGGCCTGTCGCGCGCCGTGGAGGCGGCCCGGTTGAAGGGCGCCGCATCGACCGAGTTGGCGGCCAGCATCGAGGCGATCGACGGGGTGAAGCACGCGACCGTCCATATTGCCACGCCCGAGCCATCGGTGTTCGTGCGCGACAAGGCGCCGGCCAGCGCGTCGGTGTTCGTCACCCTGGCGCCGGGCCGCACGCTCGGCGCGGCGCAGGTGCGTGCCATCGTCTGGCTGGTTAGTTCGTCGGTCGCCGGTCTGGCGGCGGACAGGGTGAGCGTTGTCGACCAGTCGGGCGCGCTGCTGTCGGCGGGCACCAGCGACGGCGAGGCGGCGCAACTCGGCTATCAGGTCAAGGTCGAAGGGATGGTGCGGGAGCGGCTGTTCAAGCTGTTGACGCCGCTGCTCGGCACAGGAAACTTCACCGCCGAAGTCGCCGCCGATGTCGATTTCACCCAGAATGAGGCGAGTTCGGAACGCTATGCCCGCGATGGCGCGGTGCTGCGCAGCGAGGCGGCGTCGCGCGCCGTTGACCAGGCACCCGGTGCGGCGGCGGGCATTCCCGGCGCGCTGTCGAACACCGCGCCGGCGGCGGCGCAGTTGACCGGCACGCCGCCGGCCGGCGCGCCCGCAGCGCCGGCGCCGCCGGGGTCGGTCGCCAATGAAACCACCAACCGCGCCTGGGAAATCGGCAAGGATGTCTCCGTCACGCGCGGCACCGCCCCGCGGCTACGGCGGCTGTCGGTCGCGGTGGTAATCGACAAGGCCGCGCTGTTGAAGGCGACGCCTCAGGATGTCGCCGGACTGCAACGCATCGTGCAGGGCGCGGTGGGTTTCGATGCGGCGCGCGGCGACACGGTGGAACTGCAACTACGCCGCTTTGCGCCGCCGCCGGCGGAACCGCGCGTCGCCTGGTTCGAAAAGCCGGCGGTGCAGGATAATGTGCCCTATATTGCGCTGGGGGTGGTCGTGCTGCTGGCGGTGCTGGTCACTGTGCTGCTGATGCGCAAGCACAAGCGGCAGGCGACGGCATTGACCACGGCGCTGGCAGCGGCAGTGGCAACCACCAGCAAGGCGCTGGGCGTCACCCCGGTCGAGGCGCCGCCGCCGGTCAATGGCGGCGACCTGGTGCCGGCCCCGGCGATCCAGCTGGTCGATTACAGTGAAAAGCTGGGCACGACGCGCGGGCTGGTCGATAGCGATGCCGACCGGGCGACGGCGGTGGCGCGGCAGATGCTCGCGGCGACATGAGTTCTGTCCTTTCCGGCGCGCAGAAATGCGCCATTCTCGTGCTACTGCTGGAGGAAGCGCAGGCCGCCGAGCTGCTGCGCCGCATGGAGGCCGGCGAAGTGCGCGCTGTGGGTGAAGCGATGCTGACGGTGGCGGAGATCGATCCCGCCGCCATCGACGCGGTGCTCGACGAGTTCATCGAGCGCACCCGCGGCGTGTCGGCGCTCGACAGCCAGGGGCGGCAGGTGCGCGCCGTGCTGTCGCGGGCGCTGGGGCAACCGCGCGCCGAGCGGGTGATCGATGAGCTGGGGCCGCCGGCGGCGGCACGGCGCTTTGCCGGGTTCGACTGGATCGACACGGCCACCATCGCCAAACTGCTGGTCGATGAGCATCCGCAGGCGATTGCGGTGGTGCTGGCGCATCTGCCCGATGCGCTGGCGGCGGGCGTGCTCGATGCGCTGCCGGAGGCACTGCAAGGCGATCTGGTACTGCGGCTGGCGACGTTGAAGCCGGTGTCGGCATCGGTGATCGCGGCGTTGGAGGCCGATCTCGAGGCCAAGCTGGCGGCGCAGGATGCCCCGGCGAGCGGGTCGGCGCTGGCGGGCACCGATTTCACGGCGCGGCTGATCAAGTTGTCGGCGAACAAGGCGGCGTTGCTGGCGGCGCTGGCGCAGGTCGATGAAGGGCTGGCCAGCGAGATTGCCGCGCAGCAGTTCGTCTTTGCCGACCTGTTGGCGCTGGGCATCAAGGATATGCAACTGGTGCTACGCGAGGCCGATCCGCAGGGGCTCGCGGTGGCCTTGAAGGGGGCCGATGCGGCGCTGCGGGCGCTTGTCTTCTCCGCCATGTCGAGCCGGGCGGCTTCGCAATTGCAGGACGAACTCGCCGAAAAGGGCCCGCTCAAGCGCGCCGAAGTGGAGGCGGCGCAGGCGGAAATCTGCGTGCTGGTGCGCCGGCTGGGTGATAGCGGCGCGATCATGCTGCCCGGCGCCGCAGGTGCGTATGTCTGAGGCCGTCACTTTGTATCCCGCATCGGGGCTGGCCGGGCTATTGTCGGCGATGCAGCCGCGTGCCGCAGAGACCGCGCCGCCGCCGCCTGACCTCGATGCGATCCGCGCCGATGGCTGGGAGGCCGGCTTTGCCGCGGGTGAAGCGAGTGCCGAGGCGGCGCTGGCGCCGCTGCGGCTGTACCTGGCGGAGGCAGCGGCGGCCCTTCACGCGGCCTGCGCCATCGACCGCGATGCGCTGCGGCCACTGCTGCTGGCTCTGGTCCGGCAGCTGGCGGAGGCGGTGCTGCTGGCGGAATTGCGCGCTGACCCGGCGGTGCTGGCGGCGCTGGTGGCGGCCGGGCTGGCGGCGGTGCGGCCGGCCGAAGCGGCGACCTTGCGCTGCCACCCCGACACGCTGGCGGCGCTCCGCCCGCATTTGCCCGATGTCGCGGTGGCGGCAGACCCGGCGCTGCCGCGCGACGGCTTTGTGATTGCGGGGACGGATTTCGTCATCGATGCGGCGCTGTCGGCGCGGCTCGATGCAGTGCTGGAGGCGATGGCATGCCCATGAACGGGAGCGTGACGAACGGGTTGAACGCGCTGCTGACCGGGCTGGCCGTGCCGCCGTTGCCGCTGCGCCGCGGTGGGCGGGTAATGGGTTTCAATGGGACGATCGTGGAAGCGGTGGGGCTGGATGCGGTGGTCGGTGGGCGGGCGCTGGTCGGCCATGGGCGGCAGGCGGCGGAGGTGATCGGTTTCCAGGATGGACGGGTGCTGTTGATGGGGCTGTCGCCGCTCGCCGGGATAGCGCCGGGGGCGGTGGTGCTGCCCGATGGGGTGATGGCGGATTGCGCGGTGGGCGATGCGCTGCTCGGCCGGGTCATCGATGGGCTGGGGCGGCCGCTGGATGGGTTGGGGCCGGTGGCGGCGGTGGAACGCCGGGCGTTGCAGGGCGCCGTGCTGGCACCGGCGCAGCGCTCGCGGGTGACGCTGCCGCTGGCCACAGGCGTGCGCGCCATCGATGCGTTGCTGACACTGGGGCGCGGGCAACGCGTCGGCATCATGGCCGGCACTGGCGTCGGCAAATCGGTGCTGCTCGGCCAGGTGGCGCGCTGGGCGACGGCGGACGTGGTGGTGATGGCGCTGATCGGGGAGCGTGGACGCGAGATCACCGACTTCATCGAGCGCGAACTGGCGGGCGAGGCGCGGGCGCGCACGGTGACGATTGCCGTGCCGGCGGGCGATGCGCCGCTGCTGCGGGTGCGCGGGGCCCAGCGGGCGTTTGCGATTGCAGAGGGGTTTCGGGACGCGGGACAGCATGTGCTGCTGATCCTCGACAGCCTGTCGCGGGTCGTTCACGGCGCTCGCGATGTGGCGCTGGCGCGCGGGGAAAGCAGCGGGCGCGGCTATCCGGCGTCGGCGCTGGCGGTGATCGCAGCGCTGGCGGAGCGCGCCGGGGGTGACCGGCAATCGGGCGGCGCCATCACCGCCATTATGACGGTGTTGCAGGAGGGGGATGACGGCGTTGACCCGGTGGTCGATGCGGCGCGCGGCGTGCTCGACGGCCATGTGCTGCTCAGTCGGCGGCTGGCCGGGCGTGGGCAGTATCCGGCCATCGATCTGGCGGCATCCGCCAGCCGGGTGATGGGCGATGTGGCGGACTCGGCGCACATTGCTGCGGCGGCGCGGTTCCGGCGGTTGGCGGCGCTGGTGGAGGACAATCGCGACCTGGTGCTGATGGGGGCCTATGCGCCCGGCGCCGATGCCGAACTGGATGCGGCGCTGGCGCTGGCGCCGGCGCTGGAGGCATTCCGGGCGCAGCCGCGGAATGAGCCAGCGGACTTTGCCGCGTCGCGCACCGCGCTGCTGGGGCTGGTGCGATGATGGCGCGAGACATGATGTTCGACCGGCTGATCCGGGTGCGGCGCGTGCGGGCGCGGCTGGCGATGGCGGCGCTGGGCCGGGTGCAGGCGCGGCAGTTGGCGGAACGCGCGCTGCACGACCGGGTGGCGGCGCTGCTGGCGGGCGGCGGCAGCGCCCGGGGGCCGGTGGCGGCGGATGCAGCGAACGCACGCGCGGCGGCCGATGCGATGCTGGGGCGGCTGGCGGATGATGTCGGGCGACGGCTGGCAGGCACGCGGGCGGAACAGCGGCAGCTCGGCGAGGCACTGGCGCGGGCGCAGGCGGCGGTGGATGCCGCGGTGGCACGGCGCGCCGATCGGGAGGATGGCGCATGATCGGGCTGGGGCTGGTGACCGGGGAGTTGGCGGCGGTGCCGGGTGCGGCGGCCGCGCCTGTGGTGCCGGTGCGAGACGGGCAGGGGTTTGCGGTGCTTTTGCTGGCGGCGGAGCCGGTGGCAGCGCCAGTGCCGGCGTCCGCGGCGTCCGCGGCGTCGGTGCGCGTCGGTGCGCCTTTGCGGGTAAAGGCGATCCTTGCGGTGCCGGACGGTCCGGCGGGGGGCGATTTGATGCCGCCCGCTGTCGCCGTGGCAGTGCCGGGCCGTGAAGTGGCTCTGTTCGCCAGGCTGCCGGCCGCAGAGCCGGTGCAGCACGACGATACACCGCCGCTTGCCGCCGTCCGGCCCAGTTCGGCTTCCGGTGTGATGCCGTCGCCAGCCCCGCCGCGCGCTGCGGGTCCGGGGCTGACAGCGGCGGCGCTGTGGCGGCTGATCGACGGCTTGCCAGCCTTACCCAGGGGCGACCAGGATGCCGACATAGTCGCAGGCGTAGCCTCACCGCCTGCGCCGGTGACCATTCCGGCTGTGGCGCCGGCAATGCCGTTATCGTTGCCGCAGGCGCTTTCCGATGTGCCGCCGGAGGTTGCAGAACCCCGGCAGGCGCTTGCTGCGCCACCGTTTACAGCGATCGCGACGTTCGCCGCGGTGAGCAGCACGCGGTGGTCAGCGGCCGCCTTTGGCCGGGAGGCAGCGCCGCCGGAGGGGCCGGCGCCGACGCTCCGCGCTCAAGTCGCCTCAGCGGAGGCGACCCCGGGCCGGCACGTCGCGCCACTACCGCGCGGCCTCGCGGCGCAGCCTGCGCCAGTCGCGGCAAAGTCGCTCCCAGTGACGGAACAGCCGATTCCGGTTGCGGCAAAGCCGATTCCGGTTGCGGCAAAGCCGATGCCAGTTGCGGCGGAACCGATGCGGTTGGCAGCGGCTGGCGCGCCGCGTCGGCAGGCCGGGCCGATGGTCGCGTCGCTGGAGGGCGAGGCACTCAGGACACAGGTTGATCCTGTGGTGGACCCCGCGACCGTGGCGGATACTAGCGCGCTGGCGCCGGTGGTCGGTGCGGCGCCCGCTATCCCCGCGCCAGTGGGCGCATCGTTGCCGGTGCCCGAATCCGCCGCGCCGATCATGGCCTCGGCCGGCGTCAGGCGCTCGCCGCCAGCACCTGTTGTCATCGCCTTGCCAGCTGCTGTTGCTGCGTCGGTGGTGCCCGACGCAGGTGCAGCGGCACCATTCCGCAGCGCCGGTTCAGCCGCACCGATGCCCAACCCCAGCGCTGCGGCATCAGTGCCGGATGCTGCGATGGCGGCATCGCTGCCGCAAGCCCGGACGGCAGGCCGGTTTGTCGCCGACAGCGCGTTGCCGCCTGCGCCGGGGTCGCTGGTCGCGCTGGCGTCGAGCGTTTCGCCCGCCGAAGCCGTTGCCGCATCGCCGCCGCCCGCAACGCCCGTTGCCAACGCTGCGCTGGCTCTTCCCGCGGCCCAGAACATTGCCGCAGCGCCCAGCGCGGCATTGCCGCAGATTGCAAGTCGCGACACTCCGGCCGGCACCGTGCCACCGCTTGCCACCACGCCCCCGCCGAAACCGCGCGGAGCGGCGCGGTTCGATTCGCAACTCCCGGCGCGTGACGCGCGGATTGAAACCGCCGCGCCGATGTTTTTTCCAACAGAGCCGGCGCCATTTCCCGGTAACGCCAACCGCGCCGCCGCGCCCGGCGGGGGTGACGCATCACTCTATCTCGCCGCGCCGCCGCCGGCTGCCGACAGTATCGCCATGGCTTCGGCGCGGCTGGGCGCCATCGAACTGCGGCTCGAAGGCGGCCCGCAGGATCTGCGCGTGCAACTGTCCGGATCGGCCGCGGCCGGGGCGGCGATGGCGGCGGAGGCGCCGCGGCTGGTCGCCGACCTGGGTGCCGGCGGCATCCGGCTGCAATCGCTCGACATCGGCGGGCAATCGTTTCTGCAATCCGGGCCCCAATCCGGCCCCCAATCCGGCAGTGACGGCCGCCCGCGCCCCGCTCCGCCGCATCTCGCCGCCGCCTTCACTGCCGACCCGCCTGCCGCAGCATCCCGCCGCGCGCCTTCCGACCGTTATGCCTGAGGTTGATTGACCATGAGCGATGCCCCCACCGACACCAAGGACAAGCCCACCAAGCCCAAGGGCAAGGGCGGCGGCATGGTGAAATCGCTGCTGGCTGTGCTGGTCATCATCATCGGCGCGGCGGCCGGCGGCTTTGGCGGCGTCGTCGGCGCTGCGAAACTCGGGCTGGTCGGCGGTGGCGGCGGTGGCCATGCGGTACCCGCGCCGGCCCCGCACGGCCCGGTCGAATATGTCGAGATCGACAACGCCTTTACCTCCAACCTCGTCGATACCGGGCGCTACCTGCAACTGCGCATCTCGGTCTCCACTACCGGCGGCGCCGATGTCGTGGCGGCGATTCAGCAGCACAAGCCGGCGCTGATCTCGATGGTGCTGGCGGTGCTTGGTGAGTGACCGAATATTGGTCGGATTCCAGCGCTTGTTTGCCTCCGGTTATTTGCCCGAAAATGGGACTTGTTTCAAGAGGGTAGCGCGGAGCGCACTGTTATTTTGGGTCCGTGCTCGGGCTGGCCGATCAGCCCATTTTCCCCTTCTGTTCCGAAATAGGAAGCATATAGGTTGCACTTCTGGTCTAACGATTATCGGGGTAACGCTTGCGCGTTCGCGCGCGGTCCTAAAGCGACGGCGAGAATAGCACAGCGACTGCTGTTCCGCCCGTGATTGCCAGTGGCATCTCGCCGGCATACTCATCAGCGATCCAGCTTTTGGCTGTCCCTTGTCGCTAAGGCGTGCTGCCTGCTAACTGATCGCCAACATCGGGGTGCAAGAATCGACATGGAATCCAATATCGAAGCCGTTGAGAAGCGCCTGTGGACGGCGGCTGATCAGCTTCGCGCCAACAGTGATTTTGCCAGCAACGAATACTTCATGCCTGTCATGGGCCTGATCTTCCTTCGTCACGCCTACAGCCGCTATCTGATGGTCAAGCCCGAGATCGAGGCGGAGCTGCCCAGCCGGGGCGGCGTCACGCGGCCGTTGACGCGGGAGGATTTCACCAGCCGCGGCGCGATCTTCCTGAAGCCCGAGGCGCAGTTCGATACGCTGGTAAACTTGCCCGATGGCGCCGATCGCGCCGGCGCCGTTATCGCGGCGATGGACGCGGTGGAGGCGGACTATCCGGCATTGCAAGGCGTGCTGCCCAAAACCGAGTATCAAAGTCTTGAGAATGACGTGCTCGGCAATGTGCTGCGCATCTTCAACGATCCAGCGTTGCAGAGCGCCAAGGGCGATGTGTTCGGCCGCATCTACGAATACTTCCTCACGCAGTTTGCCGACCAGAGCGCGCATGATGGTGGCGAGTTTTTCACGCCGCCGTCGATCGTCCAGATGATCGTCAACGCCATCGAGCCGGACCATGGCAAGGTGCTCGATCCGGCCTGCGGGTCGGGCGGCATGTTCGTGCAAAGCGCCCATTTCATCGAGAAGATGAAATTGGACCCGACCAAGGTCGCCACCTTCTATGGCCAGGAAAAGAATGCCACGACCATCCGCCTAGCCAAGATGAACCTGGCTGTGCACGGGCTGGAAGGGAACATCGAAAAGGGTATCACCTATCACGAGCGCGTCGATGCGCTGATTGGCGATTGCGATTTCGTCATGGCCAACCCGCCATTCAACGTGGACGAGGTCGACGCCGAAAAGATCCGCAAGGACCCGCGGCTGCCGTTTGGCCTGCCCGGCGTCAACAAGGCCGGCAAGGTGTCCAACGGCAACTATCTGTGGATCAGCTATTTCTACAGCTATCTGTCCGCTGACGGTCGCGCCGGGTTTGTCATGTCGTCCCAGGCGTCGAGTGCTGGCGGCGAAGAAGCCAAGGTACGGCAAAAGCTGATCGAAACCGGCCATGTCGATGCGATGATCGCGATCCGGGGCAATTTCTTCTACACCCGCACCGTGCCGTGCGAATTGTGGATGTTCGACAAGGCCAAGACGCCGGAGCATGCCGACAAGGTGCTGATGCTCGACGCGCGGCAGGTGTTCCGCAAGGTGACGCGCAAGGTTTATGATTTTGCGCCGGAGCAACTGGCTAACCTCACCGCGATCTTCTGGCTGTATCGCGGGCAGACGGAGCGGTTCTGCGATCTGGTGCGGGAATATCTCAACCGCTCGCTGGTTGAGGCACTCGCCAGCCTGTTGGCCGAACCGGCGTTCACGGCGGCGCTGGACGATGTGCTCGATGGGCTGGAGGAAGACGCCGAACGCGATGCAGCGGTAGCGCTGTTCCAGGCTGATTGGGAGGCGTTCACAGACAAGGTGAAGGTCCCCGCCGGCATGGCCGGCGTATTGGACATGGCCGCCCTCCACGCCCGCCATGACGCGCAGGAGGCGCTGGCGGAGCAGAGCCGCGATCTGGTCAAACAGATCGACCAATTGTGCAAGCTGGCGGACAAGGCGCACCGCGCCGAAAATGGCGCACGCGGCGGCAAACGCGGTAAGGCCAACCCGGTGAAGGTGCTGGAAGAAGCCCGCAAGGCGGCGGTCTATCAATTGAAGCTGGTGCGATACTTCCACAAACAGGCGCACTGGCTGCTCAGCCGCTTTCCGGATTCGGCGCTGGTCGCCGTGCCCGGCCTGGTCAAGTTGGTCGATAGGGCGGAACTGGCGGCAAACGACTGGTCGCTCACGCCTGGCCGCTATGTCGGTGTCGCGCCCGAGGAGGAGGATGAAGATTTCGATTTCGAAGGTGTGATGCGCGATATCCATATCGAGCTGGCCGGCTTGAACGAGGAAGCTGCGGCGCTTGCGGCACAGATCCAGGCCAGTTTTGAGGGTATGGGGCTGTGAGTTGGGACGAAACCACGATCGGCGAGGCGCTCGTCTTCAACTACGGCAAATCCCTTCCCGACCGCGAGCGCAAGGCCGGCGAAGTGACGGTTTACGGTTCTGGCGGCGTTGTGGGATTGCATAACACGGCGCTGGTGACTGGACCTGGAATTGTCGTAGGCCGGAAGGGCACAATTGGAGCAACCCATTGGTCTCAAACCGATTTTTTTCCAATTGATACAACCTATTTCATCACACCCAAGCGCGGCGATGTCGACCTGCGCTACGCCTACTACCTTTTAAAATCTCTACCCTTGGCGTCGATGAACTCAGATGCTGCGGTTCCCGGTCTAAACCGCGAAAATGCCTATCGATTGAAAATCAGGTTGCCTAAACTTGAAACTCAGCAGCGCATCACAGCCATCCTTTCGGCCTATGACGATCTGATCGAGAACAACCAGCGGCGGATTGCCTTGTTAGAGGAGACCGCGCGGCAGCTTTACAAGGAATGGTTTGTCCGCTTTCGCTTCCCCGGCCATGAACGCGTCAAAGTTGTTGACGGTGTGCCGGAGGGATGGGAGCGGATGCCTGCGTCCACCGCCATTTCAATTAACCCTACAACACGACGGTCAAGCAATCGCGAGATTCGGCTCGTCCCCATGGCCGCACTTTCAGAACAATTGATGTGTTGTGACGAAAAGGCGTTTGAATATCGCGCCGCGTCAACAGGTGTTCGTTTTGTGAACGGCGACACCTTGGCCACGGCTGTTTTTCAGGAGATTGACGACGGTCAAG
>JBMOGO010000056.1:0-21214 GCA_049318305.1 Polymorphobacter sp.
ATTGAGCACCGGCACCAGGCTCTTGGCAAAGCGGCCTTCCTTGATGGCGATATCGGCGCGGCGCTGGCTTTCGAGGCCGAGCGCGTCGACGGCTTCACGGCTGATGCCTTCCATCGCGGCGATCGCATCGCCGCAGACGCCCTGGTGGGATTGTGGGTGGATGGCCTGCAAATGCGCATTGCCCGACCCCATGCCCATCGGCTTGATGCCGGCGGCGAATTCTTCGGCGCCGATGGTGGTGGTATAGCTCATCATCTCGGTACCGCCGGCAATGACGCAATCTTCCATGCCCGACATGATCTGCGCTGCGGCGAGGTTGACCGAGGTGATGCCGCCGCCACAAAAACGGTCGAGCGTCATGCCGCTCGCCTTGATGTCGAAACCGGCATCGAGCGCCGCCATGCGGCCCAGATCGCCGCCCTGCTTGCCCTTTTGCGTGCTGGTCGACCAGATGATGTCGTCAACCGTGGCGGTGTCGAGATTGTTGCGATCCTTCAGCGCCTTGAGCACGGTGGCGGCGAGATGCTGCGGGTGGAGATGCGACAGCGCCCCCTTCCCCGGCTTCCCAACGCCGCGCGGCGTACGAACGGCATCGATGATATAGGCTTCGGGCATTGTCTGGCTCCCCACAGGATTTGGTGCCCTTTGAACACGCCGCCAGCGCTGCGGCAATGGTGAAATACGGTAGGTCGGATCGGCTCTGTGCTGCGTTCAGAAAGTCTCGAAAGTCACCCAGTTTGAATTTGTGGAATTACCGGAACGGTGACCCATCTGAAGATTTTTTCCTACATGTTTTCAAAATGTAGGAAAATCTCCAAGCCTGAAACCGAACCCGTTGAGCTTGGCAGAATACCGGCGTGTAGGACAGCGAATAAAGGTCGCGACTCGATCGGCAACGAACTGAAGCGAGCGCTGCCCCACTACTGCCGGTGCAATCATTTTCCGACGATCAGCTGAACGCCTGTCGCCTGCAACGCGTCACGACTAAGCGTTACCGGCACGGGGGCCGCGTGCGCGGCTTCCAGGCGCCAGTCGCCCTGCGGCACGCCATCGAAATAGGCGATGCCTTCGAAATCGCTTCGTGTCACGGCAAAGCGCTTGCCGTTCGCATCGATCAGGGCGACCTCGATTCCGGGCAGCGGACGGCGCAGATCGCTGTTGACCGCTTCGACGATTGCTTCGATCTCGCCGGTCTGGCGCATCGGTACCGGCACCTGGAGTGTCTGGCCGGGCCGGATGACCGCGGCCACGCCGGGCTGGACCGGCCGCAGCCGCAGGTCCGGCAGCGACGCCAGTTGCACCTCCATGTCGATCCGCCGGTTGGGCATCAGCCCGGCGATGCGCGCCGTGCCATCGGCACCGGTCGCTTCGGCACGCAGGCTGTTGTCGACCAAAAAGCTGGCGCCGGCGATGTCGGGTTCGGCAGCGCCCTGCACGCCATCGCCATCCATGTCTTCAAAGACATGGGGTTGCAGTGCGCCGCTGCGGCCGCTGCCGGCGCTGGTCAATCGATAGCCGGCGCGGGCGTCGTGGAACAGCGCCGCCGAAACACTGATCCCGACGCGCCAGCCATCCGGGCCGATGCTGCCGCCGGCACCCAGTGAAAACGCGCCCAGATGCCGCTGCGCCGTGGCGGCGACGCTGGCGGCACCGCGGGCGGCATCCCAGCCCAAATCAAGGCCGAAACTGCCGCGCGCCGATGCCCGCGCCGCCGACACGCCGATCTGTTTGAGGCTGAAGCCGCCGGCGACCCCATAATCCAGCCCGGCGCGCAGCCGCCAACTGCCCAGCGCCCGTGCCGCGGCAATGTTGCCGAACAGCAGCGGCGCTTCGTCACTGCGCCGTTCAAGGCTGGCGCCCTGGCTGAAACGCCATGGCCCCATCGCGAGCGCAAGGCTCGTGTCGGCCCGGTCGATGACGGTGCCGCTGCGTTCTGTCGCGCGCCGCACGCCGAGCAACAGCGGCAGGCTGTGCCGCCCAAGTCCGACCCGCGTTTCGGCGGAGATGCCGAATTCGCGCGCCAGGTCATTGGCCGCGGCTGCCCGCATCGGCCCGGCCAGATCGCCATAATCGGCGACATCGAACTTCAGATTGGTGCGTCCCAACTGCCGCACGCCGCGCAGCGCCACGGCCGGGCGGCCGCCGCCATCGCCCGCGACAACCAGGCTGCCAAAGCCGCCGAGCATCGCGGCATGGACACCGGCAGCAACTGCCGGGCTGCGGCCATCGAGCCCGCTGCGCAGGTCAAGCCGCATCGAAACCGTGCCGGCCAACCCCTTTTCAAGGGTGGCAAACGCATAGGAACCCAGCGCCGTCTGGGTCGGCGCTGGCGGCCCGAACAGCGGCACGCCGCTGTCGACGATGCCGGCGGTGTAGAAGAACTCGTTCTCCGGGTTCAATTCGCTACCGACAAAGCGACTGAAGGCGCGTTCCTCGATCTCGCCGTGCGGGCCGAACAGGCGGACGACATAATTATTGGCACCGGCGCGCAGCGGCACATCGCGAAACACATAGTCGCCGCTGGCATCGGGCTTGTCGAAAACCGCCACCAGCCGGTCATCGCGATGCAGTTCGGCATCCCAGCCGCGCGGCAACGGCCCGCGCAGTTCGATCTGGTCGAACAGGTCAGCGCGCCCCGGCGGTCGGTTCGAAACCACCAGGCCCCGGCCGCTGCTGGCCACCCCGATCAACGGCTGCGCCGGGGCGTTGACGTCGCCAAACGCAAAGCCGCGCGCGCCAAGCGGCCCAAGCAGGTCGGCATCCTCGCCCTCGCGGCCCAGCGACAGCCGCGCGTTGGCAGGGCCATTGCTGTCAAGCGCCAGCCGAGCGCGCGCCGTCATGCCGGCAAGATCGCCGACAACTTCGGCCTGGCCGGTGACAAAGCTGCCCTGGCTGCTGGAGACGCTGGCCAGCGCAACGTCGATCGCGGGAAAGCCGATGATGCCCCAGGGATTGGCGATCCGCGGAAATTGCGGCGCCGCCGGTTCGGCCCCCGCTAATGCCTGGCGGCGGCGTTCGGTCCTCTCCAGCCGCGCCGTGACGGGCAAGGGTTCAAGCTCTTTCAGGGTGACGCGCAGATTGGCGGCGTCATGTTCCACCCTCACCGGCAACCAGCGGGCAAAGGCCGGCAGCGCCAGGCACGGTCCATCCGGCGATGGCGTCAGGTCGGCGGCATCGATCGTGACGCGTCGTTCCGGTGCATGAAGTTCGATGACCGGCCGTTCGCCGCTATCGTCATGGCCAATCTCGAGCGCATCGAGTACCGGACCCAGCGGCAGGCACAGCCCGGCGGGAACCGCATAGGCTGGCAGCGATTCGAGCAGTTGATAGCGGCCGAGATAGAGCGCGACGATGGCCAGATCATCACGCCCGGCCTGTGCTGAGCGGTTGCCGCTGGTCCGGGCCGGTTCAGACCCGAACACAGTATCAAACAGCTTGTCACTGTCGCGGTCAGTGCCGGGTGACTGGGCGAGCGCCGGGGCGCCCAGCAACAGGGTTGCCAGTACGGGCAGGAATTTCTGCATCGCCCGGCACCGGCCGCGCTTTTCAAACGCGTCAGAGGTGGACGCGCTGCGTCGCGATCAGGCCGGGAGCCTTGGGATCGGACGAGACATAATCGATACGGACATCCTGGCCGGCAAGCTTTGCCCTGATGTCGGCTGGCAGTGGCAGCAGCACCTCGCGATCGGTGTTCGGTGTGTAGATGGCGACGCCGCGCACACTATAGACCGGGTTGGCCTCCCCACCGACGGTCACGCGCAGGTCGCCATAGGTCGACCGTGTGCCGCTGCGGGTCAGCTTGACCACGAGCATGTTGTCGCCGGCGCGCGACAAGGCCGCTGTGTCGACAGTAGCGGTGGCATCGAGTGCGCCGACGCGGATGATCACCGGGATGGTGATCGATCGCACTGCGATCAGCTGGATCGACAGCGCCCCGTCATTGGCGTCGGTGGCGGCCGGGGTTGCGGCGCCAGCGCTGGTCGGGGCCGACATCAGGCGCAAATGGCTGCGATATTCGCCGGGCGCGAGACCGGCCGGCGTCGTCACCGAAACGCGCAGCGACTGGCGGGCGCCGGGTTCGAGGACGACACGCCGCGGCGAAAAACGGATCATGTCGGCGGCAAACAGCTCGCCCGACCGCGTGTCGGTGGCGGTTTCCAGCGCGCCATCGGTGCGCATGCGGCGGTTTTCGGCATCGATGCGATAGGCGGTCTCTTCATCGCCCTTGTTGACGAGGATCAGTTCGCTGCTGCGTTCGGCACCGGACAGGACGATGCGGGTCGGGGCGATCATCAATTCGGCGGCAGCCGGGGTGGGCAGCGCCGGGACGACGATCGCGGCAAGCAGCGCGAGCCGCGAGACGCGGGACAGCGCAAGGCGGGGAAACGAAAAGCACATGCCAGGGGCTTTCCTTCAGAAATGGTTGGGAGATAGACAGGGTTGGAGCCCGGACCGCGGGGGGGTGCGGTCCGGGCTCCTTCCCCTGCCAGAGTCGATTACTGGTATTCGACAGCGACGACGAAGCGGCCGGTGTACTTGCCGGCTGCCTGGCGCTCGCTAACGAAGAGCTTGCCGCCGACGGTGAAATTGTCCTGGCCCTTCACAAGGCGGCCGCCGTCCTTCGAACCACGGAAGTCGAAGACCTTCATGCCATCACCCTTGTCGTTGGTGATTTCGATGCCGAGGGGAAGCGAGATCGTGTAGGCGGCGTCGGCTTCGCCCCTGACGTCAAAGGCAGCGGCGGTGTGGTCGGAGGTGAGGCAGGTCAGCTCCCGGCCGCACTTCTTGTCGCCGTCCGGCGTCACGACGACCACGTCAGCCTGCGTCAACGACGGGGCAATGGTGCCGAAATAAAGCGACGCGGTGTTGCGGATTTCGAGCGGTGCGATGATGTTGGCACCGGCGCCGGCTTCTTCAGCAATCGGGGCTGCATAGGCAGCGCCGGCCGACAGGGAGATCGCAGCAAAGGCTGCAGCAGCAAACATCTTCTTCATGATGATTTCCTCGTTCATCTTGGGTTTGTGGCAGCGACTGGGTTGCCACTGCTGACGACCAAATGCGCTGAGACCGGCGGCGCTGTCGCGTCGGCATCCGGTTCAAAAATGACGGAACCGGATAGCGGTCCGCGCCTTTCCGTTAAGAAAAGTACCCAATGTGTTAAGACTGACGCGCAATTGGGGGTGCCACCGGCAGCAACCGGCTGGCGAAACCGGCCTTTGGCATAGCGCCGCTATCCAAAAGTATAGCGACCCCCCTCCGGACGAGCGCTTGCCATTGCTGCCGCTGCATCGCCATGACGCGCTATCCGAAAGTATAGTGAACACCCCTTCCCGCGACCGATGGAGTCGAGCAGCGTGAGCAGCGATCCCGACAGCAGTGTCCGCCACGGCGAAGACGAACTGGCGCGGCTTGCGGCGTTGGCGGCGCTCGATGTGCTCGACAGCCCGGCGGAGCGCGAGTTCGACACCATCGCCGAGCTGGCGGCCGACCGTTTCGACGTGCCGATCGCACTGGTCAGCCTGGTTGCCTCCGAGCGGCAATGGTTCAAGGCGCGTTTCGGCCTGGATATTGCCGAGACCGCGCGCGACGTGTCGTTTTGCACCCATGCCATCGGCGGCGACGAAGTGCTGGTGGTGGCCGATGCCAGGCTGGACCCACGGTTTGCCGCCAATCCGCTGGTCACCGGCGAACCGTACATTCGCTTTTACGCCGGGGCGCCGCTGATTCTGGCATCGGGCCAGCGGATCGGCACCCTGTGCATCATCGACCGCCGCCGCCGCGACTTCGACTTGCGGGAACGCCGGGCGCTCAAGCTGATGGCGCAGCAGGTCGTCGATCTGCTCGAATTGCGCCGATTACGGCATTCGCAGCAGATTTCGCAGATCATCAGCGAAACCACCTCCGATGCCTTTGTCTGCACCGATGGCGACAGCCAGGTCATCTACTGGAACCGTGCCGCCGAACAGATGTTCGGCTGGACCGCCCGCGAGGCCCTGGGCACCAACCTTGATATCATCATTCCAGATCGCCATCGGCGCGCCCATCATGGCGGCATGTCGCATGTCCGCACTACCTGGCAATCGCGGCTTGTTGGCCGCATGGTCGAAGTGCCGGCGCTACGGCGCGATGGCAGCGAATTTCCCGTCGAACTCTCGCTCGGCATGTGGAAGGCCGGCGACGATCACAACCCGACAGGCTTTACCGCGATCATCCGCGACGCCAGCCAGCGCAAGCAGCTCGAGGCCGAACGCGATACGACGCGCGAACGTCTGGCCGAACAGGTCGACGCCATCGAAGTGTCGAACGACGGCGTCGCCATCACTGATACGGTTGGCCAGTTCATCTACATGAACCGCAGCCATGCCGAAATGTTCGGCTATCCCGATGCCGCCGCGTTGATCGGCATGCACTGGTCAGATCTTTATACGCTTGAGGCGCGCGAACGGCTGGAAGCCGAAGCCTTTCCAGTGATTGCCGCGGAGGGTCGGTGGCGCGGCGAGTCGATCGGGGTGCGGCGCGACGGCTCGGCCATCCGGCAGGAGATTTCGCTGTCGCTGCGGTCGGACGGCGGGCTTGTCTGCGTCACCCGCGATGTCGGCGAACGCCACCGCAGCGAGCGCGAAATGGCGCGGTTGCGCGAACAGTTGCTGGTGTCGCAGCGGCAGGAGATCGTCGGCCAGATCGCATCCGGCATCGCGCATGATTTCAACAATCTGATCGCCGCCATATCCGGGTCGGCGGCGCTGATCGTCGCCGACCCCTCCAATGGCGCCCGGCGGCAGGCGGAACGGATCGAGACCGCTGCGGCAAACGCTGCGTCGCTGGTGGCCAAGATGTTGTCGCTCGGCACACGCACCCCCGATAACCGCGAGATCGACCTGGCCGCCAAGATCCGTTCCGTTGTCGAACTGCTCAGGGCCAGCCTTGCCGCCCAGCACAGCATCGTCCTGTACCTGCCGGATGAACCGATCAGCCTGATTGCCGACAGCACCGAAGTCATGCAGGTGTTGCTCAACCTGCTGGTCAATGCCCGGGATGCCATGGACCCGGACCAGCCCGGCCAGATCATCGTGCGGCTTGAAAGGTTGCTGCCCGGCGATGCGGCGGCCCGGCCCGTCATCGGCCGCCGGCCGCGCGGGCCGGCCGCGCTGGTCCGCGTCGAAGATACCGGCAGCGGCATCGCAGAACAGGCGCTGGCCGGCATTTTCGAACCCTTTCGCTCCGGCAAGGGTCGCAGTGGCTCGGGGCTTGGCCTGGCGGTCGTGAAAAGCATCGTCGAAGCGGCAGGCGGCGGCGTTACCGTTGATTCGCACCCCGGCGAAGGCGCCCGCTTCGATGTGTTCTGGCCGCTCGATCCGCCCAAACCTTCGTTGCTGCCGGCAATGCGGTCGATACCCGTTTCCAACAACGTTCTGAAAGGCCGCGCCGTGCTTGTCGTTGATGACAATCCGGCGGTTGTCGATGTGCTCACCGAACTGCTCGAAGGTGCCGGCGCCGAAGTCGGCCCCTGCCTCGAAGCACAGGATGCGCTGGCGGCGATCGACGAGGACCCCGATGCCTGGGCCTTGCTGATCACCGACTATGACATGCCCGGCACCAACGGCGCCGAACTGGCGGCCCTCGCTCGGCAGTTGAAACCCGATTTGCCGGTGCTGCTGTGCACGGCGCTGCCGGAACAACACCGCCGGCAGAACCCGGCACTCCACAGCTTCGATGCCATTATCGGCAAGCCCGTATCGCTCGACAGCCTGCTCGCCGGTGCCGAAGCAGCGATCGAGGCCTGTGCCGCAAGGAAAGCCAGATGAAGATCCTGCCAATGAAGATTTTAATCGCCGACGACCATGACCTGCTGCGCGACGTGCTGCGCTCCTATCTCGAGGCCGAGGGCGGTTTCGACGTCGAACTGGCGTCGAATGTCGATGAAGCGACGGCAGCGATTGCCGCGGGGGGGCCGTTCGCCCTTGTCCTGCTCGATTACAACATGCCCGGCATGGATGGCCTTGACGGGCTGCGGCGGATCAAGGCAACAGTCGGCGATACGCCGGTCGCGATCATTTCGGGAAGCGCTGTCGCCGATGTTGCGGAACAGGCGCTCGAATCAGGCGCCGCCGGCTTTCTGCCGAAAACGCTGCCGGCCCGGTCCCTGGTCAACGCCATCCGCTTCATGATCGCCGGCGAACGCTATCTGCCGATCGGCCTGCTCCAGGAGATGCAGAAGCAAGCCGAGGCAACGCCGTTCGACGACCGATTATCGCCGCGCGAGCAACAGGTGCTGCGCGCGTTGTGTGAAGGCAAGGCTAACAAGGAAATCGCCCGCGATCTCGAACTGCGCGAGCCGACGGTGAAATTGCACGTCAAGCTGGTCTGCCGCAAACTCGGCGCCCGCAACCGCACCCACGCCGCCATGCTGGCCCGGGATGCGGGGTTCCGCTAGCGGTGCGCAGCGGCCGGGATGGCTGGTGCTTGCCGGTCGGAACCGGAGATGAACCTTTGGCCGGTTTAACGGCGTTACCGGCCGCTGGCGTCCCATGACGTAAAACGGCCGAGAATTGGCCAAGGGCGGATTGTCCATAACAAACAAACGTGATTCGAAAATCGAACAAAAACAGGTGACATGGCCCTATCCTATAGTGCCAGCACTGCCAGTGTTTCAGGCAGTCATGTCCATAGCGGCACGCTGATACAGCGCAAAACAGTCGCGCGCACCTGCAATAGCAGCGTCTGTCCAGGCGGCGCCACCAGCATCGCCGCGTGCTTCGATGGCCATCAACAGGCTCCGCCATTCGCCAGCGAGATGCCGAGACGAAAGGTAAGCGGTTGGCACATTTGAGCCCGCCCGCTTGACGACGAGTGCGCTGCCAAGCCTTGAGCCTTCGAGCACATAAAGCACGCCCCAATGCCACGCATCACCCTCCGCTGGCGTGAAGGCCAGCGCTTCGGGCACACCCAACCCCAGCCCTTCGAGATCCGCGGTCAACTGCGGCAGGCGCGATCGCCATGGCGGCAATGTCGGCACGTCAATCAGGCAAGCCTCCGCCGCGCCGGTTGCTCGGGCATGTGCCTGCAGGAACCTGCCGTAATGACGGCGGTCGGCAAGATCGAAAACGCTGAATGCCGCATCGACCACGGCATGGCTGGGCTGCGTCGCCGTGCGCAGCCGGGTGACAGCACCGTCGCGCAGGCTCGTTTCCGCCTGCTCACGCAATGGTTGATCTGCTTTTTTTGCCCGAAAGCCTGTTGGCGCTGCCAAACGCGACGCTGGGCACCACCGATGAAACCGAGTTGGTCCCGAGCCACCGGCGATCCCGATGATCTGTTTCCGGATCGGACCGATTCATGGTGGCGCCACCATAGGGCCATTGCGCACCAGCTTCATCGCATCCGACGCCACCAATGGGCGGTTGAACATGAAACCCTGCACCATATCGGCGCCAGCCATCCGGGCAGTGACATACTGGTCGGTGGTTTCAACACCTTCCTGCACAACCGTCATGCCGGCGGCGTGGACAAGCGTCACCACCGCGCTGACGAAGCCGAGATCCTCCGTGTCGTCTTTGTGATTGTCGAGGAAGCCGCGATCAAGCTTGACGATATCGGCCGGCAGCCGGCGCAGATAGGACAGCGACGAAAAGCCGGTGCCGAAATCGTCGATCGCGATCCGGACCCCCATCGCGCGGACTTCGCGCAACACGTCGGCAATCGCTTTGTCGCTGAACATCGATTCCGTAACTTCGAGGCAGATCGTCGACGCCGGCACTTTGACGTCTGAAAGGATCGCAGCGAGCCGCTCGCAGAACCCTTGTTCGGCAAGCTGCAGCACCGAGATATTGATGGTCATCAGGAGTGGGATCTCCGGATTGGCGGCGCTCATTACCTTGGCCTGGCGAACGGCGGACAGAATGATCCAGTCCCCCAGCCGCACGATGACTCCGGATTTTTCGGCGATGGGAATGAAGGTCTCGGGTGCGACCCAGCCCAGTCGCGGGTGCCACCAGCGCAGCAGCGCTTCAAAGCCGAGCAGCTTCGGGTCCGGGCTCCGGATATCGAACAAGGGCTGATAGACGAGAATGAACTGTTCGGTTTCGTTGATCGCGTGGCGCAGGTCCTGGTCAAGTTCGAACGTGCGCAACGCATTGTCGTGAAACGATTGCTCGAATGTCGCCACACGATTGCCGCCGAGTTGCTTGGCCGCGTACATAGCCATGTCGGCGGCGAGCACGATATCGAGCGAGCCGATCTCGTCGGTCATTGCTATGCCGATGCTGGCCGACGCTTTCGTCGAAATGCCGTTGATAACGAACGGAAGCTCGAGCGCGCCGCGGATGGTCTCGGCAAGCACAGCAACACCGGCTGCGTCCAGCCCAAAGGTCACGACAACGAATTCGTCGCCGCCGAGGCGCGCGACGAGATGGTGGGCCCCGGTCGTTGCCAGCAGGCGGCTGGCAGCCTCGACCAAAAGCTTGTCGCCGGCGGCATGACCCATCGAATCGTTGATCGCCTTGAAACAGTCGAAGCCGATGAACAGCAGACCCGGATTTTCTTCGCCCCTAGCAGCCGTCGCCGGTCCCAACAGCCAGTCTTCGAGGCGCCGACGATTGGGTAGCCCGGTAAGCGGATCGAAATACGCAAGTTTGGCGAGGATGGCGCTGGCGTTGGCGCGTGAGGCGGTCTCGTTTTCGATCGCACGGCGCAGATCGGCGGCCAGCGCCAGATCGACATCGGTCCACGGCAACGAACGGCCGGATATTTCCTGATTCCAGGCCGCAAACGATGCCCTGGGAGTCAACCGGCTGGTCACCGGATCGACGCCATGATGCTTCGAAGGGTCGCCTCCCCACACGATGTTTCGCTTCAATTCCGGCCGGAACCACACGATCGCATCGTCCCGCTTGGCCCCGAATGGCAGGAACAGCGCGCCGCTTGCGGTTTCGGCGCAGCCTTCCAGGGCCGGATACAGATGCCCCAGTTCGTCAATCGCAAAAATTTTCCTGTTCGCCAGTCGATGCAGCTCTGCCAGCAGTTCCGAGCGAGCCGCCGGGGGTGGCAGCGCGCCAAAGCAGTATTCCTCGCCCGACAGCCGCACAACCACGCCGCCCGCATCGACGAGACCGAGCAGCGCTGACGGATCTTGGGTCAGTCCATTCAAAATCGGCTGGTCATCGCCGATGGCATCGCAAATCGATTGCATCACGCTTTGCCGTGCCAGCCGATCGGCATAGGCTTCCGCCTCGCCAAGGCTGCCGATCAGCAGCGACAACACCTGGCCGAGCAGATTCGCCACGGATCGCAGTTCCGGTGTGACGATTCGGGGGGTGTTGTGATGGCAGACGAGCATGCCCCACAGGCTGCCGCGATGCACGATCGAGATCGCGAGGCTGGCGGCGACATTCATGTTGCGCATGTACTCGCAGTGGATCGGCGAGATGCCGCGCAGGCTACTGAAGGTCATGTCGATCGGAACACCGTCATCGAATGCCGGATCGACGAGCAGCGGCACTGGTATGTAGCTGGAGTCGGCGATGGCACAAACCCGGTTGCGGACGTAAAGCGCCCGCGCCTGCGACGGGATGTCGTCAGCGGGATAGGTCATGCCCCAAAAGGGCTCCAGCGATTCCAGCTTCGCTTCGGAGATGACTTTTCCCTCACCTTCCGGTCCGAAGCGATAGGCCATCACACGGTCGAAGCCCGAGGTGGCACGCAGGGCCTCGACGGCAAGATCGCACAATTCGCCGCGAGTCTTGGCAGACATCAGGGTTTCAAGCACCTCGTGGACCCTGGGCAGCGGCGAACCTTCGTTGTCGTCCGTCGCCGGATGCAGATCGATGAAAAGATGTTGGCCGGTTTGATGGGCCAGCGTGTTGAGCATGCGGCCACTGCCCCCGGGCAAAGTCAGAACGTTGCCGATGGAGCTGGCGGATTCCGCCAGCTCCGGACCGATCGTGGGTATGGCCGCCGTGCCGATGACATCCTGCAGCTCGCGGCCAATGGCCCATTCAGGCGTGCGCGCCAGAAACTGCTCGAGGTTTGCACTGCAGTGGGTGATGCGAAGGCTGTTAATATCCGCCACCAGCACCGCGCCATGCGCCTGGATTACATTTGGCGTGTGAATGAGTTCCTGATCGCAGCTTTCGATTGTTGCCGTTGAACCGGCGAGCTCTCGCAACTCGATCATCATTCGTCGTCAGTCCTCGAAACGCGCGTGGACCCTTTGGTCCTTACAGGCAAAAACGCATGGGGCGAGCGACTGGTAAGGAATTTTTCAGCCACGCTGGGTACCGACACCCGTTACGCATCCGAAAGTAACAAGGATGATCTATCAGCAATATATTGAAGAATGGTAAACTTCGGTGCGCCGGCGGCGCCGCGCAAAACCCGCTGCCTCACAGGGATGAAGGCGCCTTGCGGAGAGGCGGCTCGGCCCGATGCGATCGGCATCTCATGGCGAATTTCGCCGTTCGGCGGTGACCAGGGGATCGTCTGGAACCGGGTCGGAAGCCGCCATTCCGAACGCCCAGACACCAGGCAGCTGGCTTTCGTCGTCAGACACTTGCGTTCCGCCCGCGGCCCCATAGTCACCAGGGATCGGACCACGATGGCGCGTTTGACCGTGGCAGCGCCGTCTCTCCCTATCGCGGCCACCTCGGCACGATGATGAAGTCCTTGTGGGTGTCGCGGACGGGTTCGCCGGTGACCTTGTGCAGCGCCACCTGCAATTCGCCGAGTGCTGCCGGCGCCAGTTCGAGCGGGTGTTCGTCCGGGTGGCTGGAGGCTTGCTGGGCATAATCCTCGCCGGCCGTGCGCCGCATTTCGATATGGGCACCGAGCAGGACGCGGATTTTGCGGGTTTTCACATAACGCACGGCGCGGTCGATGCTGGCGCGGTAGGTGCCGAACTGGTCGATCGGCACGTACAGTCGGCCCGGATAAAGCGAGTCGCCGGTCAGCAGCGCTGCGGTCTGCGGATCATGGACCATGATATGCGCTGGTTCATGGCCGGGCGTCGGGATGATGGCGAGGCGGCGATTGCCAAGCTCGATATGCCCGATATCGCCGGGCCAGTGCTTGATGTGGAACGCCGCGGCGACTGCTGTCGGAGTGAGGCCGATGACGGTCGTGCCTGGTCGCGCGGCAAGCTCGGCGTCGCCCTGGTGGTGGTCGCTGTGTGAATGCGAATGCGCCACCGTCAGCGGCAGGTCGGGCGTGCCCAGTTCGGCGCGCCTTTCGGCCATGATGGCATCGATGACCGGCCGCAGGCTGGCATTGCCGGCGCCGCTGTCGAGCAGCAGGGCGCGGGTGGTGCCGACCAGCAGGTAGAGAAACGGCGCTTCGAAGTTGGTGCGCACCGATTGGCGGATGACATAGGTATCGGGGTCGAGACGCTGGACCTGGAACGGCGGTTCGGCGGCGGTTAGGCCAGCGTTCCAGGGGGTAAATTTCGGGGTGGTGCCGGCCCCTTCCCCGCCCGCGGACGCGAGAGGAACCAGCAGCAACGCCAGCGTGAGCAGCAGCGCCTTCAAAGCGCCGCGAAACGCGCGCGATCGGCGTCGCTGAGCCGCACTTGCAACGCCACGCCGGTTTCGTCATCGGTGCGGCCGATGACTTCGCCGTGTTCGTGGAGCCAGGCGACGCGGCGGCCGTCACTCGCCGACAGCTGGATCTCGTGGACGTGCGTGCCGGCGCGCAGCATGATCGCCATCTGCTCACGCAGCGGCTCGATGCCCTCCCCGGTCAGTGCCGACACCAGCACGGCATCCTCGCCGGCGCGGCCTTCGAGGGCGGCGCGGGCGTCGGCGTCCATCGCGTCGACCTTGTTGTAGACTGTCAGCATCGGCACGCGCTTCAGTTCGTCAGCAAGGCCGAGGCCGCTGAGCACCTTGGCGACATCCTGCGCCTGGGCGTCGCTGTCGGGGTGCGAAATGTCGCGGACGTGGACGATCAAATCGGCCTCGATGACCTCCTCCAGCGTGGCGCGAAAGGCGGCGACGAGCTGCGTCGGCAGGTCGGACACGAAGCCGACGGTATCGGATACCACGACCTTGTCATGGCCGGGCAGCTTGATGGCGCGCATCGTCGGGTCGAGCGTGGCGAACAACAGGTCTTCGGCACGGACTTCTGCGCCGGTCAGCCGGTTGAACAGCGTCGATTTGCCGGCGTTGGTGTAGCCGACGAGTGCGACGACCGGCCATGGCGCCTTCTGGCGTTGCCGGCGATGCAGGCCGCGAGTGCGGCGCACATCCTCCAGCTCGTCCTTCAGGCGAACGATACGGTCCTTGATAAGGCGGCGATCGGTTTCGATCTGGCTTTCGCCGGGGCCGCCCATGAAGCCGAAGCCGCCGCGTTGCCGTTCGAGGTGGGTCCACGACCGGACAAGCCGGCTCGCCTGATATTGCAGATGGGCGAGTTCGACCTGCAGCGTGCCTTCGCGGGTGGAGGCGCGTTCGCCGAAGATTTCGAGGATCAGGCCGGTGCGATCGATGATCTTGGCCTTCAGCGCCTTTTCGAGGTTGCGCTGCTGGATCGGCGAGACAACGCCATCGATGACGACGAGTTCAGCCTCATGCGCGGCGACGGCAGCGGCGAGGCGCTCGATCTGGCCCTTGCCGAACAGGGTGGAAGCGCTGGCGCTGCGCAGCTTGACGATTTCGGAATGCACGACATCCAGCGAAATGGCGCGCGCCAGCCCTTCGGCTTCGGCGAGGCGTGCTTCAGGGGAGCGGATTTGCGCCGGGCCACCCTTGGCATCCTTCAACGGCAGTACGACAACCGCGGGCGCGCCGAAACGCACGCCGCGGCCTTCATCCCACCCCTGCCCCGATGCGTTGCCGGAGCCGGGTTCAAAATCACTCAATCGCTGTCGCCTTCATCTTTTTCCGCGTCGAACAATTGCACCGGGCCGGCCGGCATCACCGTCGAGATGGCGTGCTTGTACACGAGTTGCGATTGGCCGTCGCGGCGCAACAGCACGGAAAAATTGTCGAACCAGGTGATGATGCCCTGCAGCTTGACACCGTTGACCAGGAACATGGTGACCGGCGTCTTGGTCTTGCGCACGGCGTTCAGGAACACATCCTGCAAGTTATTGGCTTTTTCGGCCATGGTCAGGCCCTTTCGCTTCTTCTTGGCGGGCTGTCATGGGCCCGCGACCGCACCGTTGCCCGGTGTCAGCGCCCCCGCTGGCGGAGCAGGGATGGCGACAAGATAGTGCGGTGCAGCAATGTTCTCAATGGGCTGTTCGACGGAAATCAGTCGGTGCCGGTTTCGCCATCGGCAAGCGGTTCATCGGCGAGGCCGAGCGCCTTCAGCTTGCGATGCAGAGCCGAGCGTTCCATGCCGATGAAGGCCGCGGTCTTGGAGATATTCCCGGAAAAACGGCGGATCTGGGCGCGGAGATACTCGCGCTCAAAGGCTTCGCGTGCTTCGCGCAGCGGGGTCCCCATGATCGACCGCACCGCCTGGTTGGGCACCAGTCGCGCGGGTTCGGCGGTGACTTCGGGGGGCAGCATATCGATATCGATGCTGCCGATCCGTTCTGCCGGGGCGAGGATCAGCGTGCGTTCGACGACATTACGCAACTGGCGGACATTGCCCGGCCAGTCATAAGTCTGCAGTGCGGCGATCGCGTCATCCGACAGTGCCGGCGTCGAAACCCGGCGTTCGGCGGCATAGCGGGTGAGGAAATACTTAACGAGTTCACCGACATCCTCGCGCCGCTCCGACAGCGATGGCAGCCGCACCGGCACGACGTTGAGGCGGTAATAAAGGTCCTCGCGGAAGCGCCCGGCGGCGATTTCGGAGACCAGGTCGCGCGATGTGGCGCTGATAACGCGGACATCAACGCGCACCCAGCGCGACCCACCTACCCGCTGGAAAATCTGCTCGGTCAGCACGCGCAGGATCTTGGCCTGGGTCGGCATCGGCATGTCGGCGACATCGTCGAGGAACAGCGTGCCGCCATGCGCCTGTTCGAACAGGCCAGAATGCACGAGATGCCCGCCCTCCTCGACGCCGAACAGCGCTTCCTCCACCCGGTCGGGCGTCATCCGCGCCGCGCTGACGACGACGAACGGCGAGGCTTCGCGCGGGCTCCACTGGTGGAGGAGGCGGGCGGCGACCTCCTTGCCGGAGCCGGCGGCGCCGGTGATGAGGACGCGGCTGCCGGTGGCGGCGACGCGCTTCAACGTGGCGCGCACACCGTTGATCAGCGCCGAGGACCCGGTCAATTCGGTATCGAAGCCGACGCGAACCTTCAGTTCCTCAAACTCGCGCTTCAACCGCTCGGTTTCCGTCGCCCTGCGAACAACCAGCAGCAACTGTTCGGCCTGAAAAGGTTTTTCGATAAAATCATACGCGCCGCGCTTGATGGCAGCGACGGCGGTTTCGATATTGCCATGGCCGGAAATCACCACCACCGGCAGCGTCGGTTCGCGGCGCTTGATCTCATCGAGCAGCTCGATCCCGTCGAGCCGTGACCCGGTCAGCCAGACATCAAGGATGATCAGCGACGGCCGGCGCTCCGCCAGCGCCGCCAGCGCGCCATCGCTGTCCCCGGCGGTGCGTGTGCCATAGCCTTCATCGCCAAGCACGCCGGCGATCAGGTCGCGGATATCGGCTTCATCGTCGACGATCAGGATATCGAGGGCCATGCTATCGGGTCATCCTAGGCTGTCAGTCGCAGGGGCGGCGATGGTTCGGAAAAGGCGCTGTCAGCGACCATCGCCCGGCTCAAGCGGGCGCGGGCAAAGGCGCCGCCACCCGGCCAGGGCGCATCGCCCAGCTCGAGCGTGCCGCCATGATCCTCGATGATCTTCTTGACGATGGCGAGGCCGAGCCCGGTGCCGCGCGCCCGGGTCGTCACATAGGGCTCGGTCAACCGTTCGCGGCTTTCCGCCGGCAAGCCGATGCCGTTGTCGGTCACCGTCACGACCAGGCAGGCATCGGCTTCGGCGACGCTGATATCGATATGGCCAGGCGGTGCGACGGCGCCCTCGCGCTCAAGCCGCGCCGTCACCGATTCCGCGGCATTCTTGACAAGGTTGGTCAGTGCCCGGCCCAGCTGCTGCCGGTCGCAGACCAGTGTCAGATCGGCCGGCACATCGACGCTGAACGCAATGGCGGGAAACGACACTTCCTGCAGCACCAGCACCTGGCGCACCAAGGCTTCCACCGGTTCCGGCGCGAACACCGGTTTGGGCAGGCGGGCGAAATCGGAAAATTCATCAACCATGCGGCGCAGGTCGCCGACCTGGCGGACGATGGTCGCGGTCAATATGGCAAAGGTTTCCGGGTCTTCGGCAATCTGCCGGCCATATTTGCGTTGCAGGCGTTCCGCGGCGAGCTGGATCGGGGTCAGCGGGTTCTTGATCTCGTGGGCGATGCGCCGCGCCACATCGGCCCAGGCGGCGCGGCGCTGGTCGGCAAGCTGCGCCGAAATATCATCAAAGGTCAGCACATAGCCGGCATCCGGCCCGGTTTCGCCGGCAATGCGCACCGACAATGTCTGTGTTTCGGTGCCGCGCACGATCCGCACCTGGCCCGATGCCGCGCCGCTATCCCGCGCCTCGTCGAGCAATTCGGCGAGTTCGGGCACCGCCGTGCTGAGCACCCGCCCCTCCAGATCGGTTTCTGACACTTCGAGCAGCGCCGCCGCCGAGCGGTTGGCGACGCGGATGACACCATTTGCGGATATCGACATGACGCCGGCCGACACGCCGGACAGCACCGCCTCGGTAAACTGGCGGCGTTCATCAAGCTGTTCATTGGCGCCGATCAGCGCGCGCTGCTGCGTCTTCAATTGGCTGGTCATGCGGTTAAAGGCGCGCGCCAGCTTGCCGATTTCATCGGGTGAGCCGCGCACCGGCACGCGCGCATCGAGATCGCCGGCGCCAACGCGTTCCGCCGCCACCGCCAGCCGGGCGATCGGCGCGACCAACCGGTTCGCCAACCACAGCGCGAACCAGACCGCGACTGCCAGCGTGAGCAGCGACACGCCCATCAGCACCAGGTTGAAGCGCAATTGCATCACGCGCGAGCGTTCGAGCAGGGCATTATATTCGCCCAGGGCACCGGCGGCACGGTCGGCGCGCGCCAGTACAGCAGGATCGACGGTGCGGCTGATGTAGATGTAGCGCGATTCGGCCGGATCGATGGCGAGCACCGCCTCGATCCGGTCGCTGCCCTTGGCCACAACGGTCGCGGCACCCACCCGGGCGCGCGCCAGATCGACCCCGGTCAACCGCGATTCGAGCGTGACATTTTTCATGCCGCTGCTGGCGATGGTGGCAAGGTGTCCATCCGGATTGCGGCGGAACACGACCGCCTGGCTGAGATTGCGCGCCGCGACCTGAAATTGCAGGCCCTTGACGAACAGGTCGCTGCCCAGCCCGAAGTCACGCGCGTAATTGTTGACGTCGGTCGCCATCGCCATGATGTCGTCGGAAACACGCTGGCGGTTTTCCTCGACATAAGCCTGCGCCACCTGGTTCGACCCGTCGAGCACGGTCTTGACCCGATCCGAAAACCAGAATTGCACGCCGAACTGGAACAGCAGCGAGGCAAAGATGACGACAAGAATGGTTGGCACCGCGGCAATGCCGGCGAACACCGCCACCATGCGGATATGGAGTTGAGCCCCGGCCAGCCCGCGGCGCCGGTTGGCAAGCAGGATGGCGATACGCCGCGCGATCAGCACGACCAGGGTCATCACCGGCAACAGATTGGCGACGAGCAGCGCCGTTACCATCGGCGGCGACACGCCATTGCCCGGCACCGCGCGTCCGGTCAGCATGGCGTAACTCGACCAGCCGAGGATGATGGTCAGCACAGCCGCCGCCACTTCGAGCCGCGGATAGAAATCCACCCGGCGCACCCAGCGGTTCAGCCGCCGACGCAGGCTGCGCACCCGCATCCGCGCCGGGTGGGCGGGCGGCGACGCGGCGAGGAGTGAACTGCGCTTTTCGGTCATCCAATGGCGCTTCTAAGCGATTTTTGTGGCCAAAGGAACACAGGCGTTGCGAGATTGCGACAGACGGTGCGTTTCAGATGGATACCGCCGCCGTCAACCCCGTCGCACCGCCACCGGGTCCAGCCCCAGGTCGGTCAGTTTCTTGCGCAAGGTGTTGCGGTTGATGCCAAGCAGCTTTGCCGCCTTCAACTGGTTGCCGCCGGTGGCATCGAGGCAGGCGGTGACCAGCGGCCGTTCGACCTCGGCGAGCAGGCGATCATAGACGCCATCGGGCGGCAGGCCCCCGGCGTATTCGGCGAAATAGCGCGAGATATGGGCGGCGGCGGCTTCCGCAAGCCCCAGGGTTTCGCCGATCGGCAGAGGCGCCGCCGGGCGTGCCCCCTGCCCCAGCCCGGCGATGACCGCCGCCGCGCCGATGACGTCGCCGCGTTCCAGCACGGCGAGGCGGCGCATCATGTTCTCAAGCTCGCGGACGTTGCCGGGCCAGCTGTGCTGCCGCAGCGCCTCGATGGCGTGCGGGTCGAGCGATTTGCGCGGCAGGCCTTCGGCGGCCGCGACTTCGAGGAAATGCCGCGCCAGCGCCGGCACGTCTTCGGCCCGGGCGCGCAGTGGCGGCAGCATGAGCGGCACGACGTTGAGGCGATAGTAAAGATCTTCGCGGAACCGCCCGGTCTGGGTCAGCGCCAGCAGGTCCTGGTTGGTCGCGGTGACGATGCGGACATCGGCGCGCTGGCTACGCACCCCGCCTACCGTAGTGAATTCGCCGGTCTGCAGCACACGCAGCAGCCGTGTCTGTGCCTCCAGCGGCATGTCGCCGATCTCATCGAGAAACAGCGTGCCACCCTGCGCCTGTTCGAATTTCCCCGACGCCCGGGTGGCGGCGCCGGTAAAGGCGCCGCGTTCGTGGCCGAACAATTCGCTTTCAATGAGCTCGCGCGGGATCGCCGCCATGTTAAGCGCGATGAATGGCCGCTGGCGGCGCGGACCCATGTCGTGGATAGCGCGCGCCACCAGCTCCTTGCCGGTGCCGCTTTCGCCCAACACCATGACCGTCAGATCATTGGGAACGACACGCGCGATAAGACGATAGACTTCCTGCATCGCGGCGGACCGCCCGATCAGGGGCGTGTCGTCGCCGCCAAATTCCCCCGCCTCGGCTTCGGCACGGCCCTCGAGTGCAGCGGCAACCGACCGGGTTAATTCGTTGAGATCAAATGGTTTCGGTAGATAGTCGAACGCGCCCTGTTCTGTCGCGCGCACCGCCGTGGACAGGGTGTTCTGCGCGCTCATTACGATGACGCGTAGACCGGGGCGCAGCGCCAGCAGTTTCGGGATGGTATCCAGGCCATTGGCATCGGGCAGGATGACATCGGTGATCACCACATCGCCGCGCCCCTCCTCGACCAGCTTGACGAGGCCGGCGGCGGTTTCAGTCAACCGCACCTGATAACCGGCGCGGACCAGCGCCTGGCGTACAACGGTGCGGATGGCGGCATCGTCGTCGGCGACAATCACAGTCGCGGTCATGGCAACAGATCTCTTGATTCCCGAGATACCGGCAGCAAGACCTTGAAAACCGTCACTTCGGGTTCGCCGACACGTTCATACTCGATGATGCCGCCGTGATCGGCGACGATCTTGGCGACCAGCGCCAGGCCAAGGCCCGAACCGCCACGCTTGGTGGTGACAAAAGGTTCGAAGACATGGTCGCCAAGGCCGGCCTCGACACCGGGTCCATTGTCGATGACCCGCACCTCCAGCGGCAGTGAGATTGGCGGGCCGCCGCCTTCGGGCCGCACTTTCAGGCCCGGCCGATAGGCAGTCGTCAGTTCGATCCGACCATCGTTTTCAATCGCTTCGGCAGCATTCTTTAGAAGGTTCAGGAAGACCTGGACAAGTGCATCGCGGTTGCCGGCGACGAGCGGTAGCGACGGATCATAGCGTTCGCGCAGCGTCACGCCGCGCGCAAACCCCTGTTCAGCGAGTTTGCGGACATGGCCGAGAATTTCATGGATATTCTCGGGGCGCAGTTTCAATGGCCGCGTGTCGGTAAAGCTTTCCATGCGATCGACCAGCTTGGCGATGCGATCGACCTCGGCAACGATCAGGTCGGTCAGTTCGCGGCGGTCATCCTCCGCCATCGCGGCATCGCCGACCGAGGCCAGCAGTTGCGCGGCACCGCGAATGCCCGACAGCGGGTTCTTGATCTCGTGCGCCAGCATGGCGGCAACCCCGACGGCGGAGCGCGCCGCG
>JBMOGO010000057.1:0-20203 GCA_049318305.1 Polymorphobacter sp.
GAACTGATAAGCTTCGCCTGGGGCAAAGCTCAGCGGCACATACGCCGCCGCCGTTGCCACCGCCCGCTCGCGGCCCCAGGCCTGCGCGTAGCGTCGGACGGCATCATAGCCGCCGCGATAGCCCAGCCCCTGCAGTTCCTCGTAGATCCGCACCAGCGTCAGCCGCTCGCGCCGCGCCTTGCCCGCGTTCGCCGCCAGGAGGCCATCGAGGTCTGACGCCCAAGGCCCGAGCTTGGGTAGCGGCTGCTCGGTCCGCTCATAGGCAAACGCCGTCTCGCCCGACCGCAGCACCTTCCTCACCGTGTTGCGCGACACGCCAAGGCTCCGGACGATCTCCTTGATCGACTTGCCCTTGACGAAAAACTCGCGCCGGATCCGCGCCACCGTCTCCACGACCAGCATCCCCCGCAAAGCCCCTGCGCAAAGCGCAGGAGCCTGAACCACGTTCGTTCAGGGGGTCAATTTTGCACGCCGATCACCCCTCAACTGGGGTCAATATTCCAAGCCGATTCACACCCAAGTCCTAAATGGACTCCGAAAACTTTTCGCTGTCCTACACGGAACAAATAAGGAACATAGGGCGGGAAGGGAGTCGCCCATGATCACGATCGATAGCTCAATCCTCACCGCTCTTGCCGCTCTTGTCACCAGCCTCTCCGGGTTGGTGTGGGCCTTTCGGCGCAAACGCTGACCCATGGCCGGCGTTGGTTCAACTTTTCGGAATGGATCCAGACATCTCGTGGTTCAGCGCCAGCAGCAGCCGTACCACGGTCTGCGCATCCGATGTTTCGGTGGGGGCACGTGCTGCGCGAATGCGTTCCCAGCATTCTGCCGGCAGCGTCAGGCTGCGCTGGACCATTCCCCGTTCGCGCGCCCGGTCGGCGGCACGCTGGTTGGCCAGGCGGCGCGCAACGGTCTGGTCGGGGTGCTTGGCCGGTCGACCGCGTGGCATTACTATTTGCTCCAGCTCGGATCGGGTCGAAGGATCTGTATGACCCCGAACGAAACATTGATCCAGGTTGCATGTTCGTGGAATTCGCCGGCGGCATTGGCTCTGTCGATGAAGCGATTGACGACGTGCTTGGCGTCCTCGCCATAGGTATCAACGAGGTTCCGCGCCATCGTCTCGAGTTCGGCATCGGATAGTGGTGAACCGCCCAAGAATTTCATGATCTGAACTCCCGGCCGCTATCCTTACGCATGCGGCTGCATGTAGGAAAGTCGCTGATTGCTATGCCAAAGAGGGCGCTTTGACTGTCCTGCCAGATTGGGAACTATGGGCCTGTGCCCGTCAGCAGATCGCGCAACATGGGCCTTGAAGTCCGCGCTATAACGCTTTCTCGTCGTCTTCATTCCCGTCAATCCTTCAGGTCGGGAATACCTTAACACCCTGTCCAGTTTTCCGGGACCACCTCAGAGCACGCCAGTCGCGAGCGCGATGATCATAACTGTGTTCGAACGTTTTCGAGGAGCGAACGCGAACGCCCTAGGCCGTCCGAAGCCACTTGCGTTGTACCGACTGTGCTTGCTCGGTGATTGCCAGCATCTCAAGGATCCGGCAGGCAACGCCACAATTCTCACACAACTTATTGAAAAATATGGTGGACGCACCAGGGTTCGAACCTGGGACCCGCTGATTAAGAGTCAGCTGCTCTACCGACTGAGCTATACGTCCATACGCAGGCTCCTGCGTGGAGGCGCGCTGTTAGCAGTGGGGCGGGGGGTTGTCCAGCGGTTCGTGAGCGACGGTGTTACGCTGGCGGTCCTTTGTTCTGGCGGGCTATTCCCATGATCAGGCCGAGCAGGATCATCACCGTCATCATCGCGGAGCCCCCATAGCTGATCAACGGCAGCGGAATGCCGACGACCGGTGCCAGGCCCATCACCATCATCATGTTGATGGCGAGGTAAAAGAACAGCGTCGCGGTCAGGCCAAGCGCCAGCAGCCGCTGGAACTGGCCCTTGGCCTGCATCGCGGTGCTGATGCCCCAGGCCAATACGATGCCGAAGCCGATGATGATGAACAGGCCGCCGAGCAGGCCCCATTCTTCGGCCATTGTCGCGAAGATGAAGTCGGTCTGCAATTCCGGCAGATAGTCGAGATGGCTCTGGGTGCCGCCCAGGTAACCCTTGCCGGACAGTCCGCCCGAACCGATGGCGATCTTGGACTGGGTGATGTGATAGCCGGCGCCGCGCGGGTCGGTGGAGGGATCGAGGAAGATCAGCACGCGCTTGCGCTGGTAGTCGTGCAGCATCGACCAGGCCAGCGGCATCGCAGCGACGGCGGCGAGACCGGCGCCGGCGAACAACCAAAGCCGGACACCGGCGAGGAACATCACCACGACGCCGCCAAAGGTAATCGACAGGGCCGTGCCCAGATCGGGTTGCAGCATGACCAGCGCCGCCGGAACGGCGATCAGCGCCAGCGCCGGCACGAGCGCGTTGATCCGGGTTTCAAATCCGCGCGGCAGGTAATGATAATAGCGTGCCAGCACGAGAACGATCGCCAGCTTCATGAATTCCGATGGCTGCAACTGGATGATGCCGAGATCGAGCCAGCGTTCGCTGCCGCCGCGAACGCTGCCGAGCAGTTCGACGCCGACGAGGCCGGCAAGGACGATGCCATAGATGCTCCAGGCGTGTTTCATCCAGGTGTCGGGGCTGACGAGAGCGACGCACAGTCCCATCGTCAGCAGAATGAAGAACCGTATCCCGTGCTTCAGCGCCCATGGGGTCAGCGAACCGCCGGCGGCCGAATAGAGCACCACCATGCCGAAGGTCGCCAAGGCGGTGACGACCAAGATGATCCCCCACGGCATTGCGCCAAGCTCACGCAGCCAGGGCCCGTTGAACATTATTCAGGCTCGCGTTCGGGTTGCGGCGCATCGGCCGGGCCGATTTCGAAAATCGGCGGCGTCGGCGCGTCGTTGCGCAGCCATGATGGCATCAGCCGCTCCTCCTCCGCCTGGCGTGCGGCCAAGGCCTTTGCGCGCTCCTCGGCTTCGCGCCTAGCGCGCATCGCCGCTTCGATCGGCACCAGTGTCTTCATGGCGCGATCGGGATCGTACAGGAACGTCAGCACATCACGCGCGATCGGCGCGGCATAGCGGCCGCCGGCGATGCCGTGTTCGATAATAACGCTGACAGCGTAGCGTGGTTCTTCGGTGGGAGCGAAGGCGACGAACAGCGCATGGTCGCGCTGTTTCCAAGGTAGCGATTCGTTGCGCTTGACGCCGCGGCGCCGTTCCTCGGCACTGATCCGGCGCACCTGGGCGGTACCGGTCTTGCCGGCGAAATGCACGCCCCCGATGGGGGACCGGGCGCCGCGTGCCGTGCCGATGCCGGAATTGACGACGTCAAACATGCCTTGCCGCACGATTGCAAGATGCTCCTCGGGAATGCCGAGCGAGGCGAATTGCGGCGACGGCGTGCCGTCAGCGGGCGCCAGTAGCCGCGGCACCACGGCCCGGCCACACGCGACACGCGCCGTCATCACCGCCAGTTGCAGCGGGTTGGTGATCAGATAGCCCTGGCCGATCGACGTGTTGAGTGTTTCACCGGTGTTCCACGGCTTGTCATAGCGTTTGCGCTTCCAGGCCGTGTCGGGAACGATTCCGGCAGCTTGGCCCGGCAGCGGCAGTTCGTATTTCTGTCCCAGACCCAGCCGTCGTGCCATGTCGGCAATCGCATCGATGCCGATCTGCCGGCCATAGGCATAGAAATAAATGTCACAGCTTTTCGGAATGGCGGTGTGCAGGTTCACAAAACCGTGGCCGCGGCGGCTGTGGCAGTGCCAGGTGTTGTTGCCCATCCGATAGCGGCCATTGCAGCTGACACCTTGATCGGGGGTGACGCCTGCCTCCAGCGCGGCGAGCGCGGTGACCATCTTGAAGGTCGATCCCGGTGGGTACAGGCCCATCGCGCTTTTGTTGAGCAGCGGGTTGTGGTCGTCTTCCTGAAGCTGCTTCCAAAGCGTCGCCGGCACGCGTGTCGAAAAGATGTTGGGGTCATAGGCCGGCATCGAGACCATGGTGAGCACGTCGCCGGTCAGGCAATCGATGACGATGACACTGGCGCTGTTGTCGCCCAGTCGCCGCGCGGTGAAGCTCTGCAGGTCGCGATCGATCGTCAGTTTCAGCGTCGCGCCGGGAATGTCGCCGCGCGTATCCAGTTCGCGCACCACCTTGCCGCGGGCGGTCACCTCGACTCGCTGGGCGCCCGCAGAGCCGCGCAATTCCTTGTCGGCGCGGCGCTCGATGCCGTCCTTGCCGATGCGAAAGCCGGGGAAAATCAGCAACGGGTCCTTTTGCGCCTTATACTGTTCGGGCGTCGGTGCGCCGACATAGCCGAGCAGATGCGCGAACTGGTCGGCATCGGGATAGACCCGGCTGAAGGCGCGCACCGGTTGCAAGCCGGGAACATCGGCAACCTGGACGTTGAGCGCGGCAAACGCCGGCCAATCCAGATTCCGCGCCACTTCGATCGGCATGTACGATGGCTGGATGGCGATGTCGGCGCGGATGCGCAGGTCGTCCTCGAACGACAGCGGCAGCACCTTGGCGATCTGCGCCAGCACGGCATCGAGGTCGGTGATCTGTTCCGGAATCAGCTCGAGCCGGTAGTCCGGCCGGTTGAGTGCCAGCGGCTTGCCATTGCGATCGACGATCCAGCCCCGGCGCGGCGGGATCAGGCGGAGCTGGACGCGATTTTCCTCCGACGCCAGCCGATACTGCTCGCCTTCGAAAATCGACAGATAGGTCATGCGGGCCGCCAGCGTGACCCCGACCAGCCCCATGCCGCCGCCCAGTACCAGTGCGCGACGGGTGAAACTCTGCTGGCGTTCGGCTTCGCTTTTCACCGGCGGTCGTCCGCACCAAAGGCCCGGCGCTGGATCAGTGCGCAAAATGCCACCACCACCGGATAGGCGACGATGCTGGTAACGATCTGCCAGCCCAGTGGCGGCAGCGGGATCGGCCGGCCAGCCAGCGTCATCAATTGCCAGGTTGCCAGTTCAAAGGCGATGATGGCCGCCGCCGCCACACCCCAGTCGAAACCGTGCGTGTGGTGCCCATAGCGTGCTTCAAACACTCGCACAAAAGCAGCGGCGGCGGCGAAGAGCGCCGCGTTGAGGCCAAGCGGCTGGGCAAACAACAGGTCGGCGATGAGGCCGACGAGAAACGCTACCCACGGCGGCATCAACCCGGGTTGAAAGGTCGCCCAGATGAAGATGCCCAGCAGCGCCACTTGCGGAAACACCGGCACCGGCACCACCAACGGCGCAGTCATCACCAGCACCAGCAGCAGCGTTGTCGCCGCTGGCACGCCCAGCCGCCAGTGCCCCCACCAGTAAAGGCGGCGTTCGGCAGCATTCATCAGCCGCCAGGGAGGGGCACCCAGCGCCATCAGAACGACACGGTGATCATTGCAGCGGCGCCCGCGGCGCCGGCTTCGGCGCGGCGGCACCGCTGCGGCGGGCCTCGATCGGCACTGGCGCGTCGAACCTGGGTTCGGCAGCTTCGACCGGCAATGGCATGAATGCGGCCTCGATGGTGACAAAGGCCGCACCCACGGGATTGGCAGCGGGGCGGATCAGGATCGGTTCGGCGGCGGAGACGACGCTGCCGACGGGAACACCAGGCGGAAAGATTCCGCCATCGCCCGATGTCACCAGGCGGTCGCCGATCTGCAGCGGCGTGTCGGCGCCGACACGATCGCGCAGTTCCAGCCGCGGCCGGTTGGTGCCGACTGCCAGTGCCGACTGGCCGGTGCGCACGATCGTGACCGGGATGCGGCTGGCCGGGTCGGTAAGCAGCAGCACGCGAGCTGACCGCGACCCCGCTTCTACAACGCGGCCGATGAGGCCATCGGCGCCGATGACCGGCAGGCCAGGGCCGACGCCGGCGCTGCGACCGACCGCGATCATCGCCGAGCGGACCACCGATCCCGATGTTGCCGAAACGATGCGGGCGTTGCTGATGACGGTGCGCGCCGGGTCGTGGACGCCGCCCAGGCGCTTTAGCTGCGCCAGCGCCTGGCGGTCGGCGGCGGCGCGTTGCAGTTCGGCGCGCGCGGCGGCGAGCTCGGTCTCCAGCCGGCGGTTGCGATCGACGGCGCCAAGATAGTCACTGGCCCAACCGGCGGCACGGCCGACCCCATCAAAAGGGGCGCGCACGACGCTCCAGACGGGCGTGGTGATATCGAGCATGACGCCGCGCATCCGGGCGGCGCTATCGGGGTTGACCCTCGCCACCAGCACCAGCCCGGTGGCGATAACGGCACCCGACACGACCGCACCCACGAGCGCGAGGTTCTGCTCGCGGCGCATGGCGCTCGATCGTCGCGGCGCGGGCGTCCAGTCCATCTTGCGTCTCTCGGGGGCCCGCCCGGGCCCCATTACTGCTGTTAACCAAATTCATCGGTGTGCGCCACGCGGGAAAGTGCCGCTGCGACGCCTAGGCGGTGGTCAACACGCCGCGATACATCGGATCTTCGAGCGCGCGCCCGGTGCCGATAGCAACGCAGGTCAATGGATCATCGGCAATTGTCACCGGCAGGCCGGTGGCCTCCCGCAGCACGACGTCGATATCCCGCAGCAAGGCGCCGCCGCCGGTCAGCACGATGCCCTGGTCAACGATATCGGCGGCGAGCTCGGGCTGCGTGTTTTCCAGCGCGGCGCGGACACCTTCGACGATGGTGGCTACGGGTTCCGACAGCGCATCGGCAATCTGCGCCTGGTTGATGATGATTTCCTTGGGGACGCCGTTCATCAGGTCGCGGCCCTTGATGTCCAGCGTCAGGCCGATGCCATCGGCCGGCGGCTTGGCGGTGCCGATTTCCTTTTTGATGCGTTCGGCGGTGGCTTCTCCGATCAGCAGGTTGAAGTTGCGCCGTACGTAGGAAACAATGGCTTCGTCCATCTTGTCGCCGCCAACGCGCACGCTGGTCGTATAGGCCAGACCGCGCAAGCTGAGCACTGCGACTTCGGTGGTGCCGCCGCCGATGTCGACGACCATGCTGCCGATCGGATCGGTCACCGGCATCCCGGCACCGATGGCAGCGGCCATGGGCTCCTCGATAAGATAGACCTGGGAGGCGCCGGCGTTGTTGGCGGCGTCGCGGATGGCGCGCTTTTCAACGCTGGTGGACCCTGATGGCACGCAGATGACGATTTCGGGGAAGCGCGGCAACCGCGACGTATGCACCTTGGCGATGAAATATTTGATCATCTGCTCGGCGACATCGATGTCGGCGATGACCCCGTCGCGCAAGGGCCGGATGCATTCGACGTTGCCCGGCGTTTTTCCCATCATCACCTTGGCTTCGTTGCCGACCGCCTTGACGGTGCGGGTGCCGCGAATGGTTTCGATGGCCACCACCGAAGGCTCGTTGAGGACGATGCCACGGCCGCGCACATAGACCAGCGTGTTCGCCGTCCCCAGGTCGATGGCCATATCCTGGCTGAGAAACGAGAAGATCCGGCTGAACAACGACATGGGGCAGGGGACCAAATCTGGGGCAAAAGGGGGAAAAGCGGTGTGCGCAGGTTCAAGCGCTCATTATGCGGGTTGGCCCGCTATTTGCAAGAACACATAAGCTGCAAGCGCCGCCCAAATCGCCCAGCACCGCGGCATCTGCGGCAGGCGGTGCCATCCGGGCGGAATCCAGGTCAATATTGCGAATTCGTGACAATATGGTTGCAAATCCGCATGACTCCGGACCGCGTTTCGGACTATCTTTTGATAGGCGTTGAAGGCGATTCGGTTCCCAATTTGCAAGCCGAACGGCTGCATGGTCGCGGGGAGAGGCATGGCGATGGCTGTGGTGCACAAGGTTTGGGGTTGCGGGTTTCGTCGGGCGTCGCCCAGCGCGGCGGCGCGCTCGGCTGCGGTGCTGACGGCCGTACTGCTGACCACGGCAGCGCCGGCCGCGGCAACCGTCGCCGTAGCTGACCAGCACAGTGCGATGACCGCGCAGCACAGTCCTTTGCGCAATGACATTACACTCGACGCGCCCTAGCAGGCATCGCCCGCACCTGTCGATGCGGGGCTTGCGGCCCCCGTTCCGGCGCCGCGGCCCAGTCTCTTGCAGGTTGCTGCCGCCGATCCACTGCTCACCTGGCTGTGCATCAGCGGCGGCAGCCTGATGATGGCCGTGCTGCTGCTGCGGCGTCGCCACCGCCGCCGCGTCGGCTGGGGCGTCATGCCGATGCGGCCGCCGCTGTTCAGCGGCTGGCTGGCGCGCCCGGATTGAACCTTTCTGTCGGGCCTGCCGTGCCTTCGGCGGGTGACTTGGGGTTTGTGACCGCATAGGAAGAGCCGGTGACGCTTATCCGCCGCCTTCCCGACACGCTCGTCAACCAGATCGCCGCTGGCGAGGTTGTGGAGCGGCCTGCGGCGGCGCTCAAGGAACTGGTCGAAAACGCGCTGGATGCCGGGGCGCGGCGCATCGCCATCGATCTGGAGCGCGGCGGGATCGACCATATTTCGGTCAGCGACGATGGTTTCGGCATGGTTGCCGACCAGATGCGGCTGGCCATCGAGCGGCATGCGACGTCGAAACTGCCGACCGGCGACTTGTCGATCATCGCCACCATGGGGTTTCGCGGCGAGGCTTTGCCGTCGATCGCCAGCGTGGCGACGCTGACGCTGACCAGCCGCACCGCCAGCGGTGAAGGCTGGCAACTGGTCATCGACAATGGCCGGCTGGTCGAGGACGGCCCGGCGGCGCTGCCGCCCGGTACGCGCGTGGCGGTCGACAATCTGTTCGCGGCGGTGCCGGCGCGTCGCAAGTTTCTGAAATCCGAACGGTCGGAACTGGCGGCGTGCCTTGATGTGGTGCGCCGGCTGGCGATGGCGCGGGCGGATGTGGCGTTCGAGGTGCGGCACCGCTCGGCCGATGGCGGCAGCCGGCGTCTGTTGTCGGTGGCGGCCGGGGCCGATACCGGTCCGGCGGCGATGATCGAACGCCTGTCGGCGCTGCTCGGGCCGGACTTTGCCGACAATTCGGTGCCGATCGACCTCGACCGCGAGGGTATCGCGCTCGGCGGGTTGGCGGCGATCCCGACCTATAATCGTGGCATTGCCGACCATCAGTATCTGTTCGTCAACCGGCGGCCGGTGAAGGATCGGTTGCTCGTCGGCGCGTTGCGCGGCGCCTATCAGGACCTGCTGGCGCGCGATCGCCACCCGGTGGCGGCGCTGTTCCTCGATGTGCCGCATGATTTTGTCGATGTGAACGTCCACCCGGCGAAAACCGAAGTGCGGTTTCGCGATGCGGCGCTAGTGCGCGGGTTGATCGTGTCGGGCCTGCGCCGTGCGCTTGATGCGGCGGGGCATCGCGCCTCGACACAGGTGAGTGTGGCGGCATTGGGGGCGTTTTCGGCGCCGGTGCTGCCACCTGCCGCATGGGACGCTGTGCCGGGTGAAGCGACCGCGCTCGCCGAGCCACCCCGGCTGTTCAGCGAATTTCCGCCCGCTTTTGCCGCGCCCGATGCCGGCTTGGCGCCGCAGCCGGTATTCGCCGCACCAGCGGCGGCGCGGCACCCGCTCGGCGCGGCGCGCGGCCAGATCGCCAACACGTATATCGTTGCCGAAACCGATGATGCGCTGATCCTGGTCGACCAACACGCGGCGCACGAACGGCTGACTCTGGAGCGCATGAACGCGGCGCTGGCCGGCGGCGGCGTGGCGGCGCAGGCGCTGCTGATCCCGCAGCTGGTGGAGCTCGACGAGATCTCCGCCGGCCGCATTGCCGATCGCGCCGCCGAACTGGCGGAACTGGGGCTGGAGGTCGAAGCCTTTGGCCCCACCAGTATCCTGGTGCGCGCCACCCCGGCGCTGCTCGGCGCCGCCGATGCCGAAGGGCTGATCCGCGATCTCGCCGATGATCTGGCGGCATGGGGGCGCGCGGTGACGCTGAAGGAGCGGCTGGACGGCGTTGCCGCGACAATGGCGTGTCACGGTTCGGTCCGCGCCGGGCGGGCGTTGAGCCTCGCCGAAATGAACGCGCTGCTGCGCGAGATGGAAGTGACGCCGCACAGCGGCCAGTGCAACCACGGCCGCCCGACATGGGTGCGGCTGGCGCGTACCGATATCGAGAAACTGTTCGGGCGGCGCTAACCTTAAACCGAAATCGCTGTCATCCGTGTCATTGCGGCGAGCAGGTCGACACCATCCCAGACCGCGTCGAAATCCAGCGCCTGGCCGACGCGGACGATGCGGTCGATGCCGTGGGGCAGGCCGGATTGCAGTGCGCTGCGCCACTCCTCGGTGGGGATGCCGTGCGACACGAGGGTCTGCCAGTTACGCTGCACCAGTGGCATCAGCGCCGCCAGGTTCTCGATGCGATATTCGCGGAAGAAGCCATTGCCCGCTGCTGCCGGGTCGCCCAGCCCGGCCAGTGTGTCGGCGCGAACTACCCGCACGCGGTTGCTGGTGGTGGCGAGGACATGCGCGCCGCCGCCGATTGCCAGGCCTTGTTCGCCGAGCAGCTTGGCGACGGCATGGGCATCTTCAAAGGCGAGGTCGGCCGTGGCCGCAGCAGTATCGACAGCAGCCCAGAAGCTGGCGCTGGCGGTCGCGACGGCTTCGGGACTGCCGCGCCAGACCAGCGCGCGCGGCGACGAGCAGGCCATCTGGCCGAACCACAGCGCGTCATTGACGAAGCTGCGCGCCACCCCGGCCTGGTCGGGATCGGCGTTCCATGCGGCGGCATCGAAGACGGCGAGTGAATATTTGTTGGGGAAGACCAGTTCCGTCCCCGCCGGCGCCAGCGGGCTGCCGCGCACCAGCCCGACGGTCGCATCGCCGCCCCAGACGATGCGCAGCGCGGCGCGCGCCGACAGCGCGTCGGTCACTGCCTTGTCATGGTCATAGCGCACGACCGCGATGGCGCTGCCGATGGCCGGGTCGGCGGCGGCAAGCGCGCGGTCGAGCACGGTCAGCAGATGGCCCGATTGTTCGCCGGCGCGCGAGGAGATGCGCACGATATTGGTGTTGCCGGCGAGCATCGACAGCAGCAGCGAATAGACGAAGATCGTATCGACATTCGACGGTGCGACATGGAAGGCCATGCCGCGCGGCATCCGCACGGCAGCGGGATAGGCGGCATCGAAACCGGCTTTCAACCGCTGGATGGTGGCGCGCCGCGCCCAGAAGCCCAGTGCGACGAGTTCGGGAAAGCGCCGCGATTCGGGGTCGGCGCGTAATGACCGGCCCAGATCCTCGATAAAGCCGGTGACCGCCGCGCTGAACGGCACCTGCGGGCGCGCGGCGAGCAGATCGGCGAGCTGCTGCCCGCGCGGCAGCACGACCGCCACCTTGTCCAGCGGATCAACCATGGACGGGCGCGGCAAAGGTGTCGCTGCAGCCGCGGACTTCGGCCTTGGCGATGCGGCCGAAGATGCGAAAGTAGCGGCCCTTGCGGCCACACGCGCAATCATCCTCGCCGAGCAGCACGCCCATGTCCTCGGTGAGCAGCGAATGGCCGGGATAGCTGCGCGGCAGCACCGAGACGACCTGGACAATGCCGGGTTCGCCGATGCCGCATTCGTGCCAGTCGAGCCCGCTGCGGAAGATGACATCGGCAAACAGCGGCGCGTGCAGATGCCCGGCCTCGCATTCCACGAACACCGATCCGGTCTGTTCGACCATGCCGTAGAAGTTGTGGACGCGGTCGAAACCGGCAAGTTCGGCGGCGCGGGCCTTGAAAATCTCGTTGGAAACCGCTTCGGATTCGAGCTTTTTCCAGCCGCCGCTGTGCACCAAAATGGCGTTTTCGAACGGCAGCTTGCGCCCAGCGGCCTCCAGCGCCTGCAGGAAATGCCGCCAGACCATGAAGGTGAAACCGAACGCCAGGATGGGCTGCCCGGCATATTTGGCGGCGAACGCGTCGATGGTGTCCCAATCGATGCTCATGTCCTCATCGCGCAGCGCGTAATAATGGTCGCGGCCAAAGGTCATCATGCCCAAGATGCCGGCGCCGCGCGCGCTGAAGCTGCGGCGGTCCTTCACCGTGGCGGGGTTGTCGATGATCAGCATCGGCAGCCGCTTGGGGCCGAGGAAGCTGGTGATGATCCGGGTCAGCGCGCGGGTTTGCAAGCGCGCCGTATCTGCATCGAGGACGATCCGCGACGGGCGCTGGCCGGTGGTGCCCGATGATGTCATCGTCTTGAACACCGCTTCGCGCGGTACCGAGGCGAGGTCGTGCAGCTTGAACATGCTGACCGGCAGGAACGGCGCGTCGTTGCCGCCGGGGGGCGCCGCGGGGGCATAGCTGCCCAGGATGGCGCCATATTCGGGGCAGGCGGTCCGGTGGAATTCGGTCAGGCGGCGCAGCTCGGCACCCAGCAGCGCCTGTTTTTCGGGCCGCGCGAGGCCGTAGCAATCGGCTTCGAACATGGTTTCGATGGGCTGGGCTTCGGTCGGCTGAACATCAGTTGTCATGGCGCAGCCTGTTCCCATGCAGTAGTGAGCGCGGCGGCGGTCACCTTGCCGGCCGGCGTGCGTTCGACGGGCGTTGCCGCCACGCGCACTGCAATGCCGCGCGGCGGCAGCGAGAACAAGGCCACGATCTGTTCGCGCAAGGCCCCGGCATCGGCGGGGGTTTCGACCAGCACGCGCAGCGCATCATCCTCGCCGAAACACAGCGCGGCATGGCCAAGCCCGGCCAGCCGTGTCTCGATCTCGTCGATATTGACGCGCAGGCCGTAGATTTTGAGCATCCGCGACCGCCGCCCAGTGATGCGCAGCACGCCATCCGCATCGCGTACCGCCATGTCGCCGGTGACCAGCACGCCGTTCAGCGTATTGCCCAGCGCCAGGTCGGCAGCCTCCAGCGCCTAACCGAGCATCACCGCCGGGCTGTGGATGACCATCTCGCCGGGAGTGCCGTCGGCGACCGGGGCGCCATCGTTATCGTGCAACGCGATGGTGACGCCGGGAATCGGGATGCCGATCGCGTCGGGCGCAGCGGCAGCCTTGTCCGGCGGCAGGTAGGCGATGCGCGGCCCCGCCTCGGTCTGACCGTACATGACGATGAAGCGGCGGCCGGTGCGCGCCGCCCAATCGGCGAAATGGCTGACGATGCGCGGGTCGAGCCGGCCGCCGGCCTGGGTGAGGGTGGTCAGGCTGGGAATGGCGAGCCGCGCCTCCCCCAGCCGGCGGATGGTGGTATAGTGGAACGGTACGCCGGCGATCGAGGTGGCGGCCTGGGCTGCGAGTTCGTCCCAATAGCCAGCCTCCATGACGCTGCGCCGGGTGAGGCAGACGCTGGCGCCGACGCTGAAGTGCGAATTAAGGATCGACATGCCATAGGAATAGCTGATCGGCAGATGCACAAAGGCGCGCTCGGCGGCGGTCAGGCCAAGGTAGCTGGCGATGGCGGCGGCGTTGGCCGCAACACCGGCGGCGCCGAGGCGCACCAGTTTGGGGGAGCCGGTGCTGCCCGATGTGGTGAGCAGCAGCGCCAGATCGGGATGGAGCACTGTGCCGCCGGCGCGCAACTGCACGTCACCGCTGGCCGGGCTGACCACGGCATCGGGGGCATAACGGTCGATGATCGCATCGGCCAGCGCCGGCGTCAGACTGTCTTCGAGCAGCAGCGGCACATGGCCATCGACCAGCAGCGCGGCATAGGCGGCCACCGCTTCGATCGTGACGGCACAGCGCAGCACCACCAGCGAGCGTGGCCGCAAACCCGTCGTCAGTTGCCGCCCCAACGCCAGCGTCTGCGCATAGGTCAGGCTGGTGTCGCCATCGCGCAGGCAGATATGGTCGGCAAAGCGCGTGAACTCGGCAGCGAACACCATCTACATCACCAGCCCGCCATCGACGCCGATGATCTGGCCGGTGATATAGGCGGCCTCGTCGCTGGCAAGGAAGAGTGCGAGCGCCGCGACATCGGCCGGGGTGCCGATGCGGCCCATGCCGATGGCAGCAACGGTGGCTTCGCGCTTCGCGGGCGGCAGTTCGGCGATCAGATCGGTCTCGATGATACCCGGGGCAATCGCATTGACGCGGATCTGGCGACCAGCAAGCTCCTTGGCCAACCCCAGCGTCGCGCCGATGACACCTGCCTTGCTGGCACCATAGACGCTCTGCCCGGCGCTGCCGACGCGGCCGATGATCGAGGTGATGTTGATGATGGCGCCGCCGCCGGAGCGTGCCATCAGCCGGGCGCCATATTGGGCGCACATCAGCACGCCGCGAAGGTTGGTCGTCAGCGTGGCGTCGATGAGTTCGACCGATGCCATTTCGATGACCGCGCCGCGCATGATCCCGGCATTGTTGACCAATATGTCGAGCCGGCGGCTGGTTTTCTGAATGGTGCCGAACCCGGCCTTCACCGCCTGCGAGTCGGCGACGTCGAACACCAGCGGATGCGCCGTGCCGGGGTGGAGCGCCGATAGCCGGGCGCATTCCGACACCAGCGCCGCCTCGTCACGGCCGTTCAGCCAGACTTCGGCACCGCAGGCCAGCAAGCGTTCGGCGATGGCCAGCCCGATGCCGCGCGACGCGCCGGTGACCAGCGCGGTGCGGCCGGCAAGATCAGGCATCGACGTCATATTTTTTCAGGATTTCGGCGATTTTCGCCACTGACGACATGGCGATGATGTCATCGGTATCCAGCATCACGTCATACGCGTCTTCCAGTTCGGCTATCAGCGCCATGTGCGCTACCGAATCCCATTCCGGAATGGAGTTGTATTGCAGGTCGGCGGTGACCTTGGACGCGTCGATCATCAGCGCCTTGGCGACGATCTCATTGAGCTGGGCGGTCATGCAGTCTCCGTTGAAACAACTGGGTTGGCGGCGGCGGCCGGCTTGGCCGGTTCGGCCTTGGATTCACGGGACCGGATGACACCCCATTTGCCGGTGACCAGGCCGCTTTCCATCACCCGGCCGGGGTTGCCGAAGACCAGCGACCCCGATGGCACGTCACGGATGACGACGCTGCCGGCGGCGATGACGCAGCAGTCGCCGATGGTGATGCCGGGCATGATGATCGAATGCGCACCGATCTGGCAGCGTTCGCCGATTTTCGTATCGACATGGATGTTGCGGACGAAATCATGCGTCAGGATGGCGGCGCCAAAGCTGACGGCGGAATCACGGCCGATGTGGACGCCGCGCGGGTTGGCCTTGTCGAGCTTGGCATCGAAGGAAATCGAACAGCCCTCGGCGATGTTCATGCCCCAGACCGCCCGCAGATAGCGGCTGCGCCACTCCATCAGCGAAGTTCGCAGTCGCCGCCGTGCGACCGTCAAAGGGGAAAAACTGGCCATAACGCTTGGTCCGGATCCTCGGAAGGGTTTGGGGTCGGTCTTGGTCAATTACGGCGCTGCTGTCATCCTGCTGAAATAATGCAGCCGTTACCGGACAACCAAGCAACGATCCTTTCCCTAATGCCTGTCCGCCGTAGTGACAAGCATGGTGCGGCGCAACATCAGCTGGCAAATTGTTCCAGAACGATGCGGTCATCAAGCGCATAGCCGGGGTCGAACAGCAGTTCGAGGCGGATGGCCTTGTTGGTGCTGACGCTGACGCTGGCGACATCGCGGACTTCGCGTTGGTCGGCCACGGCGGACACTGGGCGCTTTTGCGCTTCCAGCACGCGGAATTCGATACGGCTCGCCTGCGGCAGCAGCGCACCGCGCCAGCGTCGCGGGCGGAACGGGCTGATCGGGGTGAGGGCGAGCAGGTCGGCTTGCAAGGGCAGAATGGGGCCATTCGCTGACAGGTTATAAGCGGTCGACCCGGCCGGCGTGGCGACCAACACGCCGTCGCAGATCAGCTCCTCCATGCGCACCTGGCCGTCGATGGCGATTTCGATCTTGGCGGTCTGCCGGGTTTCGCGCAGCAGCGAGACCTCGTTGATCGCCGGAGAGGTTATGGTCTCGCCGCTGACGGTGACGGCGGTCATCAGCAGCGGGTGCAGGATGAAGCCGCGCGCCGCAGCGATTCGCGCAGGCAGGTCGCTGTCCTCGAACTCGTTCATCATGAAGCCGACGGTGCCGCGGTTCATGCCGAACACCGGCTTGGGCTCGCTGGCGAGCAGCGCTTCGTGGAGGATGTGGAGCAGAAAGCCATCGCCCCCCAGCGCCACCACGACATCGGCATCGGCCACCGAGACAAAATCATAGCGCTCGCGCAGCGCCGCGCCGGCGGCCTCCGCGACGTCGGTATCGGACACCAGCAGCGCCAGCCGGGGGTCAGCCACCGGTGACGCTCATGTGGCGGCGCACGGCGGGGGCGGCGGCGCGGCGGTCGATGTGGAAGTCATGGCCCTTGGGCTTGCGCGAAATCGCCTCGTCGAGCGCCGTGTCGAGACGGTCGTCGTCGTCCGATGCGCGGACCACACTGCGCAGGTCGGCGACATCGTCCTGGCCCAGGCACATATAAAGCTGGCCGGTGGCGGTCAGCCGGACCCGGTTGCAGCTTTCGCAAAAATTGTGGGTCAGCGGCGTGATGAAGCCCAGCCGCTGCCCGGTCTCGCCGATGCGGACATAACGCGCCGGGCCGCCGGTGTTGTCGGGCAGGTCGTGCAGGGTCCAGCGGGTGGCAAGATCGGCGCGCACCTTCGACAGCGGCAGGTAATGATCGACGCGATCGAGCCCGATTTCACCCAGCGGCATGGTTTCGATCAGCACCAGGTCATGGCCATGGGCGGCGGCGAAGGCCAGCATCGCCTCCACTTCGGTGTCGTTGACGCCGGCCAGCGCCACCATGTTGAGCTTGATGTGCAGGCCCACTGCGCTGGCGGCGGCAATGCCGTCCAGCACCTGCGGCAGCCGGCCCCAGCGCGTGATGTCGGCAAACTTGTCGGCATCGAGTGTATCGAGGCTGACATTGATGCGGCGCACGCCGGCAGCGAACAGGTCCGGCGCAAAGCGCGCCAGCTGCGAGCCATTGGTGGTCAGCGTCAATTCGTCGAGCGCGCCGCTGTCGAGGTGACGCCCCAGCTTGCGCACCAGGTCGATGATGCCGCGCCGTACCAGCGGTTCGCCGCCTGTGAGCCGGAGTTTTCGGGTGCCGCGTCGCACGAAAGCGGAGGCAAGCCGGTCGATTTCTTCAAGGCTCAGCACCTCCGCCTTGGGCAGGAAGGTCATTGCCTCGGGCATGCAATAAACGCAGCGGAAGTCGCAGCGATCGGTGACGGAGACGCGCAGATAGGTAATCGCCCGGCCGAACGGATCAACCAGCGGTCGCGCCGTGGTGGCTGGTTTGGGGGCGAGACGGTTGGCAAGGGGCATGATTGCGGCGCAACGTGGCGGCAGGGCGCAGCGAAGTCCAGCCCGCAGCATGACCAGCCTGCAGTTTTGGGGGGTGTATGCCGCTGTCACGGCTGGCGCTTGCGGCGGTAACTGCTAAGAATTGCGGGCAATTGCCGGACAGGGAGATGGAATGCCGAACAGCGCGGCCGAACCGGTTCTGATCGTTTCGCAACGCTATGCCGATGAGGTGGCGGCGTCGGTGACCGAGATCGGCATGGTGCCGCGTATCGAGCGGCGTCCGGAACGCGCCGCCGAACGCTTTGAGGCGGAACCGGTGCGCGTCGTGGTGGTCGATTCGCGCGGCGCGCTGGCGCCTGGCCTGGCGGCGGCGAGGTCGCTGGGTGCGGCGGTGGAGGCGCGGCAGGGCGCCATGCTGGTGCTGTTGTCGCGTCGTGATGGCACCGCCACCGGCGCGGCGCACGATGCCGGCGCCACCGGTGTGCTGGTCAGCCCGTTCGGCAGCGCGGCGTTCGGTGATGCGCTGCGCCTTGCCGCGCGCCATGCCCGGCGGTTGGCGGACGTGGCGGTGGCGGTGGGGGAGGATGGTGCGGTCGTGCCCGGCGCCCGCCACGACCCGTTGACCGGCCTTGCCACCGGTGACCAGTTGCATGGCTGGATCAACGCCGCTGTCGAAGGGCAGGCGGAGCCGCCGGCGGTTTTTGTGCTGGCGGTCGGCGTCGGGCGCTTTGCCCAGATCAACGCCGCCTATGGCCGGGCTGTGGCGGACCAGGTGCTCAGCGCCGTCGCGTTGCGCCTGACCGAGATTGCCGACGCGCGCGACCAGCGCCGGCCGCCGCCTGATCTTCGTCTGCTGGCGCGGCTGGCGGCGGCGGAGTTTGCCGTGGCCATGGCCGGGCCGCTGGTGATTGCTGATGCCGTGCGGCTGGCCAATGGGCTGGCGCGGGCGTTCGACAAGCCGTTTCTTGTCGATGACCATGTCATCCATTTGTCGGCGCGGATCGGCATTGCCGCTGCGGCCGATGGCGCGCCGTCCGACGCGACCGAGGCTCCCGAAGTCGCCACCAGCGTCGGCGCGGCCCTGCTGCGCCGTGCCAGTTCGGCGCTGGCGCTGGCGCGCGCCGGCGAAGCGGGAACTGTGGAGGTGTTCCGCAACGATCCCGCCGGCGATCCGCTGACCCGGCTCGCCAATCTGGAATCCGATTTGCACCGCGCCATTGCCGATGGCGATATTACCGTGCTGTTCCAGCCGCAGCTGGCACTGGCGACCGGGCAGATCGTCGGCGCAGAGGCGCTGGTGCGCTGGGAACACCCAGAACTGGGCCTTTTACCGGCGAAGACCCTGCTCGGCACGGCTGCTTCGGCGGAGCTGGCGATCAGGCTGGGCCGGCACATCCGGGCGCGAGCGATGCGCGAGGCAGCGGCGTGGACCGGCGCTGCCGCTCGGCTGCGGCTGTCAGTCAACGTTACGGCCGCCGATCTCGCCGACCCCGGCTTTGCCGCAGCGCTGGAAGCGGCGCGCGATGAGGCCAGCCTGGCGCGCAACCGGTTGACGGTGGAGGTGACGGAAGGCGCGTTTATCGAGGATATCTATGGTGCCGTGCAGTTGTTGTCGACGCTGCGATCGGCCGGTATCAAGGTCGCGCTGGATGATTTCGGCACGGGTTATTCGTCGCTGGCGTGGATGGCGCGGCTGCCGATCGATATCATCAAACTTGACCGCAGCTTCACGCTGGGGTTGACCGGCAGCCCGCGGGAACGCGTCGTGGTGGAAACCATGGTGCGCCTGTCGAAGCAACTGGCGCTGACGGTGATTGCCGAAGGGGTTGAGGATGACGCGCAACTGGAGGCTACCCGACTCGCCGGATGCGATGCGGTGCAGGGCTTTCGCTTGGCAGCGCCGATGACGGCGGCGGCGCTGGCGGATTTCTGCGCGAACTGGCAGGAGAATGACCTTGCCGGCTAGTGTCAGCCTGAGCGGCGACCGGCTGGCGGGCATGGTGGCAATCCCCGGCGGGCGGTTCCGCATGGGGTCCGACGATGGCTATGCCGAGGAAGCGCCGGCGCACATGGTCGAAGTCGATGGCTTTCATATCGATGCGCACGCCGTCACCAACCGGGACTTTGCGCGTTTCGTCGCGGCGACCGGCCATGTCACCACGGCCGAGATCGTGCCCGATGCCGCCGATTATCCCGGCGCGCTGCCGCACATGCTGTTCGCCGGCAGCCTGGTGTTCCAGAAAACGCGCGGGCCGGTGGATACCAAGGACTGGTCGCAGTGGTGGGAATTGCGGCCCGGTGCGCAATGGCGAACGCCCTACGGCCCGGGGTCGAGTCTCGATGGGCTGGACGATCACCCGGTCGTGCACGTCACCCACGCCGACGCGCTGGCCTATGCGACCTGGGTGGGCAAGGCGCTGGCCACCGAAGCCGAGTTCGAATATGCGGCGCGCGGCGGGCTGGACGGTGCCACCTATGCCTGGGGCGAGGTGTTCCGCCCCGGCGGCAAGCATATGGCCAACACCTGGCAGGGCAAGTTCCCCTGGGTGAACAGCCGCGAGGATGGCTGGGAGGCGACCGCGCCGGTCGGCAGCTATCCGCCCAACGGCTATGGTTTGTACGACATGATCGGCAATGTCTGGGAATGGACCGAAGACTGGTTCCAGCCGGGGCACACAGCCGATGCCGGAAAGGCCTGTTGCGTGCCGAAGAACCCGCGCGGCCCGGCGACGGGATTGCTCGATCCGGCAGCGCCGATCCCGCAAAAAGTGCTCAAGGGCGGTAGTTTCCTGTGCGCACCGAGCTACTGCAAACGCTATCGGCCGGCGGCACGCCATGCCGAATCGGTCGATACGTCGACCTGCCACATCGGCTTTCGCTGCGTGGTGCGGGGGTAGGGGGGAATTGTGTTGGCGCGTCGCGCCGAAGGACGGCACCAGCCCGCGGCCCGCCCAACCACCCAAGTATTTTACC
>JBMOGO010000058.1:0-19885 GCA_049318305.1 Polymorphobacter sp.
AGAATAGAAGGCCCGTCGATCCGGCAGGACCAGCGGCAAGCGCGGGCCATTACCCGCTGGTGCCGCCAAGGTCAACTGGCAACCTGTCTGACAGTCCCGCACCGGTAGCCAACGGGGGAACCGCGCCGCAGCATCGTATCGCCAGCGGGGGCTGCCAACCAGCAGGAGATCACCATGACCGTTCTGATTCGTTTTGCCATCATTACCGTTGCCGCCGCAACCGCCCTGCCCGCCGCTGCGGCAACACCGGGGTCGGACCGCCGCCTCGCCGCCACCGAGACGCGCGACACGGCGCAGGAACGCCGCATCACCGCCGGCGCCAGCAATGGCACCATCAACGCCAACGAAGCCGCGCGGCTGAATGCCCAGCAGGCCGGCATCGACCGCACCCAGACCCGGCTTGCCGCCGATGGCCAGTTCAGCCGCCGCGACTATGCGCGCGTCGATTACCGGCAGGACAAGGCCAATCGCAACATCGCCCGCGCCCGCAACAATCGGCGCTGACCCCGATACCCCCCCGTGGCCGCGCCGGCCGCGGGGAGGGATTTACGCCAGCCACCGCCACGCCAGCGGCACCACCACCGCCGCCAGCACGCCGGTCAGCACGAACGCCAGCGCCGCCAGGCCGCCGGCGCGCGCATCCCGCCGGGTCAACCAGTCGGTGCCGACGATATGCGACGACACCCCCAGCCCCAGCGCCCGCGCCGCAGCCGCCTTGATGCCGAGCCGGTCGAACATCCACGGCACCAGCAATGCCCCGATGACCCCGGTCAGCACCGACAGCGCCGCCGCCAGCCCGATGGGGCCGCCCACCGCCTTCATGATCGCCACCACGAACGGTGCCGTCACGGTCTTGGTAACCAGCGCCTGCCGCACCACCATATCCAGCCCCAGCAGCCGCGCCAGCCCGACCGCGCAGCCGATGCCGACCGCCGCGCCGCCGCCGATGGCCAGCAGAATCGGCGCGGTTTCCGCCCGCAACAGCCCGCGATTGCCCTCGATGACCAGCGCCAGCGCCACCAGCGCCGGCCCCAGCAGCCAGCGCAATGGCTGCGCCGCTGCATCGAACCGCGCCAGCGGTACCCCCGCCATCAGCAGGATTGCGGTTGCCGCCAGCGCCGTAAGCAGCACCGGGCTGGCCCAGGGCGGGTGGCCCAGCCGCGCCGAAACAGCGCGCGCCGCGGCAAAGCCAAGCAGCACCAGCGGACACACGACAGCCGATTCCAGCATCAACTGCGCCCGCCAGCCAGCCGATAGAGCAGTGCCGTCGCCGTCGCCGTCACCAGCGTTGTAACCACCAGCAGCACCAGCACTGGCAGCAACGCGCCGGCCAGCACGCCGGCCTGCGCCACCAGCCCGACCAGCGCCGGTACCACCATCGCGCCAATCCAGCGCAGCAACAGCGCCGCGCCCGGCCGGCTCCAGCCGATAGCGCGCCCCCAGACCAGCCAGGCCAGATAGGCCAGCAGGCCCAGCGCCGCCCCCGGCAACGGCAGGCCCGACCAGCCGGCCAGCGCCTCCCCACCCAGCGCCAGCGCGCAGCACAGCAGCACGCCGGGCAGGTTTTCGATGATGTTGCGCATGTCCCCTTCCCCCTGCATGGTGTGCAGGCTAAACCATCGCACCGCTGCGACAGGACGACGATGCCCTTTTTTGCCATCCATTGCATCGACAAGCCCGATTCGGGCGATCTGCGCGCCGCCACCCGCGCCGCGCACCTGGCGCATATCCACACCATGGGGGACGCCGTGCTCATCGCCGGGCCGTTGCTGCGCCCTGATGGCCGCGCCATGGGATCGCTGCTGATAATCGATTTCGACGACCGGGAGGCCGCGGTCGCCTTTGCCACTGCCGACCCCTACCACCAGGCCGGCCTGTTCGAGAGTCGGTCGGTGACAAATTGGCACAAGGTGCTGCCCGCCAGTTGAGGCACCACACGCCGCGTTGCAACCCGGCCCAACATCGCCATGATGACCCCACGGCGCCGCCAGAGCGCCGATTCGCCATAGGGGGAGGTCGTTATCGCATCGATTGGTTCGACACGCGGTAGCGCGCGACCGGGCGCCAGCGCCGTCGCCAACGCCTGGGTGCTGGCCCAGGCCAGCCGCGACCCCTATGTCATTATCGTCGCGATCTATATTTTCGCGCCCTATTATGTCACCCGCGTCGTCGGTGACCCGGTGCTCGGCCAGACACTAGTGGCCTCTGCCAACAAATGGGGCGGCTGGATCGTAATGCTGACAGCGCCGCTGCTCGGCGCGATGGTCGACCGGCTGGGGCCGCGCAAGCCCTGGCTGGCGGGCGTCGTTACCGCACTGGTGGCGCTGATCGCCGCGCTGTGGTTCACCCCGCCAGGTGGGTCCGGCCTGTCGCAGACCGCTGTTGTCGCCATCATCGCTGCGATTACCGCGCTGTTTGCCTATCACGAGATGCTGCACAACGCGCTGTTGCTGCCCGCCGCCGGCATGGCGGGCGCCGGCCGCGCCTCCGGCCGCGCGCTGGCCGGCGGCAATGCCATGTCGGTGCTGATGCTGGTCGGTGTGCTGTTCGCCTTTGCCCTGCCCGGCAAGGTCGCGTGGGACTGGCTGCCGGCGGCGCCGTTATGGGGCCTCGATCCGGCGCTTGGGGAGCCCGATCGCATCACCACGCTGATCGTTGCCGCCGTCATGGCGCTGGGCGCGCTGCCGCTGTTCGCGCTGGTGCCCGACATGGCGCGCAGCGGGCTCAGCCTGCCACAGGCGGTGCGCGCCGGCGCCGCCGACCTGGCGCTGCTCGTCAGGCAGGCGCGCGGCCACCGCAACCCGCTGGTCTTCCTGCTTGCCCGCATGATCTATACCGATGGGCTAACGTCCATCTTGGTGTTCGGCGGGCTGTATGCGGCAGGGTCGATGCGCTGGGGCACGCTGGAAATGCTCGGCTATGGCATCGTCCTGTCGGTCGCCGCCGTCATTGGCGGGCTGCTGGCCGGCTGGCTGGATGATCATATCGGGCCGAAACGCGCCGTCCAGATCGAGCTGGTGTTGCTGATCGTCGTGCAGACGCTGGTGCTCGGCATGGCGCACGATCGCATCCTGTTTCAGCCCTGGGCCGGGCCGCCGCTGTGGCAGGGGCCGATATTCACTACTTTGCCCGAACTGGTCTTCCTCGGACTGGGCTGTTTCATCGCGATTGCCGTCACCGCCGCTTACGCCTCATCGCGCACGCTGCTGACCCGCGTGGCACCGCCCGACCGCATCGGAGTGTTCTTCGGCCTTTATGTGCTGTCGGGCACCGCGACGATGTGGATTGGGCCGCTGCTCGTCGAAAGCGCGACGCGCTGGGGCGGCACCCAAGCCTGGGGCATGGCGCCGGTGGTCGGCATGCTGGCGGTCGGCCTGGCGCTGCTGACGCTGGTGCAGGGCGGGCGGCGGCTCTAGCGTTTCCCCGACAAGGCGCAGCGGGTCGGATAACCGCCGGCAGGTTGATCACATGCCGGATGGCTTGACGTCCGTCCGCAGTCCCAGTGCCGCGATGGACTGCCGCGCAAGCTCGGCTTCCAACGTCGCGCGCTGCCGGGCATAGCGCGGATCGGCGTAGAGGTTGGCCATTTCATAAGGGTCGGCAGCCAGATCATAAAGTTCGCCACGCGCCGGATCCTGCACCCAGTGGATCAACTTGAACCTGTCCGTGCGGACGGCACGATAGGTTGACGTATCGACCCAGTCGAAAACCTCGTCACCATTATACTCAATGTAGGCGGCCTCGCGCAGCGGGCCTGTGCGGCCAGCCAGCGCTGACGCAAAGGACAGGCCCTGGACCTGCGCACCCGGACGGACACCCGCAAGTTCAAGGATCGTCGGTGCCAGGTCGATGCTGGAGACCAGCGCGTCGATCTTGCTACCGGGGGCAACAACACCCGGGTAACGAACCAGCAGCGGCGCTTTGACCGATTCCTCATAGGGTAGTCGGCGCTCGGTGCTCAGACCATGTTCCCCGTAAAAATAGCCATTGTCGCCGGTCAGGATGATCGCCGTGCTGTCCAACTGGCCGTTGGCTTCAAGCTGGGCAAAGATTCGGCCAAGGCCCTCATCGATCGAAAGCAGCATTTCGGATCGGCCCCGAATAGTGGCTTCCGTTGTGCTCGCATCGATCTCGCCGCCATATTTGGCGCGGGTATCGGCGCCGTACTTGCGCGCCAGTACGGCTGACAAATGGCTGTCTCCCGGCGGCACCGCGCCCGGCGCCAGATAGTTCGCCCGGCGCGGGAAGGTCTTGTCGGCATACCGGCCAGCGTGGCGCTGCGCCGGAATAAACTTGCTGCCGGCTGCCAGGTCGAGCGAGCCATCATTGCGCTGGATGGCATCCGGGTGGATGGCCTTGTGTGACAGCATCAGAAAGAACGGCCGGTCACTTGCCGCGCCGGCTTTCAGAAAGCCGACGGCGCGATCGGACAACAGATCGGTGACATAGCCGGGAACGGTGCTGAGCGTGCCGTTCTCAAAAAGCGGCGGGTCGACGATCTTGCCCTGCCCCGGAAAGCTGACCCAATAGTCGAAACCCGGGCGCGGTGTCGGGTCGTTGCCCATGTGCCATTTGCCAATGAAGCCGGTCCGGTACCCAGCCGCCTGCAATGCCCGCGGGAAGGTGTCGAGCCGGTGGCTCAATTCGCTGCGCGCTTCGTTCCCGGTCACGCCGTGGCGCGATGGATACTGACCGGTCAAAATTGAGGCACGGTTGGGCGAACACAGCGGAATGGCGTGAATGGCCTGTGTGAACATCGCGCCATCGCGGGCCAGCCGGTCGATGTTGGGGGTTTCCAGCCACGGATGACCCGCCGCCCCGAATTCATCCCAGCGCAGATCATCGACCAGCACGAAGATGATGTTGGGCCGGCCAGCCGCCAGCACTGGCGTAGAGGCAAGCAGCCCGGTTGCAGCGGCAAGTTGGAGGGCACGACGGCGATTGATAGCGTTCACTGTCAGAAAAACGCCTGAATCCCCGTCTGCGCTCGCCCGAGGATCAGCGCGTGGACGTCGTGCGTGCCCTCGTAAGTGTTGACCGCCTCCAGGTTCATAACGTGGCGGATGACATGATACTCGTCTGAAATGCCATTGCCGCCGTGCATGTCGCGCGCTTCGCGAGCGATCGCCAGCGCCTTGCCGCAATTGTTGCGCTTGAGCAGTGAAATCGCTTCGGGCGCCAGCTGGTGCGCGTCCATCAACCGCCCGGCTGCCAGCGCCAGCGTCAGGCCGAGCGTGATCTCGGTCTGCATGTCCGCCAGCTTTTTCTGCACCAGTTGCGTTGCTGCCAGCGGCCGGCCGAACTGCTTGCGGTCGAGCGTGTACTGCCGCGCCGCGTGCCAGCAGAATTCCGCCGCCCCCATCGCGCCCCAGCCGATGCCATAGCGGGCGTTATTGAGGCAGCCGAACGGCCCGGCGAGGCCGGTGACGCCGGCCAGGATGCGTTCCGCCGGCAGATGCACATCCGCCAGCACGATTTCCCCGGTGACACCGGCGCGCAGCGAGAACTTGCCCTCGATCTTGGGGGTCGTGAAGCCGACATCGCCGCGTTCGACCACGAAGCCGCGGATCTTGTCGTCGTCGCACTTCGCCCAGATCACCGCGACATCGGCGAGCGGTGAATTGGTGATCCACATCTTGGCGCCGCTCAGCACATAGCCACCTGGCACTGCCTTTGCCCGCGTCTTCATGCCGCCGGGGTCCGACCCGGCGTCGGGCTCGGTCAGCCCAAAGCAGCCGATCAGCTCCCCCGAGGCCAGCCCGGGCAGGTATTTCTGGCGCTGCGCCTCCGACCCGTACGCCCAGATCGGGTACATCACGAGGCTCGACTGCACGCTCATCGCCGAACGATAGGCCGAATCGACGCGCTCGACCTCGCGCGCCACCAGGCCATAGGCGACATAGGAGGCGCCGGCGCAGCCATAGCCCTCGATGGTTGGCCCGAGCAGCCCGGCGGCGCCGAACCTCTTCATCAGATCGGGATCGAAGCTTTCGTGCCGGTTGGCGAGCTTCACCACCGGCATCAGTGTTTCATCGCAAAAGCCCCGCGCCGCATCGCGGATGATGCGCTCCTCGTCGGTCAGCTGCGCATCGAGAAGCAACGGGTCCTGCCAGTCGAACGCCGGCCATTTGGGCGCCATGTGCTGGGTTTCGGGTGTCAGGGTCTGGTGGACGTTCATGGGCTGGCTCCGTGTGATGCCGCCGGAATACGCCCGCCGCGCCGCCGCGTCACCCCCCGGCGGGTGCCGGCGCACGCGATGCCATAGTCGCAGGTGCCGCGCCCGTCACCCGCCAGACGATATTGCCGCCGTCATCCGCCACCAGCAACGCCCCGGCCTTGTCGAACGCCACCCCCACCGGGCGGCCGCACGCCTCCCCCTTGGCGTTAAGGAAGCCCGTCAGCACATCCTGGGGCAGGCCCTGCGGCTTGCCGCCGGCAAAGCGCACGAACACCACCTTGTAACCCGATGGCGGCTTGCGGTTCCACGATCCGTGCTGGCCGACGAACGCGCCTTCGGCATAGGCCGGCCCCAGCGCCTGCGCCGGTGCGGCAAACGCCAGCCCCAGGCTGGCGGTGTGCGGCCCCAGCGCATAATCGGGTGCGATCGCCCTCGCCACCATATCGGGCCGCGCCGGCTTCACGCGCTCATCAACGTGCTGGCCATACCAGCTCCACGGCCAGCCATAATGCCCGCCGGGCTTCACGCTGGTCATGTAATCGGGCACCAGGTCGGACCCCAATTCGTCGCGTTCATTGACCGCGGCCCACAAGGCGCCGGTCACCGGCTCCCACGCCAGGCCGACAGGGTTGCGCAGGCCGGTGGCGAACACCGTCGTCGCGCCGGTCGCTGCGTCGATTGCCAGGATGCCGGCGCGGTTCTTTTCGATATCGAGCCCGTTCTCGCCAACGTTGGAGTTCGACCCGACCGCGACATACAGGGTGCGGCCATCCGCCGACGCCGCGACATTCTTGGTCCAGTGGTGGTTGCGCAGCCCGCCTGGCAGGTCCGCCAGCTTCGTCCCCGGCGTGGTGATTGCGGTTGCGCCGGGCACATAGGCAAAGCGGGTCAGCTTGTCCGCCTCGGCAACGAACAGGTCGCTGCCGACCAGCACCATGCCGAACGGCGAATAAAGGCCGGACAGGAACACGGTTTTCAGCTCCGCCACGCCATCGCCATCCGCATCGCGCAGCAGGGTGATGCGGTTAGCCGACGGTACCATCGCCCCGGCGCGCGCCATGACGAACTTCGCCACCTTGCCCATCACGCCCTTTTCGTCATCCGGGCGCGGCGGGCCATTGGTTTCGGCCACCAGCACATCGCCGTTGGGCAGGGTGTACAGCCAGCGCGGGTGCGCCAGCCCGGATGCGAACGGCGCCACTGCCAGCCCGGCCGCCGCCACCGGCTTTTCGCCCGCTGCCCAGCCGATAACCTTGGCGAAATTCACCGTCGGAAGCATGGTTTTCTTCGGCGCTGGCAGCGTTGGCGCACTGCCCTGCCCGGCGGTGACCGGCAGGTCGGCCTTTTCCCCGCAGGCGATGAGCAACAGAGGAGTGAGCAGCAGAAGGTGGCGCATGGTATGATCCTCGAAAAATCTAGCTGATGGCATAACGCAGCACAGGGCGATTGGCCCGATTTATGCGGCGTCGGCAACGCTTGCGACGACGGCGCGCACCGCATCGCCGCGCTCCAGCGGCAGGAAATGCGTCGACCCCGCCAGCCGCTGCGCCGACACACACCGCGGATGCGCCGCTATGATGGCGAATTCTGCCGCCGGCACCGTCGATCCGATCTCACCGGCGAGCAGCGCAAACGGGCATTGCACTCCAGTCAGCGCCGCTTCGATGCGGTGCGACACGCCGCGAAACGTTGCCGCCTCCCACCCCGGGGAACACGCCAGCGTCACGCCATCGGCGGTTTCGCGCAGGGCATCGCCCAGATAGGCGTCCATATCGTCATCACTGAAGCTGGCGAACACCCCGCGGCCGGCCCAGGCGGCGCGCGCCGTTGCCGAATCCGGATAGCCGGCGCGCCGCCGCCCGGCCTTGTCCGCCATCGGGTTGGGGGTCACAGCCCCCGCCGCCAGCGCCGCGCGCGCTATCACGAACGGAATGAACGGCGGGTCGAGCAGCACCAGCCCGGCCACCCGATCGGGCCGCGCCGCCGCTGCCAGCAGTGATGTCGAGCCGCCCAGCGAATGGCCGGCAAGCAGCCAGCGCGCGCCGGAATCCACCGCATCGATGATGGCCAGCGTGTCGCCGGCGAAGACTTCCCATTCCACGCGGTCGCCATCCGGGTCACCAGGGGTCAGCTTCGCCGTCGCGCCGTGGCCGCGGGCATCGCTGGCGATGATGCGGAAGCGGTCGGCCAGTGGTGCCAGCAGCCGCGCGTAGAGGCCTGCGTTCATGCCGGTAGCATGGGCGAAATGCAGCCACGGTGCATCTGGTCCGGCGCGGTCCCACAGCAAAGCTGCGCGCCGGCCGCTGCTGGTATCGATAATCGTGCGCTGCATGTCGGCTCCCGCTGTCCCCCGGCTCATACAAAGCCGGGGGGTGCAGGGCCAGCGGGCATCACGCCGCGCGCGCGATCACCATTTGAACTTGGTCACCGTGCCGTTGCGGGTGTCGCATTTGAAGGTCTTCTTCTGGGTCTTGACCTTGCCGCTGCTGCTGGTGGTGATGACATCGACCTCGGCACGCACACTGGCGCGGCCGTCGCTCATCTTGTCGGTGTCCTTTACCTCGCGCATCATCACATTGCTGGCACCGCTGGCCATGGCGCGCGCTTTGGCGTCCGCCAGGCAGACCTGCGTTGCCACGTCACGCGCATCACCCTTGGGCAGCGCCGCGACACGGGCGGCTTCGGCGGCCTTGGCCGCTTCGGCAGCGCTCGCCGCTTCGGCGGCCTTGGCAGCTTCTGCTGCGCGCGCAGCCTCGGCGGCAGCGGCCGCTTCTGCTGCCTTGGCGGCGGCACGTTCCTGTTCAGCTGCCTGCTTCTTGGCGGCTTCCGCCTGTTTCTCGGCGGCGCGTTCCTGCTTTTTCTGGGCTTCGCGCGCCTGATCCTCGGACTTTTCGCGCGCCTTTTCGGCCGCGCGTTCCTGTTCGGCGCGCGCCTTGGCCGCCGCGGCCTCGGCCGCCGGGTCGACAGCAACCGCCGCCGTTGGCGCGGGCGTCCCGACCGGCGCTGGAACCTGCGCCAGACCGGCACTGGCAAAGGCCAGCAAGCTGGTACCCGCGATCCACTTTTTCATCTCGATTCCCCACGATGTCTGTCCCTGCGACGATGCTATAGCTTCGCTGCCTTTGCGCCAATGCCCAAAACGCGGCATTTACCGGCCGCGATTTATACGCGCCATGATCGCATCCAGCCGCGCCAGCATCGCCGGATCGCGCGCATCCGGCGCGGTGATCAGCGCCGTATCGAGCACGGTATCTATGGGGGATGCCGTGCGCACCGCCGGCAGCGAGCGTACCAGCGCCGTCACCGCCGCCCGCGCGATCGCCGCATTGGCGCCCATCACCTTGATGATCTGCGCCACATCGACATCGCCGTCGTCATGCCAGCAGTCATAATCGGTCACCATCGCCAGCAGCGCATAGGGCAGCTCCGCCTCCCGCGCGAGTTTGGCCTCCGGCATTGCCGTCATGCCGATGACATCGCAGCCCCAGCCCTGGTACATGCGGCTTTCGGCGCGGGTGGAAAATTGCGGGCCTTCCATCGCCAGATAGGTGGCGCCGCCATGCACCGCCGCACCCGCCGCCCGTGCCGCCGCCGCTGCCAGCCCGGTCAACCGCGGGCACACGGGGTCGGCCATCGGCACATGCGCCACCATGCCGGTTTCGAAAAAAGTCGACGGCCGGCCCTTGGTGCGGTCGATAATCTGGTCAACCAGCGCGAATTGCCCCGGCGCAAAGTCCTGCCGCAGCGACCCGACCGCCGACACCGCCAGAACATCGGTGCAGCCCAGCCGCTTCAATACGTCAATGTTGGCGCGGGCATTCAGCTGGTGCGGCGGCACCCGGTGGCCGCGGCCATGGCGCGGCAGGAACACCAGTTCGACGCCGCCCACAGACCCGGTCAGCACTGCATCGGACGCCGCGCCCCACGGGCTGTCCACCACCTGCCACTGCGGATTTTTCAGCGCATCGAGCGCATAAAGCCCTGATCCGCCGATGATGCCGAGTTTCCACGCGCTCATATCGTCTCCCGGCGGGCATCGATCGCCCAGCGTTCCAGCGTGCCGTCCTCGCCGGCGACCCAGAAACTGTCGTGCAGCGCCACCGTCGGGTCGACATGGCCGGGCTGCAACCAGACCAGCGCGCCCTCGGTTGGCGCATCCGCCGGGACCGCGCTGTCGGCATCAATCGCGTCGATGGCCCCCAACGGATCGGCGCGCAACCGCTCCAGAAACGCCGGATGAATGATAGCGCCGTGCTCGTCGCCCAATGACCGCCAGCGGCTGCCCGGCACCGCACCCGCGACCACCCGCGGCGCCGGGCCATCGGTGTAAAGCGCCTTCAACCCGGCATCGCAGGTGACCAGCGCCGCATGGCGCGCCGATACCACCGTACTCGCGACAAACAGTGCCGGCACGAACGGCCAATCGCCATCCGGACCGCCTGCGACGTCATAATCGACGTCCATCAAGGCATAGCTGCCGGCCTGGATTTCGGTGAACACGCCGCCAGCCAGATCATGCGCATAGGTGCCGGTGCCGCCGCCGGTCACCTGCGGTGGCGGCAGACCGGCAGCGCGCAAATGTACCACCACAACGGCCAGCACCGCGCTGGCGGCCGCCTGCGCCGCCTTGCGCGCGCCAGCGTCGGCGACATGCTGCAAATGCCCGCAATAGGCCTGCACCCCGCCGAAACGCACGCCTGGCGTTGCCGCAATCACCCGTGCCAACGCCAGCGCCTCATCGGGCCTGACCCCTGCGCGGTGCTGGCCAAGGTCGATATCGACATACAGCGCGAGCCCGGACCCCGCCGCGAGCGCCACCTGCGCCGCCGAATCGACCACCGCCGCGACCGTTCCGGGAAGCGCCGCCAGCCGCGCCCAGCCCCAGGGCGGCACCGGCGCCGTCACCAACACATCACCTATGCCCGTTCGCGCATAGGTTTCGGCCTCGCCGACCGTCTGACAACACACGCCGACCGCACCGCCAGCCACCTGCAGCGCCGCCAGCGCCGAACATTTGTGCATCTTGCCATGCGCGCGCAGTCGCACCCCGGCGGCATCGCATGCCGCCTGCATGACCCCCAGATTGGCCATCAGCGCGGCACGGCGCACCACCAGCACGGGGGTTTGCGGCGGGGTCACCCGCGCCAGAAAGTCGGAATGCGGCTGCATGGTGCCACCGTCTCCCGCCGCAACCCCTTTCGTCAAGCACCTGCTGCTTGCTCAGTGCCAACAGTTGCGCCATGCAGACGGCGCGCGTTCACCAGCCTATTCAGGACCGCCATGACTGCCACTGACGCCAGAACCGTCATCATCACCGGCGCCTCCTCCGGCGTCGGCCTATGGGCCGCCAAGGCGCTGGCGGATCGCGGCTGGCACGTCGTGATGGCCTGCCGCGACCTTGCCAAGGCCGAAGCAGCGGCGCTGGAGGTCGGCATCCCGGCCGCCTCGCGGACCTTGCTGCATATCGACCTGGGGTCGCTGGCCAGTGTCCGCAGCTTTGTCGCCGCCTTCCACGCCAGCGGGCGCGGGCTGGATGCTCTGTTGTGCAACGCCGCCGTCTACCTGCCGCGCGCCGAAGCGCCGATCCGCTCTCCCGAAGGCTATGAGATCAGCGTCGCCACCAATTATTTCGGGCATTTCCTGCTCGCCAACCTGCTGCTGCCCGACCTGCAGAACGCCCCGGCACCGCGGCTGATCACGCTGGGCACCGTCACCGCCAATTCCGAAGAGTTCGGCGGCAAGGTGCCGATCCCGGCGCCCGCCGACATCGGCGACCTGCAGGGGCTGGAAGCCGGGTTCCTCGATCCCATCGCGATGATCGACGGCAAGCCGTTCAAGCCCGGCAAGGCGTACAAGGACAGCAAGCTGTGCACGATGATCATGAGCCGCGAGCTGCACCGCCGCTTTCATGCCGACACCGGCATCGTGTTCGCGACGCTGTATCCGGGCTGCGTCGCCGATACGCCGCTGTTCCGCCACGCGCCGCCGCTGTTCCGCCGCATCTTCCCCTGGTTCCAGAAGAACATCACCAAGGGCTATGTCAGCCAGCCGCTGGCCGGTGAACGCACCGCGGATGTGGTGGCCGACCCGCGCTTTACCGCATCGGGCGTCCACTGGAGCTGGGGCAACCGGCAACGCCCCGGCCGCGAAGCGTTCAGCCAGCCGCTGTCGGCCAAGGCCAATGACCAGACCCGCGCCGCGCGGTTGTGGGACCTGACGGCGCGGTTGACGGGGCTTTAGTCCGCGTCACTCTCCACCGGTGGCAGCACGGCGCCGTTCCCAAACTCCCGCCGTTCAAACACCGCTGCGAACCGCGCCTCGTCGATGCCGCCTTCCCAGCGCGACACCACGATCGTCGCCACCGCATTGCCGATGAAATTGGTCAGCGCCCGGCATTCCGACATGAAGCGGTCGATGCCCAGGATCAGCGCCATGCCGGCAATCGGCACGCTCGGCACGATCGACAGCGTTGCCGCCAGCGTGATGAAGCCCGCACCCGTGACCCCCGCCGCGCCCTTTGAACTGAGCATAGCCACGCCGAGCAGCAGCAGCTGGTCACCCAATGACAGGTCGATGTTGGTCGCCTGGGCGATGAACAGCGCCGCCAGCGTCATGTAGATGTTGGTACCATCCAGGTTGAACGAATAGCCGGTGGGCACCACCAGGCCGACGATCGGTTTGGGACAGCCCGCGGCCTCCAGCTTTTCCATAAGGCTGGGCAGCGCCGATTCGGACGAACTGGTGCCGAGCACGAGCAGCAGTTCGCCCTTCAGATAGCGGATCAGCGTGATGATCGAAAAGCCGGCAAGCCGCGCCACCAGCCCCAGCACGACCAGCACGAAGACCAGTGACGTCAGGTAGAAGGTGCCGACCAGCGCCGCCAGATTGGCGATGGAGCCGACGCCATATTTGCCGATGGTGAAGGCAAAGGCGCCGAACGCGCCGATGGGGGCGGCGCGCATGAAGATCGCCACCAGCTTGAAAAAGCCCTGCGCCAGCGCGCCAAGCAGGTCGACAACCGGTCTGGCGGGCGCGCCGACCGACGCCAGCGCGATGCCGAAGCTGATCGCGAAGAACAGGATTTGCAACAGATTGCCGTCGACAAAGGCGCCGGCAATGGTTTCGGGGATGATGGCGAGCAGGAAGCCGGTGACGCTTTGCTCCTTCGCCTTAGCGGCATAATCGCTGATCGCGCCGGTATCGAGCGTTGCCGGGTCGATGTTGAGCCTGGCGCCAGGCTGGACAAGGTTGCCGATGAGCAGCCCGACGATCAGCGCGATGGTCGAAAACGTCAGGAAATAGGCGAACGCCTTGGCCGCCACCCGCCCGACGCTGCCCAGATCGCGCATCCCGGCGATACCGGTGACGATGGTCAGGAAGATCACCGGCGCGATGATCATCTTGACCAGCTTGATGAAAGCGTCGCCCAGCGGCTTCAATGCCACACCGGTTTCGGGTGCCAGCGCACCGATCACCCCGCCCGCGACGATGGCGAAGAGCACCTGGACGTAAAGCTGCGCATAGAGCGGCCGCCGCGGCGCCGGGCCGCCAGTCTCTGCCAAACCGATCACATCGCCCCCTGCCGCCATGCATTGAGTGTAGTGCGGCAGGGCGCAAAGGCCACGAAATCATTGCATCGCTGCGCCAGCGGCGGCACATTCCCGCGTATCGCTGCGCCAGCGGCGGCACATTCCCGGCACGAGCGGGCGGAATACAGGAGCGACCATGATCGACAGGCGCGAGCTGTTGCTGGGTGGGGCAGTGTTGGCGGCGCTGCCGCTGCCGGCGCGTGCGGCCCTGCCGGTGCCGGCCGGTGACCGGCTGGCGTTCGACGTGATGCGCAAGGGCAGCCGGCTGGGCACCCATGTGCTGACCTTTGAACGCAAGGGTGACAATCTGGTGGTGCGCGTCGCTGTCGAGCTGATGGTCAAGGCGGCCTTCATCACGCTGTATCGCTATTCGCATCGCGCCACCGAACGCTGGGTGGGGGATGAGGTGGTGGCGCTCGACAGCACCACCGACGACGATGGCAAGAAATTCACTGTCACCGGCCGCCGCGAAAATGGCGCGCTGGTGGTGCAGGGCAGCCAGACTCCGCGCTATGTGGCGCCGGCCAATGCCCATCCCGCCACGCACTGGAACCGCAGCCAGATGGACGGGCCGTGGATCAACACCCAGGATGGCAAGCTGCTGCGTCCAAGGGTGGTGCAGCAGGGGGTGGAGGCGATCGCTACCGTCAAATCGGGGCAGGTCCGCGCCAGCCGGCTGGTGCTGAGCGGCGATGTCGACATGAACATGTGGTACGACCAGCAGCCGACCTGGTCCGGCCTCAGCTTCAAGGGCAAGGACGGCACCGAAGTGCGCTACGTCCGGCAATAGGGAAAATGGTGCACCCAGAGCGATTCGAACGCCCGACCCTCAGATTCGTAGTCTGATGCTCTATCCAGCTGAGCTATGGGTGCGAAGGAGGGTGCACATAAGCGAGTGATCGGCGCTTGGCAACCGCTTGCGTGCGGTTGCTGGCAAGGATAGCAGCATTAGTCATGCGTATCCCCCATTTGTTGCCGATCCTCGCCATCGCTGCCGCGCTGGCGGGCTGTTCGGGCATGAACCGCGGCGGCAAGTGGCCGACGCTGGCACCGCGCGCCGGCGAGGTGTCGCCGCTGGTGCCGCGCACCCCGCTTGGTGCCTGTGCCGGCTGTGGGCAGGACGTGTTCCCAGCCGCGCCGGAACCGGTTGCCGTCGCCCCTCCGCCGGTCACGGCGGACGTGCCGGCGCGCCTCGATGCGACCGAAAAAGCCATTGCGGCGGTCGAAGCGCAGCTGCCGGCGCTACGGCACGCGATGCAGGCGGCGAATGCGGCCGCGCGCGGCAGTGCCGGTGATTCGAACGCCGCCACCGAGGCGGAGGTGCAACGCAGCCGCTTCGAATCTGCGTTCCTGCCGCTGGCGGTGCAGGCGCGCGCGCTCGACCAGATCGACGATGACGTGGTGGACAAGGCCGGCGCCGAGCCGTACATACAGCGCGCTGCCGCCCTGCGCAGCCGGCTGGCGGCACTCGATGCCGAACGCATCGCGGTCGTCGGCGACTAACCGAACACCGCGCGGCGCACGGCACGCGCCACAAGGTCGGCAGCAATGGTGCCGATTTCCGTCAATGTCACCGGGTCGCTGCCGCCGCTGCCCGGCGCTGCGGTGGACAAAACGAACAGGCTGTCGCCATCGAACGGGCAATGGATCGGCCGGACGCAGCGCGCCAGGCCATCATGCGCCATCATCGCGACGCGGCGCGCCTCGGCGCGGGTCAGCGGCGCATCGGTTGCGATGACGCCGATGGTGGTGTTGCGGCTGCCGGCATCGGCAAGCCCGGCGACGCGGCCCAGCTTGGGCATCGCCACGGCGCCATCGGGCGGCGCGCCTGCATAGACCTCGCCAAAGCAGTTGACCGCGATCAGCGCGCCGATGCGGTGGCCATTGGACAGGACGGCGGACACGCTGCCGATGCCGCCGGCGCGGCTGCCGGCACGCGCGCCCCATCCGGCACCCTGGCGGCCACTGCCATCATCGCTGCCCAGCGCCGCATAGGCCGCGCGCGTCAGGCGGCGATAGGGTGGCTCTGCACCCCAGCTCTTGTCACCGTCATTGGCGAGATCGAACAGGATCGCACCCGGCACCACCGGCACGGCGGGCACGCCCGGCCCCATCGCCAGCCCGATTCCCGCCGCAGACAGGCACAATACCAGCTCGTCCCCTGTCGCCAGCCCGAACACCGAGCCGCCGGCCAGCGCCAGACCGTGCACGCGTTCGACCAGTGTCGAGGGGTCGAGCGCATCAGTTTCGCGAGTGCCGGGGCCGCCGCCGCGCACATCCACCGCCATCACTGCCGGCGCATCGGGAACGATGATGGTCACCCCGGTGTTAACCACGGCATCATGGGCATGGCCGATGCGCAGGCCGGGAACATCGGTAAAGCGGTCGATCATGCCGCCCTTATAGCAGCGACCCTGCGCCGCCTTGCAACTTTGCCGCTGAACGGGCAGGCAAGGTTGGGGGGTCGGGAGACAGATTTTGGTTACCGCGCACATCAATCGCATCGGCACCGCCGTCCCGCCCAACGACGTCCATGATGCGTTCGTGCGCTTTGTCGGCGGCATGATCGATGATCGGCGCAGCGAATTGCTCTTCAAGCGGATGGTCGGCCGCGCCGGGATCGACCATCGCTTCTCCTATTTCGAGCCGGTGCAGAACCCCGACGGCTTCATGGCTGATACCGATGGCTTTTATCAGCACGGCAATTTCCCCACCACCGCCACCCGCATGGCGCGATTCGAGACATCGGCGCCGGTGATTGCGGCGTCGGCGCTCGACGCGCTGGGGCTGGATGGGGAGCGCGAACGCATCACCCATCTCGTCGTTGCGTCCTGCACCGGCTTCATCGCGCCCGGCATCGACCAGCTGATCGTCAAGGCGGCCGGGCTGAACCCGGGTGTCGAGCGCACTGTCGTCGGCTTCATGGGCTGTTATGCGGCGGTCAATTCGCTGCGGCTGGCGCATCATTTCGTGCGGTCCGACCCTGCGGCGCGGGTGCTGGTCGTCAATCTCGAGCTGTGCACGCTGCATTTTCAGGAGACCGGCAATATCGAACGCCTGTTGTCGATGCTGTTGTTCGGCGATGGCTGCTCGGCAGCGCTGGTCACGGCGGACGAAACCGGGCTGGCGTTGAACGATTTTCGCGCCACCACCATTGCCGATTCGGGTGACGCGATCACCTGGCGCATCGGCGACCAGGGCTTTGACATGCATTTGTCGGGCGAAGTCCCGGGGCGGATCCAGCGCGCGCTGACCTATGAGCGGGAGCGCAACGACGGTGAAGGCCTGCTGCGCGGCAGCCATGTCGGTGATTATGACCTGTGGGCGGTGCACGCCGGCGGGCGCACGATCCTCGATGCGGTTGAAACCGGTTTCGGCTTGCCCGGCGATGCGCTGCACTGGTCGCGCGGCGTGCTGCGTGACTTCGGCAACATGTCGTCGGCGACGCTGATGTTCGTCCTGCAGCGCATCATGGGGCAGGTCGGCACTGGCGTCGAACGCGCCTCGCGCGGCTTCGGCGTTGCCTTCGGGCCGGGGCTGGCCGCCGAAAGCTTCCGCTTTACCGCCGTCGGATGACGGCGGCGGCGCTGCGGATGGACCTTTCGGCGCGGGCCCAGCAGCCGGAACTGATGGATGCCGATGACCTGCCGGCGGCAACCTATGCGGCGCTCATCACCGATCTGGCGCGGGTCAACACCGTCACCATGGCGCGGCCGCCGACGCTGGCGTGGCTGGCGCGCGCCACACGGGGGCAGGACAGCTTCACTCTGGTCGATGTCGGGTTCGGCCACGGCGACATGTTGCGGGCGATTGCGCGCTGGGCCCGGCGTCATGGCAAGGCCGCGCGGCTGGTCGGCGTCGATCTCAACCCGCGCAGCGCGCCGGTGGCGGCGCTGGTGGCGCCGGAACTCGGCATCGAATACCGCACCGGTGATGCGGCAGCGCTGGATCTTGCCCCGGATTTCATCATTTCCTCGCTGGTTGCGCACCATATGGACGACGCCGAACTGGTAGGGTTCCTGCGCTGGATGGAGCGAGCAGCGGTGCGCGGCTGGTTCATCAACGACCTGCATCGCCACTGGCTGGCCTGGGCGGGCTATCGCGTGCTCGCCGGCGTGCTGCGCTGGCACCCGATCGTGCAGCATGACGGTGCGCTGTCGGTACGACGGGCATTCGTGCGGGCGGATTGGGACCGGCTGCTGGCAGCTGCGGGTGTTGAGGCAGATGTGCGCTGGCACCTGCCGTTCCGGTGGGGCGTGGGGCGGTTGAAATGAGCCGCGCGGTCATCATCGGTGGCGGGCTGGCGGGGGGCAGCGCGGCGACGCGGCTGGCGCAACTGGGGCAGCCGCCGCTGCTGCTGGAGCGCGAAAGCGGCGCGCATGACAAGATTTGCGGCGAGTTCCTGTCGGTGGAGGCGGGGCGCCACCTGGCGGCGCTGGGCTTCGATGTGGCGCGGCTGGGCGGTTCGCGCATCGATACGATGCGGTTGCATGTCGGGCAGCGGACGGCGCAAGCCCGGTTGCCGTTCGTGGCAACGGGGGTAACGCGGCGCGCACTCGATGCGGCGCTGCTCGATCATGCAGCGGTTGCGGGGGTGGATGTGCAGCGCGGGGTGACGGTGCGGCACCTTGCCGATGGCCGCCCGGTGACGGCGGAGGGCGCACTGGAGGCCGGCCCGCTGCTGCTGGCGACGGGAAAGCACGAACTGCGCGGGCTGCCGCGCGACCCAAAGGGCACGATTGCGGACCTGATCGGCTTCAAGCAATTCTTTCGCGCGACCCCCAAATTGCGCGCGGCCTTGGCGGGTGTCGTAGAGGTAACGGCGTTCGAGGGTGGCTATGCGGGGGTGCAACTGGTCGAAAATAACCGGATAAACCTGTGCCTGCTGGTCGATCGCGAAAGGTTCAAGGCACTTGGCGGCGGTTGGCCGGCGCTATTTGCGCAGCTTCTACGCGAGCCTGGGCTGGCCATGCTGGGCGATTCCGAGCCGCTATTGGCCAAACCGCTGACCATTTCGGCGGTGCCCTATGGCTATCTGGCCCCTGTTGCAGCGGCGGACGGGCTGTGGCGGCTCGGTGACCAGGCGGCGGTCATCCCGAGTTTCTGCGGCGACGGCATGGCAATGGCGCTCCACGGCGGCCGAATGGCAGCGGATATGCTCGCCGCCGGTGCTTCGGCGGCGGCCTTTCAACAGCGGCTGCGCGGCGATGTCGGCACCCAGGTGCGGTTGGCGACCACCGTTCAGCGGCTGGCCAACAGCCGCGCCGGACGCTTTGCGATGATCGCCGGCCTGTCAGCGGTGCCGGCGGCGCTGCGCCTGCTGGCGAAATGGACGCGCGTGGAGGCGGCCGCAGTGGCGCGGGCGGGGGCCTGATCGCCGTCAGGCGGCAGCGATGCTGCGGCGGCGGCGGCGCAGCGCGGCGCCGGTGAAGCCAAAACCGGCGATCAGCATCGCCCAGCTTGTCGGTTCAGGAACGACACTGGGGGCAAAAAGGCTGAACCTCGCCGGGATCAGGAAGACCGTGTTGGCAGGGCGGGCGGTGAAGACGCCGTTGATGACCGTGCCGGTATCAGCGCCGCCGTTCAGCGCGCCGCGAATAATGGCGCGATACCCGGCCGGGCTGGGCGCCAGAGTAAGGAACTGGCGCTGAGATGACGGGCAGAAGGTGGCGGATGTCGGCGTGAAGCAGGTAAACCATTCGGCATTGATGCGGCCATTGGGGCCCAAGCTGACCTTGGCGCTTTGTAGGAACGCGCCAAAGGACTGGAAATCGATTTTATTGTTCTGGCCGACGCTGACCAGGTTCAGGCCATAGCTGGCCGGGGCCGGCGTCTCGAAGTTGAAGATGCTGTCGACAAAGGTGGTGTTGCCATCGGCGGGGGTCCCGAAGAAATCGATGGCGCTGCCGAACGACAGGATGCCGTTGCCGTGGAGGGCGAAGCTGCTGACCGGGTCGCTGTTGCCAAACTGCACGGCATAGCCAAGGTCGATGGGACCGCAATCATCGCCGTTAAGGTCACAATAGCCGCCCAGCCCGAACAGGATCTGGATATCGTTGCCATTTGTAAGCGATGTGCCGAGGCCCTTCAGGGCTTGAAGTTCCACGGCATGAGATGA